>NZ_CP065938.1:1551934-1862321 GCF_025232395.1 Taurinivorans muris
AGGAAATTATTTGACTTTTTACGCCCAAGAAATTTCCCGGCGCAAAAAACGGAGCTATCCGCCCTTTGCCAAACTCGCCCTTATCCGCTGTTCGTTTCCGAAAGAAAAGGCGGAAGCCAGACAAATTTGGGAAAATTTCAGCAAAGAAATCAAACAAAAAGCTGCGCAGACGGGCATACGGGCGACAGGCTCCATTCCCGCACCGCTCGCTCTTCTGCAAGGCAGGCTCCGCTTTCAATGCTTCATACGGGCGGAAAACTGGAATGCCGTCAGAACGCTCTACGCCTCCTGCCTGCCCAAACAAAACATTTTGCAAAATAACGATATGCGCCTGAGCCTGGACCTCGACCCCACCAATATGCTTTGATTCTTTTTGCGTTGCTCCATATTTTCCCCAAAAAAAGCCTATAAGCCCAACATATTATGATAACCTGCAAATAATTTATAAAAGCCTGCCCTTATCGCTTGCTGTCAGATTTTAAAGCGGTTTGAGAAAACGGGCTCTAGTTATTTTTTGGATTTCGATAAAAATTTTCATGAGAATCTAACCCAATAATGTAAGAATAAGAGTATGTTCTTCAAAACTGTAAGCAAGCAGCATCAATTGCGTTGAGATTTTAAATTTATATACTCTGACGATATTCAAATCTCCTTTTTTCAATATTCCAAGCTTAGGGTCTTTCATACTATCCCGAATTGCTTCATTAACCGCTTTCAACTGGTTTTCATGCAGCTTTTTATACGCTTTTTTAAATGTGTTTGTTTGAAACCTGCATATTACTCATTGCGAAACTCAAAAGCTGAAATTTGTCCTTGTTTAACTTCTTCCTGAGCCAGCAAACAATCTTTTATAACGTCTAAGGACAAATCAGGATTATCCTCCGCACAGCGCCCGAGCATAGCCCAGTATTCAATTTGCTTGGGAACAGTCCGCATATTGATTTTGGCATATTTTTCCGCTTGGTTAATAAATTCTTTAGACAATCGTATTGCTACACTTGACATGATTTTCTCCTTTTTATTGCATACCAAATCATTTTATTGCAATATGCAACATTATGCAACACTGTATCCGGCAAATTCATCCCTTTTCGTTTAAAACACGCCGGACGGGGAGCTTGAGTTTTATTCCGTTTTGCACCATACTGAAACCGGCTGTTGTCCATAAAAAAATTTTACAAAAACCATTCATGACACCGCCGACGGGCAGGAAAGACATATGATACGCGAAATGCAGTTTGCAGGTTTGTTTTATGAAGAAAATGAAATACAGCTTGAAAAAAACATGCAGGCATTTTTTCAGGGGAAATTTTCTTTCAACGGCAACGCGGCGGAAAATACTTTAAAATTCCAAACAAAGCAAAAAACGAGAATTTGCCTTCTCCCCCATGCCGGACATATCTATTCGGGAAAAATCACCGCAGAAACACTGGCGGAAATACATCTGCCCCGCAAGCTCATCATGCTGTGCCCGAACCATACGGGACTGGGCAGACACGGGGCGGTTTGGGAAAGCGGCGCGTTCACGACCCCGTTCGGGCGGGTGCCCGTAGCCGAAGATATTGCGGACAGGCTCCTGAAAACAAAATGGTTCCGCAAAGATTACCTGGCACATCAAAAAGAACATTCCATAGAGGTTATTTTGCCTTTTTTACAATATACCATGGGGGAAGAACTTGAAATCGTCCCTGTTTCTCTGGCAGGCATAGAAAATTTACCCCAAATGGCGGAAAGCATATCGCAATGCATGCAGGAACATGAAGAAACCGGACTTGTCGTCAGTTCGGATATGAACCACTTTGCCGCAGAAAAAGAAAACAAGCGCAAAGATTTCCTGGCATTGGACGCCATACGCGCCATGAATGAAAAAGCCCTCATCCGGACCGTTATCGAAAATGACATCAGCATGTGCGGAGTGCTTGGAGCATATGTCGCCGTGCTTGCCGCCAAAAAATTAAACTTGCAAAACTGCCGTCTTGCCGGTTATGATACTTCGGCAAGCGTTTCCGGCGACACAAGCCGGGTTGTGGGGTATGCGGGGCTGTATTTTTATTGATTTCGTTTCTCCTTGCCGCTCCTGACCGCAGCCGGCGGGCAGGCAAATCCATGCATGCGCCGTTAAAAAAGCTAATATGGTTTGCAGCAATTCGGAAAAAACATCTTGTCATGAAAACAAGGGACACAAATCACCAAATTCAGGTTTTTTCCTGTATGCCGGTCAAATGAAAAGGAGTTGCCATGCTCTCGAAAAGAATGAATAAACTGGGAACGGAAAATGCGTTTCAAGTCGCCTTGCGGGCAGCCAGACACCAAGAAGAGGGAAATATTGTTTATCCGTTCCATTTGGGCGATTTAAATTTTAAAACTCCAGAACCTGTGACGGAAGCGATGTTCAAAGCCGTACGGGACGGAAAAACCGGCTATTGCCCCGCTGCCGGCATCATGCCTCTTCGGGCAGCCCTTGCGGAAGAAATCAACGCCACCCGCAAAACGGCTTTCACGCCTGAAAGCGTTCTTATCCAAACCGGAGGCAAGCCTGTCATCGCCAAATTTCTGCTCGGCTTCATGAACGAGGGCGACGAAGTCCTGTTCCCGAACCCCGGTTTTCCGATTTATGAATCATTTATCGAATTTCTAGGCGGAACGGCGAAACCCTATGGCTTTTTGGAAACGGAACGGGGATACGCCATTGACATTGAAGCCTTGGAAAAAGCCATTACCCCGAAAACGACCTGTATCATCGTCAATGACTTTCAAAACCCTACGGGATCGGAAGCAAGCAAGGAAGAACGTGAAAAACTGGCGGAACTGATTTTAAAACATAATTTGACGGCGCTCATAGACGAGGCGTATTTCGATATCCGCTACGAGGGAAAATCAACGTCCGTTTTAGAAATTGAGGAAGTCCGCGAACATTGCGTCCTGCTTTACACGTTTTCCAAAAAATTCGCCATGACCGGCTGGCGCGTGGGAGCGATGATCGCACCTGAAAAATATATCCCGCAGCTTTCAAAACTCAATGTCAACATAGAATCATGCACCCCGCATTTCACCCAATACGGAGCTTTGGCTGCCCTCGCCCTGCCTGAAAGCGAAAATAAGAAAATCATTGACGAGCTGCGCATACGCCGTGATTTGGCGGTAACATTGCTCAACGAAGTTGACGGCGTCCACTGTCCGAGTCCGAACTGCGCTTTTTATCTGTATCCCAATGTGACCAAACTCATGGCGAAAAAAGGCTTCGGCGGCGATTACGCCGCATTTGCGGAAGATGTGCTTGTAAAGACAGGTGTTTCTTTTTGCACCCGCGAACATTTCGGCAAAAAGCAAGCCCATGAAACGGAAAACTTCGTCCGCCTGGCTTTTTCCGGCGTCAATGCGGAACAAATCGCAAAAGCCTGCAAGGCGTTAAAAGAATACGCCCAATGAACGGACCGGAAACGGAAAATGCGTTTCAAGTCGCCCTGCGGGCTGTCAAGCACCAATGTTCATACCATTTAAAATGTGGTGATAGGAAAAATTCTGATTAATGAATGTTAGAACGGGAAAAATGCCCGGTTAAAAGGTAGTGATAACATGACGATACAACAGTTGAAATATATCATTGCTGTTGTTGAGAACGGTTCAATTACAGAAGCAGCCAAAAAACTGTATATTTCACAGCCAAGTCTCTCAAATGCCATCAAAGATATTGAAAAAGAAGCAGATATAACCATCTTTATTCGGAGCCGTTCTGGTATTGCATTATCGAAGGAAGGTGCAGAGTTTGTAGGATATGCCCGGCAGGTAATCCAGCAAATGGAGTTATTAGAGGACAAATACATCTCTCATCTGCCCCCAAAAACCAGATTTGGAGTTTCAACGCAGCACTACACTTTTACAACGAACGCTTTTGTTGAAATGGTAGAGCAGTTTGGACAAGAACGCTTTGAATTTATTTTGAATGAGACACAGCTCCACCAAATTATTAAAGACGTCAAAAACCAGTTTAGCGATTTAGGCATTCTTTATCTCTGCAAGAACAATGAGGCGGTTATTCGCAGAACGTTGGAAGAAGCAAAACTGGTTTTTTATGAATTATTCACCGCCAAGCCTCATGTGTTTATGCGATCTGCGCACCCTTTGGCTGAAAAACAATTCGTTACGCTAAAAGAACTTGAACAATATCCACGGCTTAATTTTATACAGGGCAACTATGAATCTTCTTATTTTGCAGAAGAATTGTTCAGTGCGGTTCCGACAGAAAAAATAATTAAAGTGAGTGACAGAGGCGCCATTGTCAATTTAATGATCGGTATGGACGCTTACACCATATCAAGCGGCATTTTCCCAAGATATTTACAGGGGGATACAATCATTGCGGTTCCACTTGCGGAAGACGAAAAAATGCACATTGGATATATTTTGAACGAGAAACAGGAGTTATCTGAATTAGGGCGACTATATGTGAATGCCCTGAAAAAATACGGTAACCCATCCATATAGTTTTAACCTATGGATAAGCATTTCTAAATAGAATTTTCTATGAATAGAAAGACATGATATACTGATTGGCATGGAGGAAAAATTCATGCCGATCTATATTCTAACCAGTTTTTTCTTATATTGTATCATCAACGCTTTTACACCGGGACCGGGAAACATTCTCGCGCTGAATACAGTAACAAATTATGGATGGAAAAAGGGAAAACCGCTCTTTTCAGGAATAATTGCAGGCTATTATGTCGTTCAGACCATTTGTGCAATATTTGTTTTCGGAATAAGCAGCTTTCTCCCTAATGTTTTGAATATTTTAAAATATATCGGAGCAGCCTATATTTTGTGGTTAGCTTTTCATATTGCTGTAAGTAAACCCGATATGGGCAACGACAGCAAATCAGCATCTTTTATAAAAGGCTTTATGCTTCAATTTGTGAATGTCAAAATATATATGTTTGGCATTACCGCGTTGACAGGCTACATTACCGATTACAGCACATCCCTTGGCATTTTGTTATTATTCGAAATGATTATCGCAACGATTGGAGCTGTTGCAACGATAACGTGGATCGGATTAGGAATACTGATTCAAAAATATTACCTCAAATACTATCAGATGATAAATATTGTGCTTGCATTAACGTTGCTGGAATGTGTTTATGGTATGCTAAAGTAAAAGGTTTTGTCTTTAAAACAATCAAAGGTTTGCCCATAAATTTTCAAAAAGGCAAAACTCACTCCCTTATTGATGAAAAGTGAAAATATCAGGCAAGTTTTTTCAAAAAACGTGTATTGTCTTCCCAACGGCTTTTAGTAAAGTGAGAAAAACGAAAAGGAGCTGACATGGGTAAAAACGTTTTAATACTTTCGGCAAGCCCGAGGAAAAACGGCAATTCCGAAACCCTTGCCGACGCTTTCATACGCGGTGCGGAAGAAGCCGGGAATACTGCTGAAAAAATCTGCTTATACGATAAAAACATCGGTTTTTGCAAGGGCTGTCTTTCCTGCCAAAAAACAAGACGCTGCACAATCCAAGACGACGCAAACGCCATTATTGGAAAAATGAAACAAGCAGATGTCATGGTGTTCGCAACCCCGATTTATTATTATGAAATGTGCGGACAAATGAAAACCATGCTTGACAGGACAAATCCGCTGTACGGCACGGATTATCTTTTTCGGGACATTTATCTTCTTGCGGCTGCCGCCGAAGATGACGGACATGCCACCGACGGTGCCGTGCAAGGACTTTCAGGCTGGACAGCGTGCTATCCGAAATCCCGTTTAGCAGGCGTTGTCTTTTGCGGCGGAGTGAATGCCGTTGGAGAAATCAAAGGAAACAGAAAACTCATTGAAGCCTATGAAATGGGCAAAAATGTTTAGGAGCAAACTATGAAACGCACGCTTATGGGATTATTTTTTATCGCAGGGCTTTTTCTGGCTTTGAACGCCGCCGCCGAGGCGCCTAAAAATGCCGCAAACTTAAAAGGAACAGTGATCATGAAAACAAAAGAACTGAACTTAACGGATGAATGGGACAAAACCTTTCCTAAAAGCGAAAAGGTAAACCACAAAAAAGTAACGTTCGTCAACCGCTACGGCATAACGCTTGCAGCTGACATGTACCAACCTAAAAACGCCAAAGGAAAATTGCCCGCCCTTGCGGTGAGCGGTCCTTTCGGGGCGGTGAAAGAGCAGGCTTCCGGACTTTACGCCCAGACAATGGCGGAAAGAGGCTTTTTAACGCTTGCCTTCGACCCATCTTATACGGGCGAAAGCGGCGGCGAACCGCGTTATATCGTATCACCCGATATCAACACTGAAGATTTCAGTGCCGCAATCGACTTTCTGTCAACAAACGACATGGTCGATTCCGAGCGCATCGGCATCATCGGCATCTGCGGCTGGGGAGGTCTCGCCATAAACGCCGCATCCGCCGACCCACGTATTAAAGCGACCGTGGCGTCCACGATGTACGACATGAGCCGTGTAAATGCCAATGGTTATTTCGATGCGGACGACAGCGCCGAAGCCCGCAACAAACTTCGTAAGGCTCTTGCCGCACAGCGTACCGAAGATTATCGCAACGGCTTTCAGAAGGCCGCCGGGGGCGTTCCGGATGTGCTGCCCGCTGACGCACCTCAGTTCCTGAAAGATTATTACGATTATTACAAAACGCAGCGCGGTTACCATCCCCGCTCGCTCAACTCCAATCAGGGAAGAAACGCCACGGCTCCGATACCGTTCATCACTTTTCCGCTTATGAGCCGCGCGGACGAGATTGAGAATGCCGTGTTGATAATTCACGGCGAAAATGCCCATTCACGCTACTTCGGCGAGGATGCCTTCAAAAAACTGCGGGGCGACAACAAGGAATTGATGATTATCCCCGGCGCCGTGCACACGGATTTATACGACAGGACGGACATCATTCCCTTTGACACGATAGAGGCGTTTTTCAGAAAAAATTTAACACAAAAATAACATAATCCATATTGCCTTGTAAAAAGCCGTCCGCAGCAGGGCGGCTTTTTTTTAACGGGATTTTTGGTCCGCAAAATTTTCCGCCGGATTTTTTGCCGCATATCAACCGCTCTTCGGATTTTCAAACAATCATTTCAATAAACCGGACAAACTTCGCCCGGAAAAACAACGCCGTCCCGCCGTTAAAATTTCCAGCCGCGGAAATTTGCGAAGAGAACATACGGAAAAAATACATTGCTGCAGCATGGCAGACGGTTATAAAAAAACGGATTATCGGCACATAAGAAAATTTTTTATCATACTGTAAAAAATATCGCAAAAAACAAGCTATGGTTTCACCATGATTTCAAACCGTCAATCAATAAAAAGAAGCCGTTGACAATAAAAAGCAATGAGCGAATAAACGGATACCGGCAATAAAAAAGCAC
Source organism: Taurinivorans muris (assembly GCF_025232395.1). Taxonomy (GTDB): domain Bacteria; phylum Desulfobacterota; class Desulfovibrionia; order Desulfovibrionales; family Desulfovibrionaceae; genus Taurinivorans; species Taurinivorans muris. The sequence goes on from NZ_CP065938.1 coordinate 1,559,326, forward strand.
GCAGGCTGTATTTTCCCTGCGCGCTTTTCGCATATCAAAAATCGCCCAATCGTACGGCAATTAAAAAATTACTTTTCTTTTCTGGGATTTGCTTCATTCACTTTGAGAGTACGTCCGCCATATTCGGAAGCATTTAATTTTTCTATCGCTTTAAGAGCTTCCTCATCTTCCATTTCAACAAAACCGAAACCTTTCGGTTTGCCGGTGTCACGGTCATGAATAAGCTTGGTTGAAAGCACGGAACCGAATTGTTCAAAGAGCTGTTTTAATTGTTCTTCTGATGTTGACCATGGTAAATTACCCACATAAATTGACTTAGCCATTGGAAAATCCTCTCTTAAATTTGCCGAATAAAAATATTCTATATGTTAAATTTCGCACAAATTATCGTATTAGTCAAGTTTTAGCCTCATATTATGCCAAACTTTTTACAAAAAAAACACATCTTGAAAAAAATCACAAAATTCCGTTGAAAATTTCATGCCGTACCGTGTTCGGGCATGATGAAAATACGGTTTTTGAACAGAATAAAAACGCTATGACTGCTGACTTTCCGGATGTAAACCGTTCAGGCGGCGCAATACGTCATGCAGGAAAACCGTACCCGCTCCTTATTTCTGCTTTCACCCCCTTATGCAGGCATTGTCTTGCCCGTCCTTTTTACAGCCCCTTTTCCGCCTTGCCCCACCCCCCGCCAGAAGCGCCTGCCGAAGCCGACGCATATTTTTCCTTTCATAAACGGACGTTGCTTGACAAAATCGCATATTCTTCTAAAATAAAAAAAAACATTAAACGAGTTGACTATGAAAAACGAATCCATAGGCATTGCGAAAGAGGGGTATCCCGTCATCGCTTTGCTTGCCGTAACGGCAGTAATTTTTGCAATATTCCAATGCTATTTGGGCGCACTGCTTTTTCTTGCGCTTTTGTGGTTCAGCGTTTACTTCTTCCGTGACCCCGAGCGTGTCGTGCCAAGCGCCGAAAACATAGCGGTAAGTCCCGCCGATGGTAAAATCATCCGTATTCAAAAAAAACAAGATCCTGTTTCCGGTGAAGAAAAAACATGCATTTCCATTTTCATGAATCTGTTCAGCGTGCATGTGAACAGAAGCCCCGTTTCCGGCACATTGCAGAAAATCGCTTATTTTCCGGGCAAATTTCTTAATGCGTCTTTTGACAAGGCAAGCACGGACAATGAACGCTGCGCCTATCTTGTCACAGACGGGCAAGACAAGTCTTGGGTTTTTGTGCAGATCTCCGGACTTATCGCCCGCCGTATCGTTTGCCGCGCCGACGAAGGCGACACATTGAAACGCGGGCAGCGTTTCGGGCTTATCCGTTTCGGTTCGCGGGTTGATTTGTATATTCCGGATGAATATGAAAGCGCCGTGAAAATCGGCGAACAAGTTTTTGCGGGGCAAAGCATCATCGCCAAAAAACAAGGCTGAGCCCAAAAAACAAAACTATAAGGCAAAATTATGACTGAACGGAAAAAACCGCATAAAGGCGTTTACGTGCTTCCCAACCTTTTTACGGCAGGAAGCTTGTTTGCGGCTTTTTTATGCGTGACATACTGCTTTAAAGGACAATTCCAAGCTGCAGCCCTTTCCATTTTCTTAAGCGCGGTTCTGGACGGACTTGACGGAAAAGTCGCCCGTCTGACCAATACGGCAAGCCAATTCGGCATCGAGTTTGACTCGTTGGCGGATATGGTCGCTTTCGGGCTTGCTCCCGGCGTACTTGCGTGGACATGGCAATTGGAGGCGTACGGCAAACTGGGAACCGCCGTTTCCTTTTTGTTCGTGGCTTGCGCTGCGCTGCGTCTGGCGCGTTTCAATGTCGATGTCGCTGTTGTTTCCAAGCGTTTCTTCATCGGTCTGCCAAGTCCTGCGGCAGGCTGCACCTTAGCCGCCTTTGTGGTTTTCGTTCCTTATCTGCCTGAAAGTTTTTTACCGTATTTACCACAGTTCACGTTGTTTTTATGCATATTGGCGCCCCTTTTGATGGTGAGCCGCGTACGGTATTTTTCATTTAAAGAATACGGCTTTGTCAAAGAACATCCTTTCAGCGTTCTCGTTGCCGCCATGCTCATATTGATTCTGCTTTTCAGCGAGCCGTTTTTCTTCATGTTCGCCGTCATTTTCGTTTATATCATCTGCGGTATCGTCTATACTTACGTATATATGCCAAACAGAAAGCACAGCCTATTGCGCCGGCTGCAAAAGTCAGGTGACGGCACTTGTGAATAAAAAAAGAAATAAATACAATATATTACATAAGTCGCCTGTCAAATATTTTTTGGCAGGCTTTTTTAAAAACAACAGCCTGACTGGAGGAGCTATGAATAACAGAGTTTACATTTTTGACACGACGCTTCGCGACGGAGAGCAAAGCCCCGGAGCGACCATGAACCTGCAGGAAAAACTGCGCCTTGCGGAACAGCTTGAAAAACTCGGAGTTGACTGCATTGAAGCGGGTTTTCCAGCCTCAAGCCAAGGAGATTTTGAAGCTGTCAAAGCCATTGCGGAAAAAGTGAAAAACTGCCAGGTGGCAGGGCTTGCCCGCTGTATGGAAAAAGATATCGAACGCACATGGGAAGCGATCAAAAACGCCAATTACCCCCGTATCCACACGTTTTTGGCGACTTCTCCCATTCACATGCAATACAAGCTCCGCAAAGAGCCCGAAGAAGTGTTGGCTATGATTGAAAAGGGAGTGAAATTCGCAAGAAGCCTTTGTCCGGTGGTGGAATTTTCAGCCGAAGACGCCTCCCGCTCCGACAAGGATTTTTTGGTGAAAGCCGCCGCAACCGCAATCAATGCCGGGGCGACCGTCATCAATTTGCCCGATACCGTAGGCTATGCGATTCCAAGCGATTACGCGGAACTCATCGGCTACGTGATTAAAAATTGCCCGGTATCGGACAAGGCGGTTTTCAGCGTGCATTGCCATGACGATTTAGGGTTGAGCGTTTCCAATACCTTGGCTGCCATCGGGGCGGGCGCAAGACAGGCGGAAGTCACTCTTTGCGGTATCGGGGAACGGGCGGGCAACACGTCCTTGGAAGAAGTCGTCATGGCGCTCAATGTGCGCAGGGATTTGTTCCATTTGGAAACCGGCATTGTCAAAGAACAGCTTTTCCCATCCTGCCGCCTGCTCTCCATGATCATAGGCAAGCCTATCCCCGCCAACAAAGCCATTATCGGGGGCAATGCGTTCGCCCACGAATCAGGCATACACCAAGACGGCATGCTCAAAAACCGTGAAACCTATGAAATCATGACTCCGCAAAGTATCGGGCGGATAAGTTCCGACATTGTGATAGGCAAGCATTCAGGACGCAATGCGGTGCGCAGCAAATTGGAAAGTCTGAACATCACCGATTTGACGGAAGAACAGTTCGAACAAATTTTCAATGCCATAAAAGCTCTTGCGGACAAGAAGAAAACCATTCATGACGAAGACATCGAATCCCTTGTCGTCGGCGAAGTCTACCGCATGCCCGACAGTTTCAAACTGCTTTCCGTTTCCGTGCACAGTTCTACGGATATTTTGCCCGCTACCGCCGCCATTTCTCTGGAAGTCAAAGGCGAGATAAAATGCAGGGCGGGGCTCGGGGTCGGTCCTATCGATGCCGTGTTCAATGTCATTGCGGATATTCTGGAAAGAAGCCCCGAAGTGGAACGCTATGCCGTCAATGCCGTAACCGGCGGAACGGACGCCCAGGGCGAAGTGACCGTCACCCTTGCCGAAAACGGCATAACCGTTACGGGACGCGCCTCCCACCACGACATCATCACCTCCAGCGCCAAGGCTTACGTTGACGCGATGAACCGCATAGTCCGCAAAGAAAAGGACGAAAATTACTAGTTGCAAGATTTTGAAAAATCAATAAGATATATACGTTATTCCGAGCTGTAAAAGGAGATTAGAATGGCTCATACCCTTGCTCAAAAAATACTGCAGATGCATGCGGACGAAGAAATCCGTGAAGCAGGCCAAATTGTACGTTGTAAAGTGGATTTCGTTCTTGCCAATGACATCACGGCGCCGCTGGCGATCAAATCATTCAGGCAAATGGGCGCGAAAGATGTTTTTGACAAGGATAAAATCGCTCTTGTCATGGACCATTTCACTCCTCAAAAAGATATTGATTCCGCAAACCAAGTCAAAGGAACACGCGAATTTGCACGTGCTTACGGTATCACCCACTATTACGAAGGCGGCGAAGCGGGGGTCGAACACGCCCTTTTGCCTGAACAAGGACTTGTGAAACCGGCAGACATCGTCATCGGTGCCGACAGCCATACCTGCACATACGGCGGACTCGGAGCGTTTGCCACGGGCATGGGCAGCACGGACATCGCCGGAGCCATGGCGCTTGGCGAAACATGGTTTAAAGTCCCTCCGACCGTTCGCGTCACCTTTAACGGCACCCTGCCTGAATATGTGGGCGGAAAAGATTTGATTTTGACCACTATCGGAAAAATCGGCGTTGACGGCGCGTTATACAAAGCCTTGGAGTTTGACGGCACAGCCATTGAAAGCCTTTCTGTCGAAGGCCGCCTTACCATGGCGAACATGGCGATTGAAGCAGGCGGAAAAGCCGGGCTTTTCGCTTCCGACGACAAAACGCTTGAATACTGCAAAGCGCATAAAAATCCGAACCCTGTGCGTATCGGCGCGGATAAGGGCGCCAGCTACGAACGGGAGCTTGTTTTCGATGTGAACGGCATGGAACCTGTGGTCGCCTGCCCGCATTTGCCCGAAAACGTGAAGCCCGTTTCCGAAGTGGGCGAATTGCCTTTGAACCAGGTTGTTATCGGTTCATGCACAAACGGGCGCATCAGCGATATGCGCGAGGCGGCAGCCATTCTTAAAGGCAGAAAAGTAGCCAAAGATGTCCGCTGCATCATTTTGCCGGCAACGCCGACAATTTGGAAACAAGCCATGAAAGAAGGACTTCTTGAAATCTTCATGGACGCAGGCTGCATTGTCGGACCCGCCACCTGCGGTCCCTGCCTTGGCGGACATATGGGAATTTTGGCGGACGGCGAACGCTCCCTTGCGACGACAAACCGCAATTTCAAAGGACGTATGGGAAGTTTGCAGTCCGAAGTTTATCTTTCTAATCCTGCTGTCGCAGCCGCAAGTGCGGTTCTTGGCGTCATCGGCAGTCCAAAAGCATTATAAGAAGCGAGGAAACAATGAAATATCAAGGAAAATCCCATAAAGTGGGTGATCATATAGATACCGACGCTATCATTCCCGCACGGTTTTTAGTGACGACCGATGCCAAAAAACTCGGGGAAAACTGCATGGAAGGCTTGGAGCCCGATTGGATAAAACGCGTGAGCCAGGGCGACATCATGGTCGCGGGACGCAATTTCGGGTGCGGCTCCTCGCGTGAACACGCTCCCGTCGCCATTGTCGGAGCCGGCATGCCCATAGTCATCGCTCACAGTTTTGCGCGCATTTTTTACCGCAACAGTTTCAATATGGGCTTGCTGCTGCTTGAAATAGGCGACGAAGTGGAAAAAATCGGCGACGGCGACAACCTGGAAGTGGATACTGACGCGGGGCTTATCCGCAATTTGACGACCGGCGTTGAAATTCCTTTCCCCCCCCTTCCGCCTTCGATGCAGGACCTGCTGCGGCGCGGCGGGTTAATTCCTTACGTGCAAAGCAGACTGTAAAAAATAGAAAAAATAGGGATAATTTCCCTATTTTTTTTGTTTTCACCCTATCTTTTAATGGCTGCTTACCGATTAGGGTAGTTAACATATTTTTTGGAGGCTGTATGAGGCTATCAGTTAAATTATCCCTTGTTTTTAGCGCTATTATTTTGCTTTTAATAGTGCTTGCAGGTATTTCATGGTATAAGATCAATGACATGCAACGCATGAAATACCTTATTACGGAAACAGAAGATGCGGCGTCACAAACGGCGCTTGCCAAGGAAGTCGCCATTCTTGCCGTTTCCAATGATGACCCCAGTTATTTTAAACTAATCAAAGAACACATTACCAATGCGAGCAGCCATGCCGCCAATGTCCGCAAATTCGCCAAAGCGGAATCAACTGTCAATGCCGTTACAGCCTATGAAAAAGAAATCAGCCAGCTCATTGTTTCAGTCGATACCATGATCGGTGATTTCAACGCACTTTCAGAACATACCAAAATTATCAACAATGATTTTGAAAATATTGAACAACAAATCACAGCAATCGTCAAAGAAGAACAATCCCGCCTTATCCGCGGCGGAGCAGCCAATTTGGTCGCCATTCAAGCCATCCATACCAACATGCTTGAAATCGAAGCCCATTTGGAAGCGTATTTGCGTATTTCCACGCAAGAGAATTTGAACGAATTTCTTGAGCACATGGAGGAATTGGACGGATTTGCCGCCATGTACAGCGACAGAAGCGAAAAATTCAGCGGCGTATGCGGTAATATTTTAAAGTATGTGGACGATTTGCAGCAATTCATCGAATTTGCTCGAGCATTCCAAGCTTCCGTCACCAACGAATCGGAACAATTGGACGAACTTGGCAGGCTCGCCCAAAATCTTTCCCAAGCCGTACGCCAACAATACGACAATGTTAAAAACAGCGCCGTGACCACTCTGTACATAACCGCTCTCTTAGCTGTTTTGCTTGGCATTGTGCTTACCATTTATATCAGCAAGTCCGTTGCGAAACAGCTTGGCGCAGACCCCGGCGAACTGGTAAATCTCGCGGACAGAGTCATTGCCGGCGATTATGAAGTTGATGACGGCAGCAAGCATATCGGGGTATTCAACAATATTATCCTCATGGTTAATAAAATGAAAGAAACCCTTGAATTTTCACAAGAAATTCTTGCAAGCCTGCCGACACCCACCGCTGTTTTCGGTTCGGACAACAAGCTTAAATATGCCAACACCCAAATGCTCAGTCTGACTGAAAACCAAAAGCCTTTGGCTGACTGCATAGGCATGACTTCCGGCGAATTTTTCTACCGCAATTCCGGCAGGGAAACGCAAATTTCACTCGCCATCAACTCAAGGGAAGCGAAAAGCCTTTTGGCAGCCGAATACACCCCGCTGAAAGATAAGACCTATTATGTGGACGTTGCGACAGAACTTATCAAAGATAAGGAAAGCAACATCACGGATGTGATCACCGTATGGATAGATGTGACCAACCAAACATTGGCAGCCCAGCAAATTGAACAAGCCCACCATAATATGCAGGATGTTGCGAAAGAATTGGAACAGGTCGCCGCTATCGCTTCCTCCGCTTCCGAACAGCTTTCCACTCAAATAGAACTTTCCGAAAACGGCGCCCAAGACCAAGCGGACCGTGTCGCCACAACCGCCACCGCGCTTGAAGAAATGAACGCAACCGTTCTTGAAATCGCCAGAAACGCAGGCTCCACCGCAGACAGTGCCGCAACAGTCCGCTCCGAAGCGCAAGCCGGTTCGGAATCAATGCAGGAATGCGTGAAAGCAATGCAGGACGTGCGCGGCGAATCCCTGAAACTCCAAACGGAAATGGGTATTCTTTCCGAACATGCGCAAGCTATCAATGAGATTATGAACGTGATCTCCGATATTGCCGACCAGACAAACTTGCTTGCTCTGAACGCCGCCATCGAAGCCGCACGGGCAGGTGAAGCCGGACGGGGATTTGCGGTTGTTGCCGACGAAGTAAGAAACCTTGCCGAAAAAACCATGGCAAGCACCACGGATGTGGGCAATGCTATCGCTTCCATTCAGAAATCAACCATTGACAATACCCATCTTGTGGCGAACGCCGTAGAAAAGATTGAAAAAGTCACCGAAATGGTAAGTGACGCCGGCGAAGCGCTCCTTGGCATTGTAAAGCTTGCCGACACAACCGCCGACCAAGTGCACGCCATTGCCACCGCTTCGGAAGAACAATCCGCAACCAGTGAAGAAATCACCCAATCCGTTGACAGTATCAACAGCATTGCGAAAGAAAACGCCCAAAATATGGCTGAAGCAAAGCAAGCTGTCAATGAAGTGGTAACGCAGTCACACGTTCTTTCCAATCTCATTATCAAATTGCAAGGCTGATCATAAATAAAACAATCGATAAAAAGGCATTAGCGATAATGCCTTTTTATTTTTTAAAAACAAAAAAATATAGACAAAACCTATACCGAGCTTGTTTTATTATCTAATTTTATCAATATGTTATTGTAATATTAAGCCGTATTGAAAGGGGGCAGGGGGAAGGTTTTCGGAAAAGTTTCCCCCTGAAAGTTTAATTTTCATATATGTAATTCCTGATGTGATAAGGAAATGCTCCCGCCGCATTGCATACTTCGCCTCTTTCCCGTCGCTCATATCGTTTTCTCATTTCGCCCGCTTTCAACAATCCGCCGCAAAAACCGCCCCCCAATGCCGAAAGCATTTGAATGCCGTTTTGCGTTCAATACGGCAAGAACAAAAGAATTAAAAATCACTTCTTGCAATAAAGCATGCTTTTCCGCTTGCAAAATTTTTTAAATCTTCTAAATTGAAGATACTGTCACTTTTAATTAGGAAACGTTATGAACAATGCAACGGCAGTTAAATCCCAAGCGGATCAGAGCAAAAAAGACGGCTCACTGCTTGTTTTTCTCGGAGCTTTATGTTTCAGCGGTTCCGGAACCATACAAGCCTTGGCGCCAGACGAAGCGACCCCTTTCATTGTCGGGGCGCTGCGGCTTTTGGTCGCGGGGATGTTCCTTATCGCATGGTGTTACGGCAAAAGACTTTTTCAACCTTTAAAAGCCGATTATTTTAAATTGTTTCTTTCCGCCTCGGCTTTGGCAGGTTTCCAGATCACGTTTTTCCTCGGCGTGCAAAAAGCCGGCGTTGCGGCGGGAACTGTCGTCACCATTGGCACAACGCCCATAATGGCGGCTGTTTTCGGTCTGCTTTTTTATGGGGAAATTCCGTCGAAAAACTGGTATGTCAGCACCGCCATGGCTATTTTCGGGCTTGTCCTGCTCAACCTCAACGGGACTGAAACGTTCAGCGTGACCGCATTGCTCTTCCCGCTGTCCGCAGGCACGATTTACGCTTTTTACCTTTCCCAGTCAAAAGATTTGGTGCGGGAAAACAGCCCTGAGCTGGTGATGACCTATCTTTTCCTCATAGCCTCATGCCTGCTTATTCCCATATGGGTTTTCTTTCCCTGCGCATGGATTTTGAGCGTACGCGGCATTACCGTCGCCCTGGGGCTCGGCATTCTGGCAACCGCCCTCGCTTACTGCCTTGTCATGGCGGGTCTGAAAAACTGCGACACCGCCAAAGCCGCAACCCTCAGCCTCGGCGAACCTCTCGGCGCAGCCGTTTTGGGTTTTGCCGTTTTGCACGAAGCCCTCAATCTTTGGGGTTTAATCGGAATAGCGGCGATATTCGCAAGCGTTCTTATCCTTGTTTATCAGCCGGGAAAGAAAAATATTTAATTTTTGCACATTTTTCTTGACAGGGTAAAAAATAATCGATAAGTATTTCGCATAACATTTTAGACCTAATGGACATTGTTCTGTTGGTTTTGAGGAGATAATATGAAGAGTATCAAAATTCTTGCGCTCTTGTTTATGGTAGTTTTTGCTACTGCATGTTCTAAAACTGCACCTGTTGAACCAACCGGACAACAAGATTTGGCAGCTATCGATGTAGCAGCACAGCAAATCACAGACGGTATCATTTATTTTGATTTTGACAAATACGACATCAAAGACGAATACCGCGAAGTTCTCAACCAAAAAGCAGCGATTATGCGTCAATTCCCAAGCATCCGCGTTAGAATCGAAGGTCACACCGACGAACGCGGAACACAAGAATACAACCTGGCTCTCGGGGAACGCCGCGCTAAGGCTGCATACGAATATCTCGTTCTCTTGGGTGTGAATCCCAACCAATTGGAAATCATCAGCTACGGCAAAGAAAAACCTGTTGTTGACGGTTCCAACGAACAAGCATGGTCCGCTAACCGCCGTGACAACTTCCGCGTTATCGCACGCTAACGGCTAAAATAAAAATTTCGGGACGTAGCGCAGCTTGGTAGCGCATCTGATTTGGGATCAGAGGGTCGCTAGTTCGAATCTAGTCGTCCCGACCATTTGAGAAGGGAAGTCATACGGCTTCCTTTTTGATTTACCTTTTTTCATGTTCGCAAATTTTCGGAACGAACACCAAGATATAATAAGCAATTGACATATGACCTTCTTTCTTCTTCCATAAGAAACACCTGCCTGCTTTTATGTCATTGTAATTGCTGAACAAACATACTCTGCTTATTACCGGATTACGTTTGGTTATCCAAGCAGGTAAATAAAAATTTCGGGACGTAGCGCAGTCTGGCAGCGCGTCTGCTTCGGGAGCAGAAGGTCGCTGGTTCAAATCCAGTCGTCCCGACCATCTCAAAAAGGAAGTCAAACGACTTCCTTTTTCTGTTTAATCCGCTGTCAAGCAATCAGGTATGGGAACCTTCGATTTACCATTCCCCCGTATTGAAAATCATTGCCTGCTTTTCACCACATTCTTCGGCACACGCTTACCTCGTACACTTCCCCTTGCTGTTCGCCAAAGCTTTTGGCATGCCTATTCAAAGATAATGCCAACAAGTTACATGACAGAGTTACCCAATAAAAAACACTTGTTCCTATCGGATAATGCACAAAACGTTTTCATGATCAGCATCCATGCGTTTAAACATAGTGCCGTATAAGTGAATTTAAGAATGATAAAGTCCGATTTTCCTCCGTCAATCAATCCGCTTGAGCATGATTAACGCAAAAAAACAGATAAAAACAAAGAAAGGAAACAGCAAAATGCGCTTTGGAGGGCTCAAAAGTTCACGCCGTTAAAGCATTAAAAGACTTTTTCGTATACGCCATTGCCTAAGAATTTTACAAAGCCCCTGTCCCGCAAAAATTGCAGCTGCTGCCGTATTTTTGCTTTGATATTCTTATTCTGCGGAAATTTTTTAAATAACACAGCCTCAAATTGATAAACGTCGTTTAATCGAAATACGGCATTCAATCCGGTTATGCATTTTAAAACTTCAAAAAACCACCCTCTTGCGGCAATATCGTCAACATCAAACAAACGGACATGCTCCGCCCGACTAAGAACCTCATGTTTCGGAACAATCTTCCCATCGGAAACAACCGCGATTCTGCCTTGCTCCGGAATTTCCGAAAATAAGATATTACAGCCTATCCAGCCCGCTCTCCTGGCGTTTTGCGTCAGCGCATTCCTTTTTTCAATAATTTCAGGGCTGAAAAAATGCTTTGGAACAAAAGTAAAATTCACAACGGTCAAAGGAGAATCAGCATATTGCATAAAGAAAAAATCAGGATTATTGTTTGCACATATTCTTTCAATCATTTTCCCATAAGCACCGTCAGGAATTTTATTTTTAAATGCCTTACCGCTGCTTTTTAATTCATATTCGCTCAAACACTTTGAACATTTATAATCAGAAACCGGGCTATTGTTTTTTTGCTTTTCAAGGTGAGCATTTCCGCAACGCGGGCAATACATATTTTTTTCAACCCAATTTTCACTCATAACCCGCGCTTGTTGTGAATTGGACGAATAACGGCTGTCAGAAAACAAAAACAAATCCATCGGTACTCCGTAATGATAACATCATAATCAAAAACACAGGCGGCGTGATACAAATAAAAATTTCCTGTCCTGTCGTGCCCTTTCCATATTCTCTTGCCATTTCAACACACCAGAAACACAGCTTTAGAGAGCTGGAAAAAACCACCTGCTGAACAGGTGGTTTAATTCGATAACCTCATAATTTTCCGCGGCAACACAAAGCCGTATTCATTCCGGCTACGGCACCATATGCCATAAAACAGTCTTCGTATCCGACCTTACAGCACTTTTTTACCGCCGAGGTAAGCGGCACAGACACGTCCCCGCAGTTTTCGTCCCAAGAAAGGCGTATTGGCTGATTTTGAATAGAAACTTTCCTTATCCGCCGTCCATTCAATTTCCGGGTCAAAAAAGAAAAAGTCCGCAACATCGCCTTTTTCAAAACCATTGTAAGGCAATTTAAAGCGCTTCGCAGGATTTACTGTATAGGTTCTGACAATATCCTCCTGCGTCAAAACGCCCTCGCACACGAGCTGCCAAAGCAAAGTCAGGGCGGTATCCAGTCCGCTGATGCCATTGGGCACCATATCAAGGGGGTTCTCCTTTTCATGTTCGGCATGGGGGGCGTGGTCCGTTATCATGCAGTCGATAACTCCGCTCTTCACAGCTTCGCGCATGGCGAGCACATCGTCCCAAGTCCGCAGGGGAGGATTGACTTTCGCATTGGTATTGTAATTATCAACGGCATTTTCATCAAGAATGAGATAATGGGGGCATGTTTCAGCCGTAACGTCAACGCCTCGCTCCTTCGCGCGTCTTATGAGCTCCACGCTTTTACGGCAGGAAACATGGGCGATATGCACGGGCAAATTCAAATATTCGGCAAGCATGATATCACGCCCGACCTGCAAAGCCTCGCCTATGTCAGGCTGTCCTTTCACGCCCAGTTTCGCGGATAAATTTCCCTCATTCATATGCGCTCCGCGGGCAAGATAGGGATCTTCGCAATGGTCGATGAAAAGCATGCCGAGATCGCTTGCGTACTCCATAACGCGCCGGACTATTTCCGTATCGCATAGGGGCACGCCGTCATTGGAAACGGCGGTGCAGCCCGCTTCCGCCATTTCTCCGAGGGGGGCCAGCGCTTCCCCTTTCAGTCCGAGGGTGGCAGCAGCGACTGGGTGCAAAAACGGTCCGAACGGGTGCGTATTCCGGGCTTTTTCAAGCATATACCGTGTTATTCCCGCGTTATCATTTACCGGGCTCGTGTTAGCCATGCAGAACACATGCGAATAACCGCCATGCAAAGCCGCCTCCAAGCCCGTATCGATATCTTCTTTCCATTCCATTCCGGGATCGCGGAAATGCACATGCACATCGATAAGGCTGGGGAAAAGGATTTTTCCCGCCATATCGCAAACGGAACAATTTTCCGGCGGGCTCATGTTTTCCGCAAGGGCGAGGACACGCCCCCCCTTTTTGCCGTAATTCTCACCATAATTTCGATACGTGCCGCAAAAGCCGTCCTTTTCATCGAAAACAAAACCGTGTTGCGCATTTTCTTCTGCATTTTCCGTCACAAGCAAATCAACGGTCTTGCCTAAATAAAGGGCATTTTTAAATAAAATCATTTCCTATTCCCCCACCTGCGGATTAAGCGTCATATCATCATTCCTTGTGCCGTAAAGATATAAAACAGCCATACGGGTAGCGACCCCGGCGGAAACCTGGTTCAGCACCAAACTATCGGCACAGTCGGCGATTTCGGAAGAAATTTCAAGCCCTCTGTTCATAGGTCCCGGGTGCAGGATTTTCGCATTGGGCTTTGCCTCCGACAAGTGCCTGCGCGTCAGACAATACCGGCGCGAATAATCCCCCAAATCAGGCAAAAGCCCCGCCGCCTGCCGTTCCAGCTGCAAACGCAGGCACATCACGGCGTCGGCTCCCTGCACAGCCTTGTTTAAATCGGAATAGATCTCAACGGGAAAATTGTCCAGATAGCGGGGCAAAAGCGTTTTAGGCGAGCAAATGCGCACATTGATACCGAAACGCGTCATCCAATGTATATTGGAACGGGCGACGCGGCTGTGATTGATATCCCCCAAAATAAGGAGGGTTTTGCCTGCAAATTCGCCATTCCACGCTTCACGCAGGGAAAAAGCGTCCAAAAGCGCCTGTGTCGGGTGGGCATGCCAGCCGTCCCCGGCGTTGACCACGCTGCAATTCAGGCGTTCAGCCAAAAACTGGGCGGCACCGGAACTGGAATCCCTGATGACAATGATATCGGGGTGCATGGCCTGCAAGGTAAGGGCTGTATCTTTCAGGCTTTCGCCTTTCTGCACGCTGGACCCGCTTTTTCCAAGCGCGAACGTGTCGGCTGACAAACGTTTCGCAGCCGTATCAAAAGAAAGTTTGGTGCGCGTGCTCGGTTCGGAAAAAAAGAGGGTGACCGTTTTCCCTTTCAAGGTGGGAACTTTCTTCACCGCTCTCAAATTCACTTCCTGAAAACGTTTTGCATTATCCAGTATGAACAGAATTTCTTCATCGGATAAATAGGTTACGTCCAACAAATCCTTATGCCGCCATTTTTGAATAGCCATATCAACCCCGCGGTTCTGCAAATCAATATGAAAAGGCTACTGTATTGCAGCCTTTTAGTAAAGAAAAAATTTTCCGTTTTTTTACGTGCCGTTTTCAGAAAAATCATTCCTGCAGCGAAGCGAAAATCGGTTCAAACAAAGGAGTCAGCAAAAGCGCCCCCTCTTCGCTGAAATGGTCGTCATCCCAATAAAGAGCCGTTTTCCCGCGCACAACGTCATAAGCGGTTTTTTGAGGATTTAACAAATAAGGCGTCGGGTCCAAAAAATAAACATGCGGAAATTCCCCTGTCAATTTCTTTAAAAGCGCCGTTATTTCTTTTGTCCTTTCCTGATACGCCGCAGCAGATTCGCCTAAAATACCATTAATCCTGTCCGTACTCAAACCGAATAATCCGGAAAGCTTGTTGGCGGAAGCGGGAACATAGCCGGCAGCCTGAGGCGCCGGACCGACCAGATAAATGGTTTCCACCCCGTTTTTCCGCAGGAGCGATATGGTTTCTTTCAAACCGAAATATAAAACTTCCAAGGGATCTTCACTTTCAAAATCAAGGGATTTCAGGCTGAACCTAGCCACGGAATTTTTTCTCGGAATATCCACTCCGTTGATATAATAATCATACCGGTATGCGATAACGGCAGTATCAAAACGTGTTGTTTCCGTTTTTTCCCTGAACTTGTCGAAACTTTTCCCTATGTTTTTCCTGTCCGCGATACTTCCGTCAAACGTATACGTACGATACGGCATGATATTGACATTCGTTGAAGAAACACGGTATTTTTCCCCCAGCTCCCGCATGAGCGGTCTTAAATGCCCGGAATGGCTGTCACCGATAAGCAATATCGAATGCGCGGAATTATCCGCCTCGTATTCGGCTGGAAGTTCACGTTTGGTATACGCGAACCCGTCATCAAAGGACAGAGTGAATTTCAAATTGTTGATAAATAACAATATCAAAGCAAAAGAGCAGACAACGCCGAACCAAAGCACGCCGTGTTTTTTGAAAATCGGCTTTTGGCGTACGGGTTTTTCGATAAAACGCCAGGAAAAAACGGAAACCAAAAATATTACGGCAAGTAAAACACAGCCGCCCGCGAAATCAATATCCCTTCTGTAAAGCCAATTCTGATAATAAACCAAAACCGGCCAATGCCATAAATACAGGGAATAAGAAATAACCCCGATAAAAACAAGGACTTTGTTCTTTGTAAGCGTGTCCGCAAAAACAGACTGCAAACGCGTTCCGCCCGCGATATACAAAACAGCACCGAGGCAGGGGAACAATGCATAAAATCCCGGATACACCACATCGGCATAACCGATAATCGTCCCGAACATGAGCACTATCCCAAGGAAAAAACAAAACAGTTTATGTTTTTGCTCTTTCGGAGTCCAGCCGGTATAGGCGAGCAGGCTTCCGCACAAAAGCTCCCATGCCCTTGCGGGAAGCATGTAAAAGGTGAATTTCTGATCATAAAAAACAAAAACCGCGGAAAAAATAAAACTCAGCAAAAAAAGCGCAGACAAGACATGAACGATTTTTATTCCGCTTATTTTTTTAATATATATATATATATTAAGGATAAACAAGAGCAAAGGGAAAACAAAATAAAACTGTTCCTCGACACCCAGGGACCATGTGTGCAAAAGGGGCAATGTTTCCGCCGCGGGGTCGAAATAATTGGTATGCAAATAAAAATAAATATTGGGAACAGTCAGCAAAACACGCTTGGCGGAACTGAAAACTTCCCGCCTTTCCAAAATATTGACCGAAGTGACCCATTCAAAAAGCACGATGCAAAAAACCATTGCAAACAAAGCCGGAAAAATTCTGCGTACGCGGTTTTCATAAAATTCCAAAAAACTGAACGTGCCGTCCGCAAGTTTCCGTTTGATAATGCCCGTAATCAAATAACCGGAAATCACAAAAAATATGCTGACGCCGACAAATCCGCCGCGGAAAAAGGGAATATGGGCATGATAAAAAATGACAGCCAAAACGGCTATCGCCCTCAGTACGTCTATATCCGATCTGTATTCTTTCGCCTGCATGGTTTCTCCTATCCGCCCTGTTTTTCATTTTCCGCTTTTTGCTTTGCAATCCGGGCAAAAACAGGTTCATATGCTTCCATATGCAGCATTGCTCCCTCATGGCTTAAATGATCGTCATCATAATAAAAGAGCTTTTCCTCATCCATAACCGCAAACTGCCGGGTATCCGCATTCAGATAGTAAGGGCTGATGTCCACAAATTCAATCTGCGGATACTCTTCCCGCAGTATCGCGAAAGCCTCAAAAACATCCTCATTGCGCTGCCGGTATTCTGTTAATTTCTCGCCTAATTTTTCATTGATCTGCGATACGGAGTACTCAAAAAACAGTGTTAACATCGTTGCTTTATTGGGAACCATGTCTTTGGGTTCCGGCACGGGATATTGAACATAAATATGCTTTATTCCGTAACTGACAGCCTCATCGAGCATATCCCGCATGCTTTGCAAAAAAGCCTCTTGAGGAGTGAGCTTCTTATCAGGAATGTAATAAATCGGAAATGCTTCATCCTGCGAATAATACCGTTCTTTGCCGTCGATTTTTTGCGAATAACGAAAAACAATGAAAAGATTTTCGCAGGAATATCGTTCAAACAATTCCGTCAGCCTGTTCCATTCCATTCTGACGATTTTTCCCCTCTTATAATTATACTTGGAAATAAAGGTGTTTTTCATTAATCTTTGATTACTGGTAATGCCTGTCAGCCGGTATTGTTCCGCCATTTTTTGAAATACGCTTTCTTCGGAAAACCTATGGCTATCCCCAATCAAAATGAAATCTACGGGGATTTTCCCTTTTACAGCCGCCTGCTTGGGAAAAGCTGTAAAACCTTGCGATCTGGAGTAATTGAACACATCATAAAGTCTTCCGTAACGCATATACGTTGCCATGGTAAAAATGCCTGCGGCGCAAACAAGCGTGACAATCCACAATATTTTTCTGTTTTTAAACAAAGGAAGCTGGCGGACCGGTCTTTCCACGAAGCGCCATGACAAATACGAAATGAAAATGGTAAGAACAATCAATCCCCCTGCAGCAGGCAAGGTGATTTCCTTATAAAAAGGAAACGTGGAATAAAACACCAAAACGGGCCAATGCCACAAATACAGGGAATAGGAAATAACCCCGATAAAAACAAGGGCTTTATTATTGGTTACCGCATGAATGATATTGGCACGGTTGGAAAAAGCGTACGAGGTTCCGCCCGCGATGTACAAAACAGCCCCAAGGCAGGGAGGCAAAGCCCAAAAACCGGGAAAAAGAACATTTCCGGACAGGACGATAGAGGCGAACATTATGCCGAGCCCTGATAAAATGCAAAAACTTTTTCCTTTTTGCGTTGCAGGCGTCCAAGCTGTATATGCCAGGATACTTCCGCATAAAAGCTCCCACGCCCTTGCGGGAAGCATGTAAAAGGTGAATTTCTGATTATAAAAAACAAAAACCGCGGAAAAAATAAAACTCAGCAAAAAAAGCGCAAATAAAATATGAACGATTTTTATTCCGCTTGGTTTTTTAATATATATATATATATTAAGGATAAACAAAAGCAGAGGAAAAACAAAGTAAAACTGTTCCTCGACCCCCAGGGACCATGTATGCAAAAGAGGCATGGTTTCCGCCGCGGGGTCGAAATAATCCGTATTGGCATAAAAGAAAAAATTCGCCAAACCGAAAAGCGCACGGCGGACGGAACGCTGCAAACCTAAAATTTCGGGCATACTCAAAAAATAATACAATAATCCCCAAAACACCATCAATACAGCCAAAGCCGGAAAAATTCTGCGCACGCGGTTTTCGTAAAATTCCAAAAAACTGAACGTGCCGTCCGCAAGTTTCCGTTTGATAATGCCCGTAATCAGATAACCGGAAATCACAAAAAATATGCTGACGCCGACAAATCCGCCGCGGAAAAAGGGAATATGGGCATGATAAAAAATGACAGCCAAAACGGCTATCGCCCTCAGTACGTCTATATCCGCCCTGTATTCTTTCGCTTGCATACGTTCTCCAACATTATCGCCTGTGCCGATAAAGTATAGCATATACCCCTAAAAGTAAACCGCAAAATCAAGAAGTTTTCTAGACTTTTTTGTGTGTTAAAATCGCCACACTTTTACAGCGGAAAAGGCATTGTGGCAAAAAAAACACAATGCGGCGATCTGCCAATTTTCCTCTAATATACTGATAACTATGACATAATACAAACATATCTTTATGGTATGAAACTTGCAAAATATAGTTACACAAATGAGTAATTCCAGACAAAAGGATTTCATATGCTTCAACAAACATTAATGCACGCAATCAATTACACAGGTATCGGGCTTCATTCCGGAAAAGACGTGGAAATGAAACTCCTTCCTGCGAAAATTGACGCCGGCATTAGTTTCCATATACATACCAAAAAAGATGTTTCCGTAATCAAAGCAGACCCCTTCGCGGTCACAACCACGGAACTCGCCACAAGCCTCGGCAATGAAAAAGTCCATGTTTCCACGGTGGAACATTTGCTTGCCGCTCTTTTCGCCCTTGGCATAGACAATGCGGAATGCCACGTTTACGGAAAGGAAATCCCCATTATGGACGGTTCCGCCCTGCCTATCACAAACCTTATCAAAAAAGCCGGCATACGCTCCCAATACGCTTTGCGCAAAGTTGCGAAAATCACCCGTCCTTTTCTTTTCGAGGCGAACGGAAAAACAATCAACGCCCGCCCTTACGACGGTTTTTATGTCGACTACACCATTGATTTTCCCCATAAAGCAATCGGCGTGCAGCGCTTAGCCCTTGAAATCACCCCTGAAACCTTCGACGAAGTCGCGTCCGCCAGAACATTCGGCTTTATGAAAGAAGTGGAATACCTGCACAGCAAAAATCTGGCTTTGGGCGGTTCCCTCGCCAACGCCATCGTTATCGGCGACGAAGGCATTGTCAACCCCGAAGGACTGCGTTTTGCCGATGAATTTGTCCGCCATAAGATACTGGACTTTATCGGCGATATGGCGATGTTCGGCATGCCTTTGCAGGGCGCTTTCGAGGTGCGCTGCTCCGGACATCAGCATAACAACGCCTTTTTACGGGAAATGTATACCCATAAGGACCAATATCTCCGTTTTGAAGAACTTATTCCGGAACAGCGAAAAGCGGATATTCCCTACTTGGGTTTAGGCACGGCAATGGCATAAGCCTTTCATGGCTGACCTTGCCCCCTCCAAAGAAACAGCCCCCAAAATCCCCTATAAGACCGGCAAACCCCGCCGATAACGGCTCTATGCTTAACATCATGGACGCGGAAGCAAAGTTTTTTTTATCGGGCGATATGTTTCTTCTGCGCACACCAAGACGAAAAACAAAAAAACGGTTGAGCTGTCCGCTTGGCAATGCCGCGCGTCAAGTTCAGCCGTCTTATCTTTCCTGATAAAAAACCGCTTCGTTCCGATTTGGGAATGTTTCTGTTTCCTGAAAAAGTAAAGAGCAACGATTGGCTGCGAAGTGTTTTTCCTCTTCCCCAAAAAAACAGAAAGCTACGATTGAATGGCGGAAATAATCGCAAGGGTCTGATTGAAAGCGATAAAAAGCCACAAAATGAAAATCGGAGCGAGGGCTAAAAACGTTCTTTGCCATGTCAGACGCAAAGCGTACTTCACCCCGATAAAGATATTGTAAATAAACCACACAAGACCGACAACGCCGCCGATATACGGCACTATGCTCAAAATCATGGGAGCTGAGGCATAGGCGATAATGCGCAATGTCAGCGGAAAATCCGCCTTTTCCGGATTTGTGATGCGGATGGCGAGATAAATGAAAGCCGTATAGACAAGCAGCTGCAATATCATGATGAAAGGCGTGCTGATAATGAGCATGGGCAGGCTTTGCCCTGAAATCAGATTTTCCATGAGAGCCTGTTTTTGCGGGTCCATGTCGGCGGTTTTAATGATTTCCAGCACGTTAGGAGAAAGGAAATACGCCACAAGAGCCTGAAACACCCCGATAAGGGCGTAGAAACTTGCGGGACGCAAGGAAGAAACACGGCTGTGAATGGTGGAAAAAAACTCCCTGCCCCTGAACATGACCCGTGAAACGGTTTGCACCAAAGCCCCTAAAATTCCATACCGTTCCGGATGTTCCCAAGGCACATCGTCCGTCATCATCACATATTGCTGGGTCCGTTTTTTCGCCGCCTGCTCATAAGCCTGAAACTGCGGTTCCTGCAAAGGGTTTTCCGAATTTTTAAGCTTATGGGGCATGTCCTCTTCCGTAAGCGGAACCGGATCTTCGCCGTTTGCACCGTTTGTAACGGAAGAGGCGGGCTTTGCCGGAGCGGCGCCTGAAGCCGCGGTCACATCTTCCGCTTCATTCGCCATGTTTTCCTGATTGGGATTTTGCGTTTCATTATCCGCAGGCGAACCCGCCGGAGCGGCATTTAACGTTTCCTGCGCATTTCCGGCTTCCGTGCGGTTCACGCCCTGTTCGCTTTCAAGGCAAATATCGGAAAGAAACGCTCCTGTTTCCGGGTCGCGGAAGCGGAATTTGTTTTGACACTTGGGACAAGTGGCAAGCGTTGCGGACTCCGGAATTTGTTTTTCATCCACATGACGTTTGAAATGACATTCGGGACAAGAGATAAGCATATCGCCCTCATACGTTATAGAGCTGACAAATAGGGATTGTCAGTTAAAAGGTATTGCTGAACATAATCCTTCACCCCCTCTTCCAAAGAGGTGAAAGCATAAGGGTAACGGTAAGCGGAAAGCCAGCCCATATCAGCCTGGGTGAAATATTGGTACTTGCCGCGCAATTGTTCGGGCATGGGAACATATTTTACCCGCAAGGGTTTTTCCATTGCGGCGAAAACCGCGTTGGCGAGGCTGTTCCATGTGCGCGCCTGCCCTGTGCCCACGTTAAAAATTCCGCCGTGCCGATTTTCCAAAAACCAAAGAATCACGTTTGCGCAGTCTTTGATATAGACGAAATCGCGCTGCTGCCCGCCGTGCGGATACTGCGGATTGTCAGAACTGAACAGCTGCAGGTATCCTTTTTCATTGATGGCTTCAAAGGCTTTGCACGCAACGCTCCGCATATTGTCCTTATGGTATTCGTTAGGACCGTAAACATTGAAAAATTTCAAATTGGCGACATTGTCAAGGCAATTGTTTTTGATACACCATAAATCGAACAAGTGCTTGGAATACCCGTACATATTGAGAGGTCTGAGTTTTTTGACCGTTTCCAAATCAGTGGAAAAGCCGAGCTCGCCGCCGCCATAGGTTGCGGCGCTGCTGGCATTGACCATATGCACGCCGCACCTTCGGGCGAAAAGAAAAACTTCGCGCGTGTAATGGAAATTGTTGCGCATAAGGAAGTCCGCATCTTTTTCGGTGGTTGAGGAACAAGCCCCCATATGCACGATGCCCTGCACGTTCTTTATCTCGTCAGCCTTGATTTTTTGCAAAAATTCGTCCCGGTGCATATAATCGGCATATCTGAGACAGACGAGATTTTTCCATTTTTCGCTGCTTGCCAAATTATCAACAATTAAAATATCTTCGACGCCCTTTCGGTTCAAAGCCCAAACAGCGGCGCTGCCGATCATTCCCGCTCCACCTGTCACTATATACATAACAACTTCCTAATCCGGCATTTTTACAATATTGAAACCGTTTTCAACCGGTCTTGCCTCAAGCTTGAACATGATCATGGTTTGCAGCAAAGGACGCCCGAAAAGAAAAGGTAAAGCCTCTTCCGGCGCGGCTTTTTTCTCCACGACCAGCTCACGGAAAGAACGATCGAATTCAACTTTTTCAAGAAATTTTTGTCTTGCATCGCTGTCTTCGTCAATTTTCAATGCCCATGGTCCGAGCTCTTCATATCCCACGGCCTCTTCATGGGTTTTGATAAGCTCCGTCCAATATCCCGGAGCATTGATAATCTCGCAGATTTTTTCCCGCTCAAGGCGCGGTTCGTTGCTGAGCTGCATAAGGGCTTCCGGTTCTTTGCAGTAAAAAGCCCGGCATTCGGCGGGGTGTTTGCCATGCAAAAAACAGCGGTTGTTACTTGTCAAAAAACGGCAGGTCCAATCATCGGGACGGGCGTTTTTTGCGGGCGCAAGCTTCACAAGTTCGGCAGGCAAAGGCACAAGCCTGTTTTTCATGTCATCCCGCACGAGTTCACCCGCCCGAATGGTTACGACATCCTGAATCTGCAAAATATTTTCTTCAAACAAATAAGCGTCTTTCGTATGCAGGGCTGGTCCGCCCTTTCTGCAGCACGCGCCGCAATTCACACAGCTACTACTCATGGATTTCATCCTTGTTCCTCATATTTTAAACGTGCGATACGCACCCGCCGAAATTCCCTGTGGGTTTCAAGCATATTTCTTTCCTGAATCAATTCATGGATTTCAGCCGCATAGAAAATTTTTTTCATAACGTCTTCTTTCGCCATACATTCCTTAATAAGGTTCGTGCATAAAAGACGCCATTCGTCAATCTGCCTTATTTCCGCCTCAAGCTCATCAATCGTCGTCGGAAGAGAGCGGCTTAGGAAGGTCCGCATAGACTCCTTGGGCAATAACTCGTCTGGGTTTGGGTGTGTCATCTTTTCGTTCAGCCTTATCAATGCTTGGATTTGGCAATGTGTTGTACATGCGCCAGAAGAAGGGGTAATAATCGTTCAAAATATTGGGGTTGACCAGTTTCACGCGCGGACGGAGATACGCGGCAAGCGCATAGGCGACCGCCCATTCGGCGCCGGGAGCCATAAACGGATCGTACAAATCTTCGCCGCGTTCCAAATCTTCCGTATATCCCAAATGGGCGAGGAAACTTGCCGTAAGCGGACAATCCTTATTGCTTTGCGCAAGGTTCATGTCCTGTCCGTTGACTTTCGCCCACAATGCCAAAAGGGCGGAAGTGGCTTTATTGCAAGGCGGAATGCTGTTTTTCCGGGCATTGCCGGATACGCCTTTCGCCGTGGCGGCATTGCCCTGAACGGAAAATTCAAGCCCTGCGAAATCCATGATCTGCGCCAAGTATTTTTGCTGTCCTCTTCCGTTCCATTGCCCTTTAAGACTTACGCTGCCGCTTGTGAACGCAGGCAAAAGGAAGAAAGAAGCACAAAGCTCCCCGTCGGAAGCAAGCGCGATTTCTTCAGGAATCCGCACAGGCTCATGCCGCGTGCTTATGCTGTTTTCCTGCATTGCGACAGGCAAACGGCAAAGGGCTATGCAGTCGAGAATATCTTCAAGATTTGTATTCCACGCCCGCAGTTTTTCATCATCTTTTTGCAGTTCCTGATAATATTCCGACATATCGAAGGTCACCGCGCTTTCCCAGAACGGACTTGCAAGAATGAGGGCGAAAACAAAATCCATAGGCAGCGCGGCGGGAATGCGGATTGTCTCGCTTATCATGCCGGAGGCTTCAATGCGGATAGGCAAGCCTTCGCTCGCGGGAATAACCTGCACGAGGCGGGCGTTGAACTGCGCCAAAAATTTCGCAACAGGGGCGAAATCTATTTTGCAAAGCTGATTTTCACCGGTAATTTTAAGATGATACGGGAGTCCGAGACAAAGGGCGAGGCAAATCCATAAGCTCTGCTCATCGCTTCCCACGTGGATGATTTTGTCGGAGCCGCGCTGCAAGCCCTTGCTTTCACGGCTGAAAACCGTGCCATTGTTTTCAAACCACAAATCACCGCCAAGCACGTTGAGCGATTTGATAAGATGAATGAGGGAATCGGTCAGCGCCAGATTTTTCATGCAGGTTTTTTGTCCGCTTGCAGCCGCCAGCATCATATAAAAACGGGCTAAACGCACAGAAGCGGGAGCCTGCAAATCGACTTGCACGGGTATCGGCAGCGGCGCCAGATTGTACGCATGGTCATAATCGGTTTCGTCCACGGCTTTAATGCTTTGAACAAGCAGATACAGCTCGCGGGAAATTTTGGGATCGGGGCAGTATTTGTTCGTATTTTGTTCCCATGAGGTGCGGATTGATTTTTCCGTTACGGCGTCGAGGGATTTATATTGTATCATGCGCTCAATGACTTTCGCACGCTTGGCAATCAGTTTGATAATGCCGCGGTCCAAATCGCAGACTTCCAGCAAATCAGCCTGCTTGGGGCTGATTCTTTCTCTTTTCGCCCTGTCGTTTCTGCCGTTTCTTTCATTTCTTTCAAATCTTTTATCATCGCCGAAACGGGCGGGACGTTCCTGTCTGCCTTCATTTCTTTCGCGAAAGCCTGCGGCATGTTCCTTATCTTTATGGTTTTCAAAGCGTGAACGGCTTCTTTCGCCGCTTTTTTGAAAATTTTTTTTGTGTCCGTCAAATTTATGGAATTTTCTTCCGTTATCATCAGCGGTACCGCTAAAATTGCTCATATTCCGTCCTTCATAAAATTTAGTTGTGCTGTTTCCCGAAGCTTTATAAAAATAGCGTGAAAGTAAAAAATAAGCAATAGCCTAAAAATACGATAAATTTCTATTCCGAAAGGCTTTGCTCATTGATTTTTTGTTTTTCTCCTTTCCTGTTTGTTTCCGCCGCAGGCATATCAAGAATTTTCGCTTGTCCCGCCTCAAAGTCCAGAGCCAGCCCCGGTTCGAGCGCTTTTTGTTTCCGCTCGGTCAAATTACGGTAAACAGCGCTGTCTTGCCCATGGGTGAACAGCGTCAAATCACGGATGACAAAAGGTTCAGCCTGCCAATATTCCGCCGTTCTGTCCCTGATGATGACAAAATATTCCCGCGCCTTTCTCGCATTGTTTCTGGCAAGCTTGTCAGAACTCGCCTTTTCTTCAAAACGGCAGTAAACGAGCCAATCCAAAACGCCGTCCTTATCCCAGTCCAAATCGCCCAAAAGGCTTACGGTGATCCGCTCCAACCCCTGCTCCATGATGAAGCCGTGGGAGTACATTTCCGTATCCGCATACTCGCTTTCAAGACCGGCGAACGTCCAGTGCCTGCTCTCTTCAACACTGGGGTAACGGAAAGAAAGCGTCAATTTTTTATAAAGTTCCTTGCCGGTGAAAAAGCCCCATTCCTTATTGATAAGCCCGACAGGATTAAATGACGGCAAATCTTCGGTGATGATGCCATGCTTTGTGAAATCCGCCAAGAGCAGCGGCTTGATATTCTGATAACGGGTATTGTCGTAAACGCGGATTATCCCCTGCGACGAGGCGTTCGCCATGCAGGAACACAAAAAAAACAGCATAAGGAAGAAAATATTTTTCATAACCCACCATAATTTTTTTAAATGGAATACTTATTGCAAGTTGCACAATTAGTTTGTATTGTATGTCAAGAACATAACATTACTGATTTTATGAAAAATAGCAATATGACCATGAGGCGTTTTATGAAAAATTTTACATTATTTCAACATAATAAGAAAAAACAAAATATCATTCCCCTTTTGCTTGCGGCGCTTTTGCTTTGTTCTTGCTCAACAATTTCAAACACGGCGGACTATGTTGCCGATAAAACGGAAGAATTTACTTCCCCGCGGGAAGGCAGGCTCGATTTCGACTTGCAGGACGGCTTGCGTTTTTACAAAGCGGCGGAAATATATACAGGCGAAATCATTACCTATGTCCACCCCACCGCGAATTTGCCGGAAAAGCCCACAGCCCTTTTCGTGCCTCTCGGTTTGGTGCAGAACAGCCGTGACCATTATGCCGTTTCACAAGGCGTTTCAAGGCTTGTCTATGAAAACTTCCTTGCGGAAAAAACTTTTGCCGCACTGGAATATTCCGACTACACCGTTCCTTACCGCACGGAGCAAATGCTCCCCTATGCCCGGCAAAAAGGGGCTGACTATCTTATAGGCGGAGTCATCAATCAATATTACGACGGCACATCCGGCGGCGATTCCCGGTTCGCCCTGCAATTATTCGTTTACCAAGCGGAAACGGGCGATTTGATGTGGTCTTTGCACCACAGCGGAATACTTCCGCATAAAGCCGATTCCGATTTCGCGTTTTTCAAAATAAAAAACCGCATGCCCGTCAATCCCATGTCAACGCTCATCAGCGCGGTAAGCAGGGAGCTCGCCGTGCTTCTGCATTATTGGACCGATGAGAAATACATGAAGAAATGGGAACAAAGCCAAAAAGAAAAAGAAATTTTCGGCGACCCCGACGCGTTTTAATACGACGTTTCAGCCCGGTTTCCCGACAAGCGCTCAAACACTCCACTACGCAAACAAGAACGAAAAATAATCGGATAAAGAACAATATGATAATCGGAATAGGCACAGATATTGTCGTCATTGAACGGATAGAAAAAAATATCGCCCGCTTCGGCTCCGCTTTTCTGCAAAAAATCCTCACCCCTGCGGAACTTGCCCAAATGCCAGTAAAAAACGCCAAACGCCAAGCCGAATGGACGGCGGCGCGTTTCGCCTGCAAAGAAGCTTGCGTCAAAGCGCTCGGCACCGGGTTCAGCGAAGGGATAGCGCCCGCCCATATTCAGATTTTGCGTGATGAGGGAAAAGCCCCCGTTCTCACGCTGCTTGCCAAGGCGAAAGAAAAAGCGGACAGTTTGGGCGTGACCCGCTGCTTCGTATCCTATTCCCATGAAAAAAATCATACGGCAGTCGCTTTTGTGGTCTTGACGCAGCAATGATTTTTTCTCCTCCCCAAAACCGATAAAAAATATTTTTACCCCAAAAATACCGAAAGCGTATGCGGCAGAACGGCTTTTATCTTTATGCCCGCAGCAGGCGCCAAACCGGCGTACCGGATTTTTTCCATATTTTAATGTATGTATTAAAATGAAAGAAACAGCCCTATTTATTAAAACAGCCTGAAAAGGGCTTTTTTTTACATTATGCGAATAATTCAATTTTTATTGCGCATAATCTTCGTTTTAAATGAAAATACAGGATTTTTTTCCGTAAAAAACGCTTTTTCGGTATGTTATTAAAAAACCGTATTTGCAACTAACACGCTATCTTAGAGAATTATCTTGACAAAAAGACATTTGCCGTGTACATGACATTATTCTTGATAACGTTACAAAATAATAAGGAGATTGCTCATGCCGACTGCTGAAAATCAAGCAAGCCTTGTTGAGGTTTATAAAGAAAAAGCGACTGCGACTGCCTGCCAGGTTGCGGAGTTTTCCTCTTTTGAAGAAGCTATTCCCCATCTTTTGTCCATCATGGACAAAAAAGCTCCCTGCGAACTTTTATATGAGGAAGATGTGGAAAAAGGCCCGAACGGTCCGAACGGCTGCCCCACCAGAGTCCAAAAAATCATTGCCGCACCTGAAATCGGTGAATATTACGAACCGTTGAAAAAGGCTTTTGAAGAAAAAGGCTATAAAGTGATTGACAGCAATCTCCGCCATTATACGGCAGGTATTGACATGGGCGTTGCTTTCGCCAAAAAAGGCATAGCCCAAAGCGGAACATGCATGATCAATGCCTATAATGAAGATACGCGCCTTGCGACCATGGTTTGCGAATTTTGCGTCCTTGTTTTGAAAAAATCACAAATCATGCCCACCGTGCTTTCCATGGCTGATGAAATCCGCAGTGAAATGAGCGGAAATCCCACAAATTACTTAACCTTTATTTCCGGTCCGAGCCGTACTGCGGATATTGAACGCGTCGGCGCCGTCGGCGTCCACGGTCCGTTGGAAATGCACATCGTTTTGTTGGAGGGATAAGATGAAAGACAACGTGAAAACCTCGAAAGATTATAAACAGGAACTGGAAGAAGCGCTCAACGACCAATTTTTAAGAAGAACGCTCGATAAATTCGCGGTAGACTACCGTATCAGCCGTGAAGCTGTTTTCAGCGAAATCGACGGTAAGGACATTATTAAAAAAGTTGCCGACGCGAAAGACGACGCCTGCCAGCACATGGAAGAATTATACGCCAAGTTCAAAGAAGAAGCGGAAAAACGCGGCGTTATCGTGCACCGTGCCAAAGACGCAAAAGAAGCCAATGAAATCATTGCGGAAATTGCGAAAAAGCACGAAGCGAAAAAAATCATCAAATCCAAGTCCATGACGGCGGAAGAAATCCATTTGAACCATAGGCTTGAAAAAGACGAATGCGAAGTCACGGAAACGGACCTTGGCGAATGGCTCATCCAGCTCCGCCATGAAGGACCTTCCCATATGGTCATGCCCGCAATCCACCTGTCCCGTTATCAGGTTGCCGACGATTTAAGCAAAGTTACCGGCGAAAAATACGATGCGGAAGATATTCAGCGCCTTGTCAAAGTCGCCCGTGTGGAACTCAGAAGCAAATTCATCGAAGGCGAAATAGGCATTTCCGGAGCGAACTTCTGTATTGCGGAAAACGGCACGTTCGGCATCGCCACCAACGAAGGCAACGCCAGAATGGTCACCACCTTGCCTAAGGTGCATATCGCCTTGGCAGGGCTTGACAAACTTATTCCCGATTTTGAAACCGCTCTCACCGCTCTGACGGTTTTACCGAGAAACGCCACGGGTCAGCGCATAACTTCCTATGTCACCTTCATCAACGGTGCCGGAGAATGCAGAATTGACGATGAAAACAAAAAAGAACTGCACGTCGTCTTTTTGGATAACGGCAGAACGGAAATTGCCAAGGACCCGCTTTTCAAACAAGTATTCCGCTGTGTGCGCTGCGGTGCCTGCGCAAACGTCTGCCCCGTGTTCAGAATGGTCGGCGGCCATAAAATGGGACATATCTACATCGGCGCCATCGGTCTTATCCTTACCTATTTCTTCCACGGCAAAGATAAGGCTGCCATTTTGGCTCAAAACTGCATAGGCTGCGAATCCTGCAAGGATATTTGCGCCGGAGGCATTGATCTGCCGCGCCTTATCACCGAAATCCGCAACAAAACGACGAAGGAAGCGGGACAGCCCATGCAAATCGCTTTTGTGGGCAAAATCATGCAAAACAGAAAACTGTTCCACAAACTGTTGAAATTCGCCCGTTTCTCACAAAAACCGGTCAAAACCCAAGACGGCTTCATCCGTCACTTGCCTGACGCCCTTTTCGGCAAACATCAGTTTAAATCTTTGCCGGCGTTGGCGGATAAGGCTTTCCGTGAAATTTACGCCGAACACGCGTATACCTTGGAAAATCCGAAAATGCGCATCGCCCTTTTTGCCGGCTGTGCCCAAGACTTTATTTTCCCCGACCATTTGGTCGCTTTTATGAAACTCATGAAAGCCCATAACGTGCAAGTCGATTTTCCAGAAGAACAAACCTGCTGCGGGCTTCCTTTGCAAATGCTCGCGCTGAAAGAAGTCGCCGCGGACATCGCCCGTCAAAACGTAAAAGCCATCGACGCTTCAAAATACGATTATATCGTGACCCTTTGCGCAAGCTGTGCTTCCCATTTGAGCCACAATTACAAAAACTTCATCGGCGACGAATGCACGGAATTTTCTTCAAAAGTAAAAGATTTCTCTTCTTTTATGAATGATGTCGTAAAGCTTGACCCGAGTCTTTTCAACAAAAGTTCCGAAAAAGTGACCTTGCATATTCCCTGTCACCAAGCAAGAAGCCTTGGCGTTATAGAACAGCCGAGAAACCTTATCGCCCAAGTCGCCGACTATGCGCCGGCTAAGGAAGAAGCGAGCTGCTGCGGTTTCGGCGGCACATATTCCGCGAAATTCCCCGAAATTTCCAAAGAATTGCTCGGCAATAAAATCCGCCGTATCGAAGAAACGGAAGCGGAACGTATCGTTACGGACTGTCCCGGCTGTACCATGCAAATCCGGGGCGGTTTACATAAGAAAGGTAGCAGCGTGAAAGTAACGCATATCGCCGAACTTTTAGCTGATAATTTAAAAAAATAATTTGAGGAGGTCTGTATGAGTTTCGGTTTTTATGCTGTTCTGGCATTTATTCCCATTCTTATTGCTCTTATTCTTATGGTTGGTCTGCGTTGGCCTTCAACCCGCGCAATGCCGCTTGCCTGGCTTTCCGCCGCTGTGCTGGCATTTGCGGTTTGGGATCTTGACGTGATCCGTATCGCGGCTTTGTCCGTTCAAGGTTTCATCACCGCTTTCGGCGTGCTTATCATCGTTTTCGGCGCTTTGCTTATCTACTATACATTGCAGGCGAGCGGAGCCATGGAAACAATTCAGGCAGGCATGCAGAAAATCACTCCGGACCGCCGTTTGCAAGCCATTATCATCGGCTTCATGTTCGGAGCATTCATTGAAGGCGCTGCCGGTTTCGGCACCCCTGCCGCTTTGGCGGCTCCATTGCTCATGGGCTTGGGCTTTCCTCCTCTTTGCGCCGCCATTATCTGCTTGGTTTTCAACAGCGTGCCTGTTACGTTCGGCGCTGTCGGCACCCCTGTCATTCAAGGCTTCAAACCCATTCAAGACATTGCGTTTGAAGTGCTGAAAACGATAGACCCGCAAGCTGTTCCTGCTGATGTTTATAACCACATCGGACAATTTGTTTCCGTTATGCACCTGCCAATGCTCTTCCTTCTCCCAATCGGCATGCTTGGGTTCATGACCCGCTTCTTCGGTAAGAACAAAAGCTGGAAAGAAGGCTTTGCCGTTTGGAAATACTGCATAATGGCTTCTGTTTGCTTCGGTATTCCTTACATCGCCATTTCTTGGACCTTGGGACCTGAAATTCCGTCTCTTATCGGCGGTCTTCTCGGTCTTGGCGTTTTGGTATACCTCACCAAGAAAGGCATATGCGTGCCTAAGGACGTTTGGCTTTTTGAAGACAGAACCCACTGGGCTGCCGACTGGTCCGGAACCATCACCGCTGAAAACGTGCATGAATTTAAGGAGCACATGAGCCAAGTCAAGGCTTGGATGCCTTATATCCTTTGCGGTTTATTCCTTGTTCTCACCCGCGTGCCTCAATTCGGCTTAAAATCCATTATCACCGACCCCATGTTCAACCTCGGATTGAGCAATATTCTGGGTGTTGAAGGCGTAAATTCCTATATTGCGGTTCTCAACCTTCCGGGAACCATTCCGTTTATCTTGGTTTCCATTATCACCATTTTCATCCACGGCATGATGAAAGATGATGAAATCGGCTCCAACAAGGTAAGCCGCGCTTGGGGAACAGCCATTGCCAAAATGAAAGCTCCGACCATCGCTTTGCTTTCCGCTGTCGCTCTTGTTTCCATTTTCCGCGGAACAGACGCAACCACGGTCGAAGCTTTGATATATAACGGACGCGGCGTTTCCATGCCTCTTGCCATGGCTATTGAAATTTCCAGACTTACCGGTGATTCTTGGGCATTGCTCGCTTCCTATATCGGCGGTTTGGGCGCATTCATCACAGGTTCAAACACCGTATCAGACCTTTTGTTTGCAAACTTCCAATGGGACGTTGCGGAAACCCTTGGCTATAATTACTGGCAAAGCATTTACATCTTAGCCGCTCAAGGCGTCGGCGGAGCCATGGGCAATATGATCTGCGTGCACAACGTCGTATCCGTATGCGCCGTGCTCGGCATGATCGGACACGAAGGCGCCATTATCCGCAAGACGTTCTGGCCTTTCCTCGTATACGGCATTCCTACCGGCATTATCGCTTTCTTGCTTGCCATGTAAGAAAACCATATCGGTATAACAACAAAAAAAGCCCTTTCAAACCGAAAGGGCTTTTTGTTTTGGATTTGAAAACAGAACTGATTGTTAATATTCAATTTCAGAAAACACAATATCAATAACTTGTTTCAATAACTCTTTGGGAAGTTTTTCAACAAAAGAATATTGCCTTGCATTTAAATCAAGCGTTTTCACATGCTCACATAAAATAACACCTGTTGTCTTGGTTTTTCCCTGTAAAGGAATGTGCAAAGGAAATTTATTATCAGTATTAGTAATAGGGCAAACAATGGCTAAATTCGTTTTTGCATTGAAAAAATCATTGCTGATAATTACAGCTGGTCTATACCCTGCTTGCTCATGCCCCTTTTGAGGATTGAAATTTACTTTAATAATATCACCTTGTTTCAACATATTTCATTTCCCATAGGTTCGCCCCAATCAATTTCTGCAGACTCACAGTTTCCTTCATAATCTGCAAAAAGTTCTTGGATGGTTTTTCTTTTCTGCACAGGTTCAATAATAATCTTATTTTTCTTGGCAGCTATGGAAAATTGCTCGTTCTCCTGCCATTCCAAACTCTCAAGAATAGTTTTAGGTATGCGAAAACCTTGACTATTTCCCCATTTCTGAAGTGTTACGACTGACATGGTTTTGCTCCTTTTCAATGTATATACAAAATAGATACATTAAAAAATTTTTATTTGCAAGTTTTTACTCAGCACTCTTTTTAATCGCATTCAGCCTGGCGTTGCAGAGGGTGAGGTTTTGCTCCAGTTCCAGAGCATAGAGAAGCAAATCTTCGTTTGCTGTGTTTTGATTTATCGGCATGGCGGGCAAGGGAATTTCCTGCAGAAGGATTTCAGGCACGGGTTGTTTTACGGTTTCAGTCGTGTAGATCGGTGTTTTTGCGCAGGAAACAAGACAGAAGAGCAAAACGCAGAATATTTTTCGCATGAAAATTTCCTTATGATCAGCTTTTTTGTTAAAAATTTAAAATCGCCTGATTAGGTTTTTTATCGAAACAAAGCGGAAATACACATTCGCTTATGCTTCTTTCGAGGATATGTTTTGCACTGCTAAAAAAATAACGCTCTCATGCGGCTGTGAAACTTGCTGTTTTTGCTTTATCAAAATTTCCAAAATGGCTTGCGGTATTTTTTGTTTTCTCCAAGCTTTGGCCTCTTCATCCGTGTTTTGGACAAGCGCCTGCCGCTTGGCTTTGGTTTGCGTTTCAAGTTCCCGCCTTTGCTTTTCCAAAAGCAAAAGCTGTTCTTCCTGCTTCCTGCTTTGTTCCAAAAGGCTCGCCATGGCGTCTTGCTGTTTGTCCGCAATCTGCTGTAAATTGGCAATCTGTGTATCTTTGAGCTTGTTCTTCGCCTGCAATGTTTCGATTTTTTCCTGCAAAAGCCAGACAATAAGCCCGGCTAAGGCGATAAAAACAAACTTAGCCATGATACTGCCATTGAATAAATACTTCATGCACATTATACCATTCCCTTGAAAAATTCCCGCACCTCAAAGCACGGACAGGTTTTATTAGCAAACTCATTATGACTAAGAGATGCCGCTCGGAGTGGCTTCCTGCCACCCACTCGCTCAAGCTCGTATTTTGTGCGAAAAATACTTCGCTTGCACTGCGTGGCTCGCACATCCTGTGCTGTTTTATTTTTCATTGAAAAACTCTTTTACATCGAAACAGGGGCAAGCTTTGTTTGCAAACTCGTTATGTCCATGGATTGCGGCGTTCGGATATTCTTTTTTGAGTTTTGCCGCAAGGTTTCGCAAGGATTGAAACTGCTTATCCGTAAAATTGTTCTCCGCCCTGCCGTTTTCGTCAATGCCTCCCGCAAGGCAGATACCGATTGAATTTTTGTTTTGTCCCTTGCAATGCGCCCCGGCGATTTCCAGAGGACGTCCCTTTTCGATTTCTCCGTTCCTGCGGATCACAAAATGATAGCCGATTTCATCCCAACCCTGCTTTTTATGCCACATGTCAATTTCCGCCGCCCCGATGTCTTGCGTGGGCTTTGTGGCGGAACAGTGGATGATTATTTTATTGATTTCTCTCATTTATTCCCCTAAAAACTTCCTTATTCCTTATTATTAAAACTTTGTCCTATTTTTTTGTTGATTTCGCTTTCAAGCCGTGTCTGCAGTTTTCCCGTGTATTTGAAAATGATTCTGTCCAGCCAGCGGTTGATTCCGAAGCCGAAACACGCCAAATGGTGATTGATGCTCGCAAGGTTCAGCAAAATAAGCACGCACAAAAACAAATCGAACCAAAACGTGCCGTTGTATTCAAAACTTACGCGTTCCTGCACGGTCAAATCAAACGCCTTGCAGGCGAAGCCCACAATCAAAACCGCCAAATAAAGGCTGACCACTTTCTTGAACCCTATCCACGCCTTGAACCATGAAAAACGCCTGTTCCGCTTGGCGCGAAAAGCCCCCAGGAAGAAATCCGCAAAAATAAGATATTGGATGAGGGCGAGCAAATACTCACTCGCCCCGAAGTGATAGGAAATGAACGCTGCGAACGCAGACACGGAGATTTTAATCTCGATGTCGTGCATAAACGCCAAAACATACTCGCAAAAAAAGAACATAGCAACCACCTTTAAATTGTGGAGGATGCACAAAGCCACGCAGTGTGAGCGAAACAATTTTCACACAAATTGTGAGCGAAAGCGAGTGTCAGGAAGGACGCCTGACCGAGCGCAGCTCTTTTTGCCTCGGAGATTTTAATCTCGATGTCGTGCATAAACGCCAAAACATACTCACAAAAAAAGAACATAGCATTCCTGTGTGTAACGCGGTTGTTTTTTATATAAAAGAAATTTTATATTGTCTTTGGGAACAGTCCCCAAGATTTTTTAGTGGGACCTTATCCCACACCCTAGAAAGAGGGGGACACTCCGGGGGATACTCCCCCTGTTTGTACCCCTCTTTCATCTCCCCGAACAGCCCCCCATTTCACTCTCTTTCAGCAGGAAGCTGACGCTTCCGCTTCCAGAGGGTAAAATCCGCAAATCAAAAATATTGCCGATATGAAAAACTGTACAGTAAAGCTGAACAACTTAATACGCATTACGGCAAACCTACTCAAACATGGCTGCCGCTTGACTTGCCACATCCTCAGCAAAAACCGCCTGCACATCCACGGCTTCCACCTCCGCGAGCGTTTTCGCCGTATTCAGAAAATCCCGCACCCGTTTATAACGTCCGAGGTACAGCCCGCGCACAGGGGCGAAGTCTTTGGCGTTTTCAACGATTTTTCGGGCAAGTTCGGTGAGTTCCACTTGCGAGCCAAGACTTATGCCCGTAATGGTCGGAATTTCGGCTTTATCAATTCCATTGTCCGCCAAATACGCCGCGGCTTCGCTTTTCTGCACCTCGAAACTCTCGCTTTCCGCCCGGGGATACGCGGAAATTTCCGCAAGCTTGGCATTGAGCAATTCTTCCGCCTCGCGCAGTTTCACGGTTTTCAGGTCGTCCGCCTTTTGCGCGTCGCTCTTCATGGGAGCGAAGCCCTTTTCATACCAGCCCCAATCAATATCGGACTGTTCGATTTCGCTTTCCCCGCAGGTCAGCGTCCAGCCAAGCGACTTCGCAACGTCTTCGGAAGGCGTAAAATTGCCCAATTTATGATTTTCCATGTTTTCAATATAAAGCATTAACTTTCTCCTTGTGCGTAAAAGAAATAAGCACCTACACTCCAACAGCTTTGCGTTTTCAAATAAACCCCGCGCCCTTTTCTTACGGGAATTGTGGCTGTACATACAACATCGGCGGTTCCGCTGGCGCTGGTCATCCGTATATCTCCGCTTTGAGCAAATACCAAGGCGTAAGCTTTGGAGGCTATATTCGCAACTTGTCCGTAAACGGTAACCCAACCGTTTGCCGGGGCGGTATACGCTGCTGAATAGTCAATTTTATCATTATTAATCGGGGAAAACTGAATAAATATCTTTTTATCGAGATTTGGCATGCCAAGTCCGGAAATGAAATTGTCGGAAAGAACGTTCCGCAAACCTGAAACGGCTTTGCTGCTGGCGACGGTTTCCTCGCTTACGCTGTCAATGGCGGAGGAAATGGCGGACTTGTCGATTTTTTCGGCAAGGGCTGCCTCCGTTTTCGCATCGAGAAGGGTTAAAGCTTTAGCGCTCGCCCCGATATCCGACCGTTCCAAATCGATTTTATCCGTAAGCGATACTTTTGAAGCATGCAGACCCGCGTTATCGAAAGGCAGAACGATTTCCAGCCTATTTTCCTCTTTATGATAGGTTATCTGCCCTTTTCCGTCGTTGCTGATATAACATTCAACCTGCAAATCGGTTAATTGTTCCGCTTTCTCTCTGGCAAACAAAGCCCATGTTTCGGCGTTTTCCGCTTGCGTTTCCGCCGTATCCGCATGGTTTCGGGAAAGGTTCGCCTGCTCCGAGGCTTTTTGCGCATGCGAAACAGCTTCATCACGAGCCGCGAAAAGTTCTTCCAATAGATTGGAAACATCGCGGGTATCGGTAATGTCAATTTTCAATGCCCTGCTTATTTCTTCATCAAGCTGCTGGATTTGCATGACAATCCTGTCAAAGCCGTCATGCTCCAAAACTTTTGGATGAAACGCTCCGGCATTTTCAAGGTCGACAATCTGCGTTAAGGGAATTTTACGGTAAAGGGTCAGATATTCCCCTGTTTTTAAAGGTTCTCCCTGCAAGGGATATATGAAAACTTTTCGGTTCAAATCTACGGTAAAATTCGTTTTAACCTCTTCAATTTTCATACCTTTTTTTATAACGGCAAAAATATGCCCTTTTTCAGCCACTTGAAAAGGCAAAGGAAATTCCTTGGCAATGTCATTTCCTTGATAATGCTTTTTGCTCAGCGTGCTTGCAATAGTCATGAATGCTCCTCACCGCCCTTTGGTTCTAAAAATAATTGGGACCGCGCTTGAAATTTGTTTTTTGTACCGCCGCAGCCGCAGAATTAAGTCCGGAAAAAACGGTTTGAGCGGCTGCAAAAGGATTGGAACCGCCTTTACTCCCCGCCTGCCTGACATACCCTTGCGCTTGGGTGTTGTAATTTTTCGCTTTCTGCCGTGCATGTTCACCTGCGTTTTGAGCGTATTCTTCGCCTTGACCCGCCATGTCGGAAAGGACGGCAAGAGGGCTTCCGCCCGCAAGGTCGATATTCCCGGCGCCATATTCCACGGCTTTTTTACTTTGCAGCGCTTTTTGCTCCAATCTGATTTTTTCCTTTTCTTTTTCCCCTTCCAAAAGGGCTTTTCTGGCATTGTCTTCCGCCAACTTAGCATTTTGAAACGCTTGCTCCCGCTGCTGCTTTGCATGTTCCGCCTGCGCTTTTTGACCGGAAAGCGCATTCGCCGTGCTAAGAGCGGAACCGAGCACGCTTATGCCCGTGGCTATTGTGCTTGGTACACACATACTGGATTCCTCACCGTATAAAAACGTTTAAAAAGAGCCTTGCTCAATCCTGCGCGGATATAGTCCTCTTCCACAAAAAAACCTAAATACCGCACAAGGGAAAAGGTTTGATTGTTCCATGAAGCCGCGATATTCACAAGAATCGGATAATGCGTCAGCGCTTTCGCGATGATTTCTCTGCCGTGCCGCACAAGAAACCGCTTGTGTTTTGTCAGATACCCGCCTGCGAACCAAATTTCACCGACGCTTTTCCCCATATCGTTCAAAGGAGCCAATCCGCCTAAGCCGATGACCCGTCCGCCCTTTTCCCTGTCATGAAAAACAAGGAAATACGCCTCTCCTTCGCCTTTGAAGGCATGCTCCAAAACGTTTTCAAGAAGTTTTCCGGCGGAAATACGGTAAAGCTGCCACGCTTCATAAATTTCATCCTGGCAGATGACATCAAGGCAATCTTCAAAATATTTTCCGACAGTCTTCTCTGTTGCGGCGATAAGTTCGTATTCGCCGTAACAGCCTGCAAGTTCCTGTTTTTCCATTATCCCCCCACCTGCACTTCGGGAAGCAGGGCAAGCACTGTCAGCGGCAGAGGCGCCTCGCTCATGATGCAGACATGATTTTGATTTTCATAATGCTGCGTAAGGTGCATGAAAACATAATCCGTCTGCAAATCGACCGCTTGCCCCGGTTTTTCGTTCCGCCTCCATTTCACTTCGTTCATCCGGGTAAAATCCGTTCCTATCTTCGCATGATTGGTATTTTGAAAATAAACGCTTATCCCCTGAATGCGCTTGCGTTTGCCAAGGGTGTTGGCATAGCCGTTTTCCGCTTCGACGGGCATGCTTTTCAGCTTTGCCGCATAAGGCAAACCTATCACGATGTCATAAGCTTCATAGCCGATGTCAATCCCTGCGATTTGCACGGTTTCCCCGTTTTTCTCATAAGAAAGGGTTCGGACTTTCTGCCGCGGGCAAACCGCCCCGTTGGCGATAATGGCGACTTCCATACCCTGCAAATGCTCAAGACCGCCCACATAGCGGATAGGCACATCCCGATTTTCTTTTGCATGATAGGAAAGCCCGCAATCCACGTAAAAAAGGGAAGAGGCGGACATATCCTCCTGCGGCGTATTTTGCCGGTTATGTTCCATGCGTTCGAGAAAATAGTGTTTTTGTTCCCCGATTTCCCTTTCCACCACAAAAAAGACTTCATCGGCAGATGCGCCCGGCAGCGAACAGACAGCAATGAATTTCCCCTGCGTATCATGCCTGTGCCATGCAAAAACTTCATGCTCGCGCAAAAACGTATGCCCGAGCAGGGCTCCGTCGTCACGCACGCACCAGATAACGGAATCCGGGCTTTGCTGATATGCCCAGTCGGTAATGGCGCGGTTTGCGAATAAATGCCCCGCAAGCACGGCATGGTCGGAACCGGAATAAGAATCCGTACCGAAATCATAGACCAAATCATGCATTTCCCTTTGCGTTCTGTTGATATGCAAAACACTGCTCCCGATGATAAGCGCGGGAAGACGGCTTGAACCCCGGTACGACTGCGGCACAAGAGAAATATCGGAAGCGGTAAGCGCCCCCGCATTGCTTTTGACTTCCCATTCCGTTCCGCCGGTGCCCACAAGCAGCGTACGCAAGGAAACCAGCCAGCTGATACGGGAAACCTCATTGCCCGCAATGCTGATTTCCATTGCGTCGTCCGCTTTTACGGGCGAAGAGCGCGTAAAGGATTCAAAATTGCCCGTGCGTGAGAACCAAAGGGTCTGCGGGCGTTTTTTCGAGCCTGCAAAAACAAGCCGCTGCTGATGAAAACAAACGCAGCTGGGATAATTGCCGTTAACAAAAGGGTTGTGGGCTTTAGGCGGGCAGTCTGTCATGTCGGGAGCTATGTTCTTAGCGTCAAAACAAGGAACAAGACTGCTGCCGATATAACCGTACTTGCCGTTTTTTTCTTGGTAAATACGATATTCTTCCGCACCTGCGCATTGCTGCCAGCTGAGTTTCGGATAACAGGTCTGACGCAGATTTTCAGGACCCTCCACCGAACAGACGGCGCTGGGGAGGCTTTCTTCCCCTGCTTGGTTTATTTGCGTAACGACGAAAGACCATTGTTTCAACCCGTTTCCGTCACTTGTTTTTTCCGATGAAGTCCGCACATCGTAAAGCCAAGCCCCGAGCCCCGCCGGCGGAGCGGCTTTGGGACTGAAATTAACCGCTTCCAATTTCCAGTTGTCGTGCGCATAACGGCAAAGCTTATAGGGAGCGAAGTCTTCACTGACCAGATAAACAACGTCGGCGCTTTGCACAAAGCCCATTTTTTTAGCGGTTTCATAACTGAAAGGCGTTGTGAGGACATAAGGATTTCCCGCTCCGTCAAGGAGCTGACCCTCTTTGGTAAAAAAGGAAAGCTTTTTTTCAGACCACGCAAGAACATAGGTTTCCGCAGAAGAAAAAATAAAGGGCATGAGCCGTGTTTTGCCCGCAAGAGCGGCGAGATAACGCAAACCGCCGCGTTTGCTTGCTCCGCCATGGGGATGAACGACCATATTTTCAAGCAGGCTGCACCCTGTATGATACCGTGCCAAATCAATACGCACGGCAAGCGAGGGAGAAAGCTCACCTGCCGTGAAACTGCTTTGAAAACCATGAAACGCCATTATTTCCTCGCCTCCAGATATTTGGAACAGTATATGTCTGCCGCTTCTTCCCCGCAGTCCCGGCTCTTCGCTTTTTCAAAGGCGCGGTCCGCGATTTCCCGCAAGGTCCGCACCGTATCGAGGGCTCCCCCGAAGCTGAGGCAAAGTTCGCCTGCCAGCTGCCAGGCAAAAGCGTCTGTGAACAGACTATCCCAAATACTCGGATCTTCGCTGTAACTTGTACAGGTTAAAACGGCTTGGGGACAGGAGGTGACAATCGCTTTTGTGCCGTCGGAAATACGTTCCACAGTATAATCATACACCGGGGCGAAATGATTTCCTTTTTTGCCGGCTGCCGGATTCAAAGCCAAAATCCGCATGCATTCTTCAGGGTATTGATAATAATGCAGGTTCCGGTAAAAAATATCATTTTCCAAAAAATGTTCCGCCGCCCCGCAGCCCAAGAGGGCGAGGACTATCTCCTTTGTGGCGAAATGCCATGGGTACGCGCGCAAAGCGGAAGCGAGCACATAGGGAAATTTTACGGCGCACTGCCTCGCTTCCGTGCTTGCCTCGCCAAGGCTCGTGATTTGCGAAATGCCGTGTCCGCCTATGCGGCTTAATGCCAAATTGCATACATCGACTTGTGATAATGCCATACTGCCTCTTCAGGAAAAAGAGGGTCGCCCCTCCTTTTCTTTTTAAACTGTTTTTGCCGCTGTCATTTCCTACGCGTGCGCGTCAAGCACAAGTCCCGCGGTAAGGGCGCCTTTTGCGGCAGCGCCCTCGACTTCGTAAAAAACGCGCAAATACCTGCCCGCACGGGGAGGCAGGGAACCGAAACCGACGGAGCAAGGCTTTTCAATTTCCGCAAGAGGCAAAGGTTTGCTTGAAAGGATAGTCCGCCAGTCTTCTTCCGCAAGTTCGGCAAGAGGCTTGCCGCTGTCGGCGGACTGAATATGCACGGTTAAAGAAACCAAGCCCCCGAACCCCTCGACAATTTGCACGAAGGGAAAAACAGGCATGCCGCCGCCCTCCTGCACGCCGAGATCGAGCGTTTTATCGGAACATTGGCTTGTGCTGATTTTCTGAACATGGGAAAAAAGCAATTCTGCGTCCAAATACATAAGATTTCCTTTTTTGGATAGATAGGTTATCGTGTTTTGATAGGTTGTCGTGTTTATGCGTATCCTGTTCCATGATTACATGATTAAACAAGGCGTTCCTCATTATTATGCAAAGCGTCCACGCGGCGGACAGGCATGCCTAGGAAACGGGTCACGGGTTTGCCTTCGATTTGATCGACGGAAAGCTGGACATTGGCTTTTTCCATAGCCATGATGTCCAAAACGGTTTTGACGTCCCTGTTCATATACCATGCCATTTGCGCCTTGTTGGCGGAAGGAATTTTGTTTGCGGCGGCAATCATGAGGCGGATCAGGTTCGTGCCGACGGAAGCTGCCGAACCGTTGATAATATCCGCAAAGCTTGCCGTATCGATATTGCAGATCCGCACGGCGTAACGCCAGTCACGCAGGGAAAGCCCGCAATCCCATTTGAAATGGCTGCGGTAGCCCTGATAATGCCCGCCATTGTCATCAAGCAGCGTCTGCTCGCCAAGATCTTTGATTTGCAGACCCGCCTGCGAA
Source organism: Taurinivorans muris (assembly GCF_025232395.1). Taxonomy (GTDB): domain Bacteria; phylum Desulfobacterota; class Desulfovibrionia; order Desulfovibrionales; family Desulfovibrionaceae; genus Taurinivorans; species Taurinivorans muris. The sequence continues at coordinate 1,600,878 of NZ_CP065938.1, forward strand.
CCTTTCGGGAAAATACCGTGCAGAGTATCCTCGCCCCAACCGCAAAGCCAGATTGACGTGTTGGCGCCGCCTGTTCCGCCGAAATCGAGGACATTTTCCGCGCAGTCAAAGCCTGAAAGGGCGTTATAGCGAGGGCTGAGCCCCATGAACTTTTGCGGTTCCTCATGAATATCGCCATAAAAGAGGGTTTTCGCCATTTCTTGGTTCATCGCTTCCACAAAACCGGCTTCTTCGCTCATCCGCCAATCGGCGCTCGCACCGTTTAAATCCGCAAGGGATTTATCCACTTCCGCATACGCTTCCAGCATTCCGCACGTATCATCAATGCTTTTTGTGGTGCTTTTGCTTGGCTGAACGCCATAGTTCAAAATACGCCATGCGGCGGCAGGCAGACCGGTGCGGACGGTGGTTCTGTGTCCTGTGGGCAAATTGCCCTCAAGCCAAAGGGCGTCTTCCAAAATTTCATTGGTTTGGGCCATGATTTCAACCAGTTTGGCAATCTTGCCCGTGTTGTCGAAACGCTTTGCCGCATCAAGCAGCGTTACTGCATTCGCGCTCATTTTTTTCTCCTTTGCAGAGGTTGGTGGGGTTTTCATTTCCTTTTTCGGGCACGGGAAAAGCCCCTCCCTAACGGGACTATCCGCCCGAAAAGGAAATGTTGCATGTAAAATCATCGTGTTTTGAAAATGAATGAAGAGGATACCGGTTTGAAAATCAGCCGTGCCGTTTTCTTTTCACCGGATTTTCCCATGTTCAGCGGGTCTGTTTTTGAACCGTCCGCACGGTTGTTTTTCATGCCTGTTTTTGCGTGCTTATTTCCTCATGCTGGGATAAAACAATTCCGCGGCGGAGCGTTCTTTTTGCACGTCTTTGGCTTTAGGCATATCTTTTTCCGCAAGAGCCCTGCCCACGCGGTACATGAAACGCACCACTTCCGGATGGGAGCCGAAGCCCGTTTCATTGAGGATTTCAGCGAGCGAACCGTCGTCAAAGCGCAAAACGGCAGCTTTGGCGTAACGCATATTGTCGCTGAAACTCATACCCCCGTATTCCGTATCTTCCTCGCAGGCTTTTTGCATGGACTGCAAAAGCCGCGCTTGCTCCCGATTTTGTTTTTCAGCAAGTTCCCGCACATGGTTTTCATAAAATTTCGCCATGAGCTGTGCGTTTTCAAGGCTCATTTTCTGCTCGAAGGCGAAGCGCCGGAAATCCGCAACCAAGGCTTCATCCACCTGCGTTTCCGGATTGAATTTAAAAACATAATCTTCAGGGCTTGCGAGCAAAACTTCGGTAAGCAAGGTTTCCGCCGTTTTTTTCGCCTGTTCGGCAGTCTGTTCGGCTTGCTGTTCCGCCTGCCCCTGCGGTCTGATAACGATTTCCGCTGCGTTTTCTGCCATATTTTCCTCCTTAGTTTTGTTTTTGTATGTGTAAAATATGCTCAGGGTCCAACGCATATAGGCGATGATACAGTGTCAGACCGATACTCCGTTTCCCCTCGAAGTAGGCATAGGATTTTTCATTTTGAATAGGAATTGCTTCAAAAATGCCTGTTTCGGCAAACAAATATTTCAAAAAGCGTCTGCCTTGCGCGTTTTGCACGAGAGAAGACAAATCATTTTGAATTTCCTCGTCATACGACAACATTTTTTCATAAGGCAACATTTCTTCGCGGGTCAACACTTCTTCGTGCGAAACCGTTTGTTTTTCCTGCCAAAAACCTTCCTGTTTCATGACGTATCCCTTTCCGTTTGCTCCGGCTGCGGATTGTCAGGGGCGTTTTCCCGCATGGTCCCCAACAATGCCGAAGCGAAATTCTTTCCCTCCAAATCGACTTCGCTCAGCATTTTTGCGGTTGAAGCGCCTTTTTCAAGCAGCTGCCAAGTTTTTTGCTCTTCCTGCTGCATGGCTTGTTCCCGCCTGCGCTGTTCGCGAATGGCAAAAACGCTGTCCTTGCCGCGAAGCAGGGAAAGCGGCACCCCGAGCAGCTTCGCATTATGCAGGAGCATTTCATCCAAATCCAGATTGTCCAGCACGTCGGGATTTATTTTCGCCAAATTGCCGGCAAAAAGCATTATGTTTTCGATAGCCGCGATGTCTGCGCTTTTTTGGGCTAAAGCAAGGCTCGACTGCATTTCGATTTCCCATTCCCTTCCCCGCAAAAGGTGCGGAACGGGCAATATTTTGCCGTACCGTTTCATAATGCCCAAGACCCGTTGGATAAGGGGCTGAAAAAGTTCGCTTCTCAATCTTTCAAGAGTCGGTCCCAGCATGAGCAGTTTTTCGGCGTTTCGTTCGTAAACTTCCGTGGCTGTCATGCGTTTGTCCGATTGGGTGAGCAAAAGGAACAGATCCTTATAAAAATGCTCCCCGATTTGCCGCCGTATCTGTTGCAAATACGCATCTAAAGCCTGCAGGTTCGCCTGTACCTGATAGGTCGGCGTAATGGCGGGAGCCTGCGCGTTCATATCCACGAAATTCGCAAATCCGGGACGGAGCGAAAACTGCCCGCCTTGATTCCGCAGCGAATTGGAAACATTCATCGGCGGTTTTATTTCCAGTTCCAACGCTTCCAAACCGTCCTGACGCATACGCTGCAGCATGTTCACATCCGGTAAAGCGTCCATGCCCGGACCCCTGCCGTACACATCCTGCCCGGTCACATCCCAGCGGGGGCAGCAAGCGGGAAATTCCTCATATCCGTCTTCCTCCAAAAGAAAATTCCCTTGTCCGAGCAGAACGTAATAGGACGCATAACGCCGGCTGCGGGCGTCGATTTTATCGGGGTCGCAATTTTTCCGAGGTTCGATGGCATGAAGCACGGCAAAGACCTGCACGCTGTCTTTTTCAGCCGATTCCCTTATCCGTTCCGGATACGTTTCAAAACGCTGGACGATTTGCCGCGCCGTCATGCTTATTGTGCGGTAAAGCGTGTCCACCCGCCCTTTTGCGTCGCAGTCCAGATAGTATTCGCCGACGGTTAAATTTCTGCAGCGTATCACTTCGTCCCGGTCTTCCTCAATCAAAAAGCAGGCGGTGCCGAACGCCGCCAATTCCGCATAATGGGCATGCACCGTCGGATAGAAATTAGAACCCGAAAGCACCGCATGCACGCGTTCCTGCGTATCCTGCAGCCATTTGCCTATACCCTCGGCATTTTCCAGTTCCTTGTCCTTCAAAGAAAACCGAAACCAAGGGCGGGCGGGGGAACTGAGCCCGCCGTGCATGCCGGCAGCCAATATCCGCAATGCGTAAAGGGCTGTCGAATCCACGATATTCCCATGCTTCTTATAGCCTTTGTTATGATTTTCTTCCGACCATTTCCCTTTGTTTGGAAGCATCACATCGCTGATTTCCTTCCATTGCCCTTCCCATGTCCGCCTTTCCTTTTCCAGTTCATGAAAACGCCTCAATACGTGCCGGACGCAATCTCTTTCTTTTTCCATGGCAGCAGTTTCCCTCTCACGCGCCGAGCAAGGTCTTTTTTTGACTGTTTGCGGGACTTGTCAAACCCGAACCGCTCGTAAGAACGGTTTTTGAATGCCCGAACGCACCGGCGCGCCTGCGTCTTTCCTCATCAGCCGCTTCCTTTACGCTTTGATCCGCCTCCACAGGCGCCGGCGCGGGAATTTCCACTTCCTGCGCAACAGGCGCGGAATAATGTTTTCCTCCTCCGCCCATTTGAACCTCCTTTGTTGGTATTTCTTCTTTGGTCAATATGCTGACAAGAGCATTTTTATAGGTGTTTTGCCGGGCGAAATAACACGCCTGCGGCAGTTCCGCGACAATACGGAAGCCCAATTTTCGGATGAACGCCAGCGCATGACGGTACGGTTTGGGAGTGATGCCGACAAGAGCCGAAAGCACATATTCCCCGGAGCCGTTTTTGCAGTGAAGCAGGCTCTCAACCACATGGATCCCTATCGCCTCTTGCTCGCCAAACGCCTTACGCAAAAAACAAAAATGTATCATCGCGTTTTTGCCTATGGGGTTGTTCAGCCAATAGAGGGCTTTGACTTCCCCGGTACCGCCCGTTACAAAGCGCGCGTCTTTGTCCTTTGCCGAAAGCCATGCGCTGAAATTTGCAAAATCGGGTATTTCGCCGTCGAAAAACAGAATGGGATTAAGCCTGTCTTTTTGAAATTGCTCCCAAAATTCCGTTTTTGTTTCCTGCGGGGCGTTTTTTGCCCGAAGTGTCCGGTAGCATGTTTTTTCCATACTTTTTATCCTGCGAAAAACGCTTCCCCGTTCACTGACCGCTTTTCAACGCCTGCGGGAAAAACAGCGCCGAGTTTGCCGTCCACTATTCTTGAAAGGCAGTCGAGCATGTCATCATGTTCCGCCACCGGAAAATTCAAATACTCGTTCTTATAAAAATCCTGCACCAAATCCGATACCGTCCTGTCCGACTTCATGCAAATCAAACGGTGCGGAAACCATATCCTGCCTTGTTCAAAAATAGGAACAAGACGGCGTATCCTGTCGGTCTTGGCCATCGCCCCGCCAAGAGCGATGATGGAAAAACGGTAATTTTCCTGTTCCATGCAGTATTTGATATGTTCGATGTCCGCCTGTATTCCGTATTGCTCATACCCGACAGCCAGGGGTCTGTGTTTGCGGTGCAGGGTAAAAAGCGCCTGCGCGCGTTCGTGCAGCGCCAGCCTGTCGTGTATGCCGTCAAGCACATAATAAAAGCCGTCATGATTGAGCCCGATCACCCACATCGACGTAAAATCCGACCCTTCTTTCTTGCTTGACGCCGGGTCAACCAGGATGTAACGGTTCATATCGGCGGAAAAGCCCGGTTTCATTTCCGTACCGCCCGGCAGGGTTTGAAACCATGATTTTTGAAAGCCCATGGCGTTGTCCGCCAAAGGATTTTGCAGCATCTGGCAGGCGAAAACATAAGCGCCCATATCACGGCGTTTCTTTCTTAAAACCTCTTCGCTGAGGAAAACAGGTTTGCTTTGCGCCTGCCCGTCCGCCGTCGCGGGGTGTATGCGCGGAATCACGCTGCCTTGCTCCATGATCAGATGATAGGTGTCGGAAGCGTGATAGCGCGTGCCGATCATGCGCAAATTTCCCCCTCTCGCCCCCAAATTCAGGGAAAGCCGCCACGCGTCCGTTGTTTTTCTTATTTGTTCCGCGGTGGTGACGGATTCCAATGTCACCACGTCGTCATAAATAAGCAGGGAGAAATGTTTTCCGGTGGGCTGGCCGTCCACAAGCCCCCATGCTTCAATGGTGGCTTCTTTCGGGTTGCCGCCGCGTCTGACAATAAGCCCGCTGTCTTCGCTCCATGTGCGTGTTCTCGCTTCGCTTTTTTCCGGCGGCGCGATAAACGGAAAATAGGTTTGCAGAAGGATATTTGTTTCCCATTCGCGTTTAATCTGCCGTAAAAACGCTTTGGCGATGGGACGCGTATGGCTGAAAATGCCCACGGTGATATCCGGATTCTGCAAAACATTCTGTATTGTCAGACCGATGGTGATAATGGTTGATTTGTAATGTTCCCTCGCCCATAGGTCCAGGCGGTTGTCCGGCGTTTCCTGCACTTCGCGGCAGCGCTCGAAAAGCCAGTCGTTATCCATATCTTTCCTGTTCATACCGTAAACAAGCAAATAAAAAAGGTCATGTTTGAGCAGGGTTTCGATATCCTGACTTACGGGCATGGCTTCAAAAAACGGAATTTCTTCCGCCAGTTCCTGTCCGCTTTTTACGGGAAGTTCCTGACGTTCCTCCTGTTCCCGCAAGAAGGCGTAATACGCCTTATGCACGTTCGCATACAATTTTTTCGCTTGTTCCCGTGAATGTTGCAGGGTGATTGTGCCGTCTTTCTTTATTGTTACGGGATTATCGGACATAAAGGCTTTCCTGCATTTGTTTTTGGCTGTTCTGGAAAAATTTTTCCCTATGGTTTCGTGATGTTTTTCGGTGCAAAAGCATTTCGGGAACCGGTTCTTTCTGCACAAAAATATCCTGCAAATCCAGGCTTCCCTCGCGGATACGCCGTGCAAGAACAGACACCACCGCCCCCAGATAGCCGGAAGCGCCGTGCAGGAGCAGCTGGTTTGCGGCTTCATTGTAATTTTCCTGCCTGAGAGCGAAGAAAAATTCATGCATCCGCTTCATTATCTCCAAACCTAAGAGGTGACTGGCAAAAAGCACGCTGTCCAGACGCAGAAGCGCCTGCTCCTCTTCAGTGAGAAACACATAGGAATACGTTTTTGCCGTTTTCGGCTTTTTCCTGCCGCCGAAACGGACGGAAACACCGCCTCTTTCCGCTTTTGCCCGCGGAAAAAAAGGAACGTTGGCAAACTTAGCCGAACTTGAATACGCAGACCTTAAAAATGCAGGATGCGGAATTTGTTCGCTGCTGTTTTGCATTTCTTTTTTTGCCGGTTTCGCCTGTCCGCATGTTGTTCCGTGATTTCTTTCTTTGCTCTTTTCGGTTTTCTGACTTTTGTTCCGGATAATGACATGCGTTTCATACTGCGCCAAACCGCTTTCAGGCAGCAGAACCGCATGTGCGCATTTGTTCTGCATATGCCGGTAACCGGAAAACAATTTCGCAAGTTCCTGCGAATTGAACAGCAGGCGCTGTTCCAGCAAGGTTTTCGCAAGTTCTTCCGTTATGGCGAGAGGTTCCGCCAATATGCCCCGCACGCTTTCGTTTATGCCTCCGTATCCGTTCGGAAGATTGTTCTTTACGGCTTTGGCTATTTTTGTGTTTCCGTGCACGATGGACAAGCCTTCTTCCCATAACGGAAAACCGTAACCGATACAGGGCATGCCAAGGCGGTTTAAAACAGGACCTGCCGAAAAACCTTCATAATGCATTATTTCTTGTATGAGGAGCGAACTCGGTATTGTCATTTCTCTTCCTTTGCAATTTGTTTTTTTATCTTCTAGCATGCCCTTTTCGGGTTTTTTATGCATTTGACAGACAGAGTATGGGGATATGACAGGCAGACACTATCTTGACAGGGTTTTTTCCGTGCCCTTCGCTTATTTTTTTATCAATGATTATACACTGTTATATTTTTCATACAAATTTTCATGCGGTTTTCTTCCGAAAATTTTTTTCATTTTTTTAAGGATAGCCATTTTTCTCTGCGGTTATCCGCAATTATCGCAGCGTGTATCGCCCCCGTACCGGGCATTGGATTTGACTAAATTTCGCTTTTTTATTAAATAGACTTTTTCATAATAATCCGTTATGGTTATCAATATCCTATTTTTTATGAGGCAAACATGAGCACTTTGGACGAAAAAGAAAAAGCCGGCACTGACTTTATCCGCACAAGAATCAATCAGGACAATGAAAACGGACGTTTCAACGCCCGTGTCCATACTCGTTTTCCGCCGGAACCGAACGGATATCTGCATATCGGACATGCGAAATCCATTTGTCTGAATTTTGGAATTGCCAAAGATTATAATGGATTATGCAATTTGCGCTTTGACGACACCAATCCGGTCAAAGAAGATACCGAATACGTCGATTCAATACAGGAAGATGTGAAATGGCTCGGCTTCAGCTGGGCGGGCGACATCCATTACGCTTCCGATTATTTTGACAGGCTGTATGAACTTGCCGAAGAGCTGATCAAACGGGGCAAAGCCTATGTTTGTGAACTGAACGCCGACCAAATCCGCGAATACCGCGGCACGCTTACCGAGCCCGGCAAAGAAAGCCCTTACCGCAACCGCTCCGTTGAGGAAAACCTCGACCTTTTCAGACGTATGAAGGCAGGGGAATTTGCCGACGGACAAATGGTTTTGCGGGCTAAAATAGATATGGCTTCCCCGAACATCATCATGCGCGACCCCGCCCTTTACCGCATACGTCATGCTCACCACCACAAAACCGGCGATAAATGGCATATTTATCCCATGTATGATTTCACCCACTGCATTTCAGACAGCATTGAAAACATCACTCATTCCATTTGTACCCTGGAATTTGAAAACAACCGCGAATTGTACGATTGGGTCTTGGACGCTTTGGAGCTTTACCATCCTCAGCAAATAGAGTTCGCACGGTTAAACCTTACCCATGTCATGCTTTCCAAGCGCAAACTCATTCACTTGGTGCAAAACAATTTCGTGAGCGGCTGGGACGACCCCCGCATGCCTACTATTTCCGGACTGCGCCGCCGCGGGTACACGCCGGAATCCATCCGCAATTTCTGTGCGAAAATCGGTGTCGCACGGGCTGCCGACAGCATGGTCGACTATAATTTGCTTGAATTTTGCGTGCGTGAGCATCTGAACGCCGTTACCCCGCGCCTTATGGCTGTGCTCGACCCTATAAAAGTGATTATTGAAAATTACGACGAGCATAAGGAAGAAATTTTTGACTGCCCGCTGCACCCGGAAGACGAGCGGTACGGAACAAGGCAGGTGCCTTTCAGCCGTGAACTGTACATTGAACGTGACGATTTTATGGAAAATCCGCCTAAGAAATATTTTCGTCTTTCACCGGGCAGCGAGGTCCGTTTGCGTTATGCCTATTACATCACGTGCAAAGAGGTTGTGAAAGACGGACACGGCAGCATCAAAGAACTTATCTGCATCCATGACCCTGAAAGCAAGGGCGGAAAATCACCCGACGGCAGAAAAGTCAGAGGAACCATTCATTGGGTGAGCGCAAGACATGCCAAACCCATTGAAGCGCGCTTGTACGACCACCTTTTTGCCATGGACAATCCCGCAGGCGAAGACACGGAAGATTTTACAAGCCTTATCAACAAAGACAGCCTCAAAGTCGTTGAAGCGTTTGCGGAACCTTATCTTGCGGCGCTTCCGGTCGGTGAAAAAGTGCAGTTTGAACGTTTGGCGTATTTTTGCGTGGACAAGGACAGCACAAAAGAAAAACCGGTTTTCAACCGCACCGTGACGCTGAAAGACAGCTGGGCGAAAGAAAATAAGGCATGATTGTATAAACAACCGAAGCCGATATAAACGGTTATCCGATTACGCCCACCTTTTTGCCATGGACAATCCCGCAGGCGAGAACACGGAAGATTTCACAAGCCTTATCGACAAAGACAGCCTCAAAGTCGTTGACGCGTTTGCGGAACCTTATCCTGCGGCGCTTCCGGTCGGTGAAAAAGAGGAATAACAAATGCACGGATAAACGAAGATAACGCAACCATCGTATTTGCCGAATTTTTTTTATTGATGTTGCCATTGTTTTTATACACAGTCTTGGATTTGCTTTGGCGCGGCATTTGTCTGTTCTCTGGTTACTGTTTTTATTCCGGTTTTAAATTTACTTTTAATGCTTATCTTGAGCATATGTTAGGGAGTAATCGCTTATTCAATCGGAACCTTATTTCAACATCCGCTTCGGTTATTTTAGCGATTATCGCATTTTTAGCAGGCTGCGGCGTTCATTTTTCCGCCTTGACCTCCATGAGCGACATTGACTAACACTCTGATTTTTTTATTTTATTTCATACCCATGGCATATTGACAGGGTATTTTTTATTTCTATTTTTTCAAATGTTTCACGTGAAACAATTTCCATTGTGATTTTTATAAAAAAATGTTTCACGTGAAACATCGCTTGCAAAAAATATGAATTTCGCCTATTTTGCTTTTTGCAAGGAGTGAAAAATGGCAAGAATAATCGCGATAGCAAACCAAAAAGGCGGTGTCGGCAAAACGACAACCTCCGTGAATCTTTCCGCTTCTTTGGCTCTTATGGAAAAAAAAGTGCTGCTCGTCGACTGCGACCCGCAGGCTAATTCAACCAGCGCACTCGGAATGGACGGAAAAAATGCCGGATATGACCTCTATACGTCCTTGGTCGATAATGAAAATCTGTCATCGTCAATTCTGAAAACCGACATCGATTATTTGGACCTGCTTCCGGCGACAACGGATTTGGCAGCTTTGGAACTTGAATTGGTGGATAAGGAAAAAAGGGAATATTTCTTTAAAGAATTGCTCAGTCCTTTGGCAGACGAATACGATTATATCATTTTGGACTGCCCTCCGTCCCTCGGTCTTATCACCCTCAATTCCCTTTGTTTTGCGGAAGAACTTGTCATTCCGCTGCAATGCGAATTTTTCGCCCTCGAAGGCATAGTCAAGCTTTTACAAACATATGAAACGGTAAAGAAAAAACTCAATCCCGATATTAATGTGCTCGGCGTTATCTTAACCATGTATGATTCAAGAAACAAATTGGCGAAACAGGTTAAAGCCGAAACGGAACGCTGTTTTCCGAAACTTGTGTTCAAAACCATCATTCCGCGCAATGTCCGCCTTTCCGAAGCGCCAAGCTTTGGAAAAACCATTTTGCATTACGACATAAAATCAAAGGGCGCGGAAGCTTATCTGGCTCTGGCAAAAGAAGTTGAAGCAAGAAAAATCGTAAAATAATTTAAAAACCGGCATACGCATAATTGAGAACGATATGAAAAAAAATACAGGATTGGGGCGGGGCTTGGACCATTTGTTCAGCAGAGATGAAACCCAAATTTCAGCCGAAGAAAAAAAGAATGAAGTCCTGCTTGTGAAAATAGACCGGATTAAGGCGAATGTTCATCAACCGCGAAAGCAATTCAACGATGAAAGTTTGAAAGAACTTTCCGTATCAATTAAAAATCAAGGCGTCGTACAGCCGCTTATCGTGCGCAAACTCGAAAAAGACGGCGATTATGAAATCGTCGCGGGCGAAAGACGGTACAGAGCGGCAAAACTTGTCGGAATGGAAGAACTGCCTGTCATTGTGCGCAATTACAACAATATCGAGGCGATGACCATAGCCCTTGTCGAAAATTTGCAGCGTGAAGATTTAAACAGCATTGACGAAGCAAAAGCTTTGAACGAACTTAAAAACGCGCATAACCTCTCCCAAGAGGAACTTGCGGAAAAAATCGGCAAAAGCCGTTCCAATGTAGCCAATACCTTACGTCTTTTGGCACTTCCGGAATATATCAAAACCATGATAGCCGAAGACGCAATCAAGGCGGGACACGGCAGGGCTTTGCTTTCCGTAACCAATCAAAAAGACCAGGAAATCTTGGCAAAAAGAATTGTTGAAAATCAACTTTCCGTCAGAGAAACGGAAACCATTCTGGAATACTGGAAAAAATTCGGAACCCTGCCCAAGGAATTATCGGAACGTGAAGCGGATAAAACCGGAAAAACAACGGCTCAAGAGCAATTCCTGCCGGAAAAATTACAGCATATCGACAATAAATTGAAAGATATTTTCCATAAGAAAGCCTCTATCAAGGGAACGGAAGACAAAGGCAGCATAAAAATACAATATAGGAACAAAGACGAACTGTTGTATATCCTGAGCGTATTTTCCATTGACAGCAAGGAAATAAAATAATGCAAAACGATATTTTCAAGCTTGAACAAGCAAAAGTATTGGTTATCGGCGATATAATGCTTGACGCGTATTACGAGGGTGACGCAAACAGAATTTCACCCGAAGCCCCGGTCCCGGTTGTGAAAATTGAAAAAAAGCGCAATTTGCTCGGCGGTGCGGGAAACGTTGCCAGAAACATAAGCTCGCTTGGAGCGGATTGCACGATTTTGTCTGTCGTGGGAAATGATTATCATGCGCAAACCATAAAAAATTTATTGAAAAACGAGCATGTCAATTTTGAGCTCATTCAGGACAGCCAAAGACCGACAACCGTAAAATCCCGTATTTTCGCAAGAAACCAACAAATCATACGCTACGACGAGGAAATGATAAAACCGGTATCGAAAACCATTCGGGCTGCATTGAAACATAATCTTGAAAAATATTTGGAACAACATAATGCGGTTATTTTGTCCGATTACGGAAAAGGGCTTTTATATCAAAATCTGATAGAAGATATTTACGAAACTGCGAAAAAAATGAAATGTGCGGCTCCGAAAATATTCATTGACCCGAAACCGCAAAACAAAAGCTTTTATAAAAATGCTTTCTTATTGACTCCGAACGCCAAAGAAACGCAGGAACTCGCGGGCGTTTGCATGAAAACGAGCAAAGAAATCAAAAAAACAGCCAAAATGCTGCTCAAAGAGCTGAAAGCCGAAAACCTGCTCATCACTTTGGGGGCGGAAGGCATGGTGTATTTTTCAAAAAAAGAAAAACAAGGATACCATATTAAAAGTTCCGCAAAACAAGTTTTTGACGTCACAGGAGCGGGCGATACGGTCATTGCCGCAATGGCGGTCTGCGAGGCTGTCGGTTTTGAAAAGGAAAAAGCCTGCAATATCGCAACATTGGCGGCGGGTCTTGTGGTTGAAAAGGTCGGTTCCGCAACAGTCACTCAGGAGGAACTCATTCAAAGAGCCTTGACCACGAAAATCCAAACCGAAATTTGGTAAGAATGGTATTTATCCGACATATCGGCAATAAAAACATATGGCAAACAAAACGGATAAGACATTCAAAACAAGCGTTTTCAGGTTCTGCTTCGCATTTAAAAATATCGCGCACAATCATGCGGCACCATAAAAAAAACGGCAGGAAAAACGGCTTTTAAATATGATGATATTAAGACCATAGGACAACTCATATTCCATTCTGGCAAGCTGCCAAATCCATAACTAACGCATGCGCAAAACAAAACGGATAAGACAAATAAGAATTTCAAAACAATCGGTGCGCAAGCCGTTCTGCTTCCCATCCAAAAAAGACGGCGGATAATCAGAGACCCCCCTATAACGAAACCGTTTTTAAATGCGCCGATATTGAAGCTGGTATTGAAACGGCAGGACAATTCACATCATACGCATTGCACCCGCCGAAAAATATCCGCCGCTGACATATTCAGTATCTTCCTTTCCCGTATCCTGCCGTATTCTGCATAAGCATGGTTGACTTCCATACAAAATACGATTCAAAGACCAAATCAAACCCGAAACATTTCCGAAAAAAGCAAAAAAATACTTTTTTATTTTTTAATGTATAAACAAGTGGTTAATACATTATTTTTAAAAAAAGCAAATACACGCCAAAATATAAAGCCTCAAAACAGCCTATTTCAGCTTTTTAAAATTTTCATGTAGGGGGATAAAGCTTATAAAAAAAACTTGTCAATACGGCATATTTTTGCTATAAAAGCTTTATACGGAAAAAAGGTGAAATTCGCAAAGCGGATTTTCCGCAAAAACCTCAATCATGAAAATAAGTATGGCGGAGAAGAATAATTGCAAAAAGAACAATTTTTTTCAGAAGTTCTTTTAAACCAAAAAAATTCTGAAATCATGCGATTATTGACCGATATTTGCGATTATCTGGAAAATAAGAAAAATTTTTCGTTCAATCCGCTTTTGATAAACGGAAAAACGGAAACAGGCAAAAGCCATATCATGACGGTTTTGCAAAAAACATATCCCCGCAATATCACTGCTATACAAAGCGGCGATTTGCTGTTCCAAACAAAAGAAGAACTGAAAACACGGCTCAATCGGCTGATACGGCATGCGGAACAGGGCGGCATACCGCAGCAGCTGCTGATAATAGATGATATTCAACGGCTGCGGGAGGACGCTTTCGTTCAGGAACAGCTTTTGTACTGCATGGAAAAACTGCTTAAAAAACAGCTCATCCTTTTTTTGCGCAATACGGATACCGATTTGCCCATGCCCAAAATTTTTGAAACGGCGGTCAGCCAGGGTCTGACATTCACCCTGCAGGAACCGGATTTGGGCATCAAAGTACAGTATACGCAAAAACAGGCGGACGAACAGGAACTGGAACTCGGCAAAGAGCAATGTCTGTACATAGCGCGCAGAAGTTCCGGATTTCGCAATATCCAGAATATGTTAAACCATATCAGGCTTTATAAGGAACAAATGGGCGCAATGCCCTCCCTGCAGGACATAAAACTTATCGTAAGCGAAAAAGGACGGGTGTTTACGCTAAATCCGGAGAGTATCATCGCAACGGTTGCGGAGCATTACGGTTTCAGCATAAAGGAAATCAAAGGCAGGAAACGCTATCCGAGAATAGCGGAAGCGAGGCATTTGTCCATATACCTGTGCCGCACCCTCTTAGGGGAAACATATATGGAAATCGGAAAAATTTTTGGAGGAAAAGACCACTCGACAATAGTGTATTCCATTAAAAAAATTGAAGAAATGAGAGTTACGAACAAAGTTATGAACAATTTGGTAACAGAAGTGACAATGAAGTGTCAAAAAAGCATAAAACATGCGAAACAAACATGAAATTGTTCCTTATGTTCCTGGCTGTTCCTTAAAATGTTCGTAATTTATATAATGAAAACAAGAAGATAATCGAGTTATAAACAAAGTGACAAACACTTAATTAAAATTGTTAAAAAATATTATAAAGGATATATTGATTATGTTGGTAACAATTACGAAAGAAGAAGTGATCAACGGGCTTATCAAAGCCGCTTCCATCATTCCCGTGAAAGCCGGGGCGCAATATCTCCGTTCCGTTTGGATTCAGGCGAAGCAGGACAATACCATTACCATTATGGCAACGGACGTGAATATTGAATTTACAGGCACATACGCCGCAAAAGTGGAAGAAAGCGGGCAAATAGGCATAAACGGCAAGGCACTTGTGGAACTTATCCGCCGTTTGCCCGGCGGGGAGATTGTTTTGCGGCTCGATACCGAAACCAATAATCTTATCGTGGAACAAGGGCGCCGTTCCTATAAGCTTCCCGTATCCGATCCCGTATGGTTCCAAGTGCTGCCGCCGTTTCCGGAAGAAGGGGCTGTTCTTTGGGCGGGCGATTATTTCCAGGAACTTATCGACCGCGTCGGTTTCTGTATCAGCGACGATCAGGAAGTTCTCTCCTGTCTGTATATGAAAGCCGTGGAAAACGACAAGGTGAACGTCTGCGGTTTAAACGGACATCAATTTGCAATCACCAGTTTTGTCAATGACGAAATAGCGAAAAAAATCGGTGAGGAAGGTTTGCTGCTGCAAAAGAAATACATCATGGAAATTAAAAAATGGCTCGGTGAAGATGAGATTTATTTCAATTTCACGGAAAGACGCTTCCATATCAAAAATAAGGACGGTTCCGAGCATATAAGCGTTCCGCGGACCCTTGCCGCCTATCCCGATTACAAATTGTTCATCAATAAGCTCAATGCCGAAGACGCGTCAAAACTTACCGTAAACAAGAAAGAAACAATGGAAGCGCTTGACCGTATCCTTATTTTCAATAACGATAACGACCGCTGCACGTATTTCAATTTGTCAGCCAATACCGCCGTATTGTCCGCACAAGCGCAGGAAACCGGATCGGCCAGCGAAGAACTTGATTTGACCTATGACGGAAAAATCGAACAAATCGCTTTTCCGACCAAACATCTGATAGAGCTTCTGGGACATTTCCAATCAGCCGACCTTGAATGGACGCTTACGACGGCGGAAGGTCCCTGCGGTATCACGGGAAGCGAAGATCCGGAATACATGGTTCTCATCATGCCTATGAAAATCGCCCAGACAAGCTATTACGATTAAAAATCCATATTGAGGACAAAATGAGTCAAGATACTTTAATGAATACCAAATCGACATCGAATTATGATGCGTCAGCCATCACCATTTTGGAGGGATTGGCTGCGGTCCGCAAACGTCCCGCCATGTACATAGGCAGTACGGACATACGCGGTTTGCATCACCTTGTTTACGAGGTTGTGGATAACTCCATTGACGAGGCGATGGCGGGATACTGCGATAAAATAGAAGTCATTCTCCATGTTGACAACAGCGTGACCGTACGCGACAACGGCAGGGGCATTCCGGTCGATATCCACCCGAAAGAGGGAATACCGGCTGTGCAGGTCGTCATGACCAAACTGCATGCGGGCGGCAAATTCGATAACAATGCGTATAAGGTTTCCGGCGGTTTGCACGGCGTGGGCGTATCATGCGTGAACGCTTTGTCCGAATGGCTCGAAGTGACCATAAGACGGGACGGAAAACGCTACCGGCAGCGTTATGAACGCGGAACGCCGGTAACGGAAGTCATTGAAGTGGGGGAAGCCGAAGGACACGGCACGCGCGTGCATTTTCTTCCTGATGACCAAATCTTTGAAACCAATGAATTTTCCTTTGATATTTTAGCCAAGCGTTTTGAAGAATTGGCGTATCTGAATAAAGGCATCGAAATAGAATGCACCGACGAACGCACCAATGAAGTTCATGTTTATAAGGCGGAAGGCGGCATTTATCAGTTCGTGCAGGATTTGAACAGCGAAAAACAGCCGCTGCACCGCATTATCGAAAAAGAAGGCGTGCAGGACGGGGTCAGCGTCGAGTTCGCCTTGCAGTATAACGCCACATACAAAGAAAATGTGCATACCTTCGCAAACAATATCCGCACGGTTGAAGGCGGAACGCATTTGGCTGGTTTTAAAACAGCCCTTACGCGCGCAATCAACGCGTATATTAAAGAACAGCCCGATTTGACAAAAAAGATGAAAGGCGAAAGCCTGACCGGCGATGATGTGCGCGAGGGATTGACCGCCATTGTCAGCGTGAAATTGCCTCAGCCGCAGTTTGAAGGGCAGACCAAAACAAAACTGGGCAACAGCGAAGTGACCGGCATTGTCCAAGGCATCGTGTATTCTTCCTTAAGTGAATTTTTCGGTGAAAATCCGAAAGAAGCACGCCTTATCATCGACAAGGCGGTGGACGCGAGCCGCGCGCGCGAAGCCGCAAGACGGGCAAAAGACCTGGTGCGCCGCAAAGGTTTGCTTTCTGAAAACTCGCTTCCGGGCAAATTGGCTGACTGTCAAAGCAAAGATGCCGCGGAATGTGAAATTTTCATTGTCGAAGGTGATTCCGCGGGCGGTTCCGCAAAATCCGGAAGAAACCCGAATACGCAGGCTATTTTGCCTTTGCGCGGAAAAATTCTGAATACGGAAAGAACCCGCTTCGACAGAATGCTGACCAGTCAGGAAATTAAAAACATGATAACCGCCATGGGCATAGGAATTGGCGACGATACCGATTACAACAAGCTCCGCTATCATAAGATAATCATCATGACCGACGCGGACGTGGACGGTTCCCATATCCGCACTTTGATGCTGACGTTCTTTTTCCGCCAATACGAGGAACTGATCCGCCGCGGTCATTTGTACATAGCCCAGCCGCCCTTGTTCAGGGTTGCGAAAAAAGCCGCCAAATTTGAAAAATATCTCAAAGACGAAAAAGCTCTTGACGATTTCTTATTTGAACGGCTTTCAACGGGAGTCCGTCTTGAAAACGCGGAAGGCAAAAGTTTCGCGGGCAATGATTTGATCAATATTCTGCAAAGTATCGACTTTTTACAGGCACGCATGATTGAGGCGGAAAATTCAGGCATTGAGCGCTCCTTGTTCCTTTCTTTGCTGAATGTAAAAGAAGAAAATCCGGAAGAGGAAATTGCGCGGAACAAATCAATTCCGGAAGCGGTTTCGGAGTATATGCGAAACTGCGGTTATGCCGTGAATCTTGAAATTGAAGAGCATGAGGAAGAGGAAAGGATATTCGTTGTTTTTGAAAACAAGTCAGGACACAGAACACGCCTCGCCTTGGAATTTTTCCATGCGAAAATGTATAAGACCGCGAAACAAACCATACAGGCGCTGAAGAACGAATGCGGTTCTTTTCCTTTCAAACTGGAAGGCGGCGAAAGCACCGTTGAAGTGGTCGATTATTTTGATTTGAGGGAAAAAGCCTTTACTGAAGCCAGAAAAGGATATCAGATTCAGCGCTATAAAGGTTTGGGCGAAATGAACCCCGACCAACTTTGGACCACAACCATGAACCCGGAAAACCGGACCCTTCTGCAAGTGAATATCGAAAATGCGGAATCGGCTTCCAATGCTTTCGAGGAACTCATGGGCGACAGGGTCGAACCAAGACGCGATTATATCATCAGAAATGCCCTGCAGGCAGGCGAACTTGATATTTAATATCCTTTTTTACAGGAAAAAATTATGGAACATACAGAACATACGGAATTATTTCCGCAACTCGATATTGAAAAGGAATTGCGCCAATCGTATCTGGACTATTCCTTAAGCGTCATTGTGGGACGCGCCATTCCCGATGCGCGTGACGGCTTGAAACCCGTGCACAGGCGTATCCTGTTCGCCCAGTCCATTTTGAACAACACCTACCGCAACGCCCATAAGAAATGCGCGCGTATCGTCGGCGACGTCATCGGTAAATATCACCCTCACGGGGACAGTTCCGTGTACGACGCCCTTGTGCGTATGGCGCAGGATTTCAATATGCGCGACCCGCTGGAAGACGGTCAGGGCAACTTCGGTTCCATTGACGGCGACAGCGCCGCTGCCATGCGTTACACCGAAGTGAGAATGAGCCGTTTGGCAGGGGAATTTTTGGCTGATATTGAAAAAGAAACGGTTGATTTCAGGGATAACTACGACGGCAGCGAGCAGGAACCGACTGTTTTGCCGACGAAAATCCCCAATCTTCTGGTCAACGGTTCTTCCGGTATCGCGGTCGGCATGGCGACGAATATTCCTCCCCATAATTTGGGGGAACTTTGCGACGCGCTGCTGCTTTTGATCAATGACCCGGATACGGGCGTCGACGAACTCATGCAATTTGTCAAAGGCCCTGATTTTCCGACAGGCGGGCAGGTCTATGCGGGACAAGGACTTGTGGATGCCTACCGCACGGGACGGGGTATTGTTAAAATGCGCGGACGCATGGAAGTCAAGGAACGGGGAAAAAATACGCAGTCTATTGTCATTACTGAAATTCCTTATGCCGTGAACAAGTCCGGTTTGGTGGAAAAAATCGCCGCCCTTGTCAATGACAGACGCATTGAAGGCGTTTCCGATCTTAAGGACCTGTCCGACAGAAACGGCATACGCATCGAAGTGGAACTCAAACGGGGCACCATTCCCGATTTGGTCATCAATGCCTTGTATAAATATACGCCGATGGAATCTTCTTTCGGTATCAACATGCTGGCTGTTTTGAACAACAGACCGGTGCTGTTCAATTTAAAATCGGCGCTGACCTGCTTTTTGGACCATAGGCGGGAAGTCATCATCCGCCGTTCCCGTTTTGATTTGAATAAGGCGGAAGCGCGGGCGCATATTGTTGAGGGCTTATTAAAAGCTCTTGACATTATTGATGAAATTGTCGCTTTAATCAAAGCGAGCGAAACCCCGCAAATTGCGAAGCAGGGACTTGCGGACACGTTCGGATTTACGGAAATTCAGGCACAGAGCATTCTTGACATGCGTTTGCAGCGTCTTACCGGTCTTGAACACGACAAACTGCAGGAAGAATTTGACGAGCTCATGAAACTTATCGCCTATCTCAAGTCCGTTTTGGAAGACAGCGAAGTTCTGCGCGGCGTCATGCGCGATGAAATGGTCATGGTGAAAGAAAACTACGCCACGGAACGCAAAACCGAAGTTGTGGGTGAAGCGCTTTCCGGCATTGACATCGAAGACTTGATTCCCGACGAGGAAGTCGTGATCACCCTTTCCCGCCGCGGTTATATCAAACGCACCACCCTGGGCAATTATCAGCAGCAGAAACGGGGCGGCAAAGGCATTGCGGGCTTGAACACCGGGGACGACGATTTCGTGCAGGATTTCATTACCACCACAAATCACCAATACTTATGCCTCTTCACCAATAAGGGCAGAATGTACCAACTGAAAGTCTATCAGGTTCCGGAAGGAAGCAGAACGGCGAAAGGCATGCATATAGCCAACCTCCTGCCTTTGGAGAAAGAGGAGTTTGTCGCGAATGTGCTTACGGTTCGCGAGTTTGCGGAAAATCAGCATTTCTTCTTCGCAACCCGTTCCGGCATGGTGAAAAAATCAAGCGCCGCCCTTTATGAAAAATGCCGTAAAAGCGGCTTGATAGCCTTGAGTATCAAGGATGATGACGAACTTATCGCCGTGCACCAGGTGGAAGAAAGCGATACCATTGTTCTTGCCACGAAAATGGGCATGGCGATACGTTTTTCCTGTCAGGACGTGCGCAGCATGGGACGCGGCGCGTCCGGCGTGAAAGGTATCAGCCTGCGTAAGAATGATGAAGTCGTCAGCTGCCTGCCCATAAAAGATGATGACAACACGACCGAAATCATGAGCATATCCGAACTGGGCTATGGAAAGCGGACCTGCGTCGAGCTTTACCGCAGGCAAAACCGCGGCGGTATCGGCATTATCAATTTCAAGGTAAGCCCCAAAACCGGAAATGTGATCGGCTCCATTCCCGTAACGGACGAAGACAGCCTTATCCTGCTCACTTCCACCAACAAGATTATCCGCTTGGGCGTAAAGGAAATCAGTTCCTACGGACGCGCAACCATGGGTATACGCCTTGTGAGCCTTGACGATAATGCGACTGTTGTGGGTTACGATACGGTGCCGACGGGCAAAGGCGATGAAGACGGCGCGGATACCGAATAATAAACTATTTACGAAAAAAACATAGTTTGCTAAGATAAAGGGGAACAAAACGCTCCCCTTTTTTTAGGATTGCATCATATGAAAAAATGTTTGATATTCTGCCTGATTTTTTTCGTTCTTACGCTTTTTAACATTCAAATCCATGACGTGCAGGCGAACGAATACGATTTTAAAGAAGAAATTCAAAGTGATATAAAAACACAGCTGCTGTTCGGAGATTTCAGAGAAGCTGTCATGGAGCTGAAACGGATTACGGTAAGCAACGCCTTTTCTCCCGAAGAAAAACTCGCGATTTTGGAAAAGAATTTTCTGATTTGCAAAAATGCCGCAAAATACCGTGAAGCGGGGGAAGTTCTGGAACTGGCATATTTGATCGCTCCCGCCAAGGAAGAAATTTTAGAGCAGGTGCATGATAAGCTGACAACGTTTTATGCCGGCATTAAGAATTGGGACAAATGCGTCAACAGCCATTTTTATTATCTGCAAAACGTGAAAGTGGACGAAGAAAAGAAAAAAGTCGTTTTTTTTGAAATAGTGCAGGCGTATCAGCAAATGCGCCAATATGAAAAAGCGAAGCTCGTGCTCGGGGAATTATTGCTTTTATGCAAAACCGATGCGGATTTCGCTTATGTTTATTTTTATCAGGCAAGGGGAAGTTTCAATAAAAACGAGTATGAAAAAGCCATAAAACTTTATGAAAAAGCATTGAGTTTTGAAGCCCTGCCCGATAAGGAAACAGGAACGGCGTTATATCAGACGGGTTTTTGCCATGAAATTTTGGGTGAAAAGAAAAACGCGCTGCAATATTATGAAAAGGCGCTGCCCCTTTACGGCAACGGGCAGGTTGTGAAAAAACGCATGGAACGTTTGCAGGCTACCGGAAACAAGAGCGGAATATGAAGTCTTCACGCCTGCTTATCATCATAAAAAACAGTTTTAACAACAGCTGGCTGTTCAAAAGAAAAGTCAGTCAGCAAACCTTGGGGCTTGCGCAGCTTTTTTCCTGGATTTCTTTTGTCGTCATCATTCTTTTCAGTATTTTCCTGTCCGTGTTCATCGCCTCGAACACAAGAAGCAGTCTGATCAACAGTCAGGAATCCTATGCGCTTCTTCTTGCGGAAAATATGAACAGGCAAATTTTCCGGCGTTTCACCCTGCCCGTCGCCTATGCCTCAGGGCGCGTGACCCTTTCCGAGCCTGATCAGTACCGCCTTCTCGACGAAGTGGTCAATTCCCTCATGCACGGTCTGCGCATTGAATCCATACGCATTTTCGATATGAATGAAATGGTCGCGTATTCCACCGACAAGGAAGAACTGCAAAATACGGACCTTTCCACCCAAGGGGTGAAAAATGTCTTTGAACAAAAAGGGCACAGCTTTGAAGTCACGTCAAAAATGAGTTTCTTGCAGGCGCTGTTCACGCCTAATTTGCCCGATGAAACGTTCACGCTCCGCACCGTGTATCCTTTGACCATCGATTATGATCTGGCTCCGTTCAGAAATATCAGCGAAGAGGAAAAACCCGTGCTCGGAGCGCTCGAAATCATGCAGGACGTCACGGATCTTTATAAAATCGCCATCCGCTCGCAGTGGACCATATTATTCGGTTTCACGCTTTCCGTTTTGATTTTGTTCGTGCTTTTGCAAATCATCGCCAAGCTTGCGGAACGTATCATTTCCGAGCGTATCAAGCGCACGAAACAGCTTGAGGCGGAACTCAACCAAAGCGAAAAACTGGCGAGCATGGGACGCATGGTTTCGAGCATTGCCCATGAAATCCGCAATCCTTTGGGTATCATCAAATCAAGCTCCGAATATTTGATCGGCCGCGGAAATATGGATAAGACGGGCACCCAGCTGATCAAGGCGATTTATGACGAATCAAAACGTCTCAGCAATACGGTTTCGGACTTTTTGGACTATGCGAAACCGCGCAAGGCGGGCGAGGATGAAGTCAACCTTACGGAAATTGTGGAAAAGGTTCTGGCGTTTTTAAAACCTTCGTTTACGGAAAAAAATATCGCCGTTCATGTTTTGCTTCCCGAAAGGCTCTGTATCCGCGGGGACGCCGATTTGCTGTACAGAGCCGTATACAATGTTTTTGTGAATGCGGAGCAGGCTATGAAAAAAGACGGGAAGCTGACGGTACGGGGCGAACAGAAATACGATTTCGTTTATTTGAGTTTCACCGACAGCGGAACCGGGTTTAAAGGCGATGTTTCGCAATTCCTCGACCCTTTTTACACGACGAAAGATACGGGAACGGGACTCGGACTGCCTATCGTGCAAAGCATAATCAAAGCCCACAACGGAAATCTGGCTTTGCGCAATGCGGAGGAAAACGGCGCTGTCCTTGGCGCCTGCGTCGAATTTGTCCTGCCGGTTTCCCATGAAAGCACGGAAGAAAAAAACGACGGAAAACTATATTTTTAGGTGAGGAAGGATTATGGCGAACGGCCGCGTATTGATCATAGATGATGAAAAAAACTATTTGCTTATCTTGCAAGCTATTTTGGAAGATGAGGGATATGAAGTGACGACGATCAACGACCCTGAAATGGTCATGCCCTATTTGGAGGATTCCGAAGTCGACGTTGTGATTACCGATATGAAGATGCCGAAAATCACGGGAAAGGAACTGCTCGAACACGTGAAGAAGAATTATCCGCGCCTGCCCGTGCTCATCATGACGGCTTTCGGCAGTATCGAAAGCGCGGTCGAAGTCATGCGGCACGGCGCCTTCGATTACATAACAAAACCTTTCGCCAACGATGAACTTCTGCTTTCTTTGCACAATGCCATGGAATTGTCCAAAACCCACAGGCAATACCAAATCTTGCGCGAAAGCTTGGAAGAACGCTTCAGCTCCCATCAGATCATCGGCAAATCCAAAGCCATATTGGAAACCCTCGCCCTTGTGGACAGGGTTGCGCAGTCGAAATCTTCCGTTTTGATCTGCGGTGAAGCGGGAACCGGCAAATCTTCCATAGCGAGGGCTTTGCACTTCGCTTCCCCACGCAAGGACATGCCTTTCGTGGCTGTCAACTGCAAGGCGTTCACGATAGAAAGCCTCGATGTGGAGCTTTTCGGGCAGGAAAGTTCCGGGGTGAACGATACGGTCGCCATGAAGCGCGGACGTATCGAACTGGCGGACCAGGGAACCTTGTATTTGAGTGAAATCGGGGCTTTGTCCATGGAATTGCAAGTGAAACTTTTAAGGGTTTTGCAGGACAAGAATATCGAACGCGTGGGCGGAACGGAGCCCATTCCCGTTGATGTGCGCATTGTGGTGAGCACGGCGGAAGATTTGAACCAGTTCGTTTTACAGGGAAAATTTCGGGAAGATTTGCTTTACCGGCTCAATGTGGTGAAAATCAACATGCCGCCTTTGCGGGAACGGCGTGAGGACATTCCGCTTTTGGTCGCCCATTTCATCAATAAGATTTGCGCGGAAAACAATATGCCGCAAAAATACGTGAGCAACGAGGCGCTTAACTATCTCAACGGGTACGAATGGCAGGGCAATATCCGCCAGCTGCAGAACGTGGTCGAGCGCTGCGTGATCATGGTCGCCCATAAGGAAATAGGCGTTGAAGATCTGCCGCCGGAAATCAAGGACGAAGACGCGCAGTTCAAAAGCGCGGTGGATTTGCTGCCGCCGACCATGGATTTGGCTGAAACTTTGGATAAAATCGAAGGAGCGGTTATCCGCCGCGCCCTTGTGCGGGCTGATTTCGTGCAGTCACGCGCCGCCGAAATGCTCGGCATTTCCCGCAGCCTCATGCAGTACAAACTCAAAAAATACAATATCACAGGACATTGATGTTTTCTTTCCGAAGAGGAAACTGACGGGGAATGCTCCTTTGCCCGTCCTTTTATTGTATAGTTATCCGTAATTTTATTTGCTGTAACGGCTAGTTAACATAATTTTTATGCGGGGGAAGAAACGTTTTCAAAAATTTTTTTCCTGCACCCCTTTACAAAAATTTTTATACCAATTTTCTGCATATTTTTAACATTACATACTATTATGAATATCATGCGGAAATACTCTAAAGAATGAATACTTGCAAGGTCTTCCCCTCTTGGACCTAAATTAAAGAGGGAAATTTTTTTTAATTCATACTGTTACGGCAAAGAGCCGGTGTTCCCGCCTCCAAAGGGTGAAAACAGCCAAGCTCAAAAATCCTGCCTGCTTTTTGGCTGTACGCCGTCATTCATTCTTCATATGCCAAGCGGACAAATGGATTTTTCAAAGAAACGGAAAAAGAGGAATACCGCTTGACGGCGGATAAACGCCTGTGGTTTGGAATTGCTTTGCAGGATTTTGCCGGCAGGGCTTTCGTACTATCAGCAGCCGTGTATTAAAAATAAAAACTCTTATGACGGCAAGGGGTTTTGGAAAAAGAAGCCGGTTTTGAAAACTAGCTGATTATCTCTTTGATTTTGTTTTTTATCTTTGTTGAAAGTTTTTGTTCTTTTTTTTCAAAAAGCGTATCAAGGGCTTTGAGCAGTTCGGTTTGGTCAGCGGACAGGTCTGTCGGGGTTTCGACAATCACTTCGATTAAAAGATCGCCGGTGCGTTTTTCCCCGGGGTACGGAAGCCCTTTGCCTTTGACTTGGTATATCGCGCCGCTTTGCGTTCCTTTCGGCACTTCAAATTCAATTTCTTCGTCAAGGGTGGGAACTTTTATTTTTGCGCCGAGAGCCGCTTTGGTGAAAGGAATTTTCGTGCTGTAAATAAGGTTTTGCCCTTCGCGGTCGAAAACTTTGTCCGCTTCGATATGAATGACGACATATAAATCGCCGTTCGGACCGCCGTTGGTGCCCGCTTCGCCCTCGCCGCGCAGGCGCAGTCTCGCCCCGTCGTAAACCCCGGCGGGAATATGTACGGTAAGTTCACGTTTTTCCTGAATATGTCCGTCACCTTTGCAGCGGGGGCAAGGCTTGGAAACAGTCGTGCCTTTACCGTGGCATTTTGGGCAGGTGCTTGCAAAACGGAACGGTCCCTGCTGTACGAAAACTTGTCCCATGCCTTTGCACTGCGTGCATTGTTCCTGTTTGCTGTCTTTGGCTGCGCCTGTGCCGCCGCAGTCGGGGCAGGAGGCCGTGCGCGGAATGGTCAGGCGCACGTCATCGCCTTTTGCCGCCTGGCGGAACGTTATTTTTAAATTGTAGCGCAGATCATCGCCGACCGTGGGGCGGTTTTGGGAACGGGAACCCCCTCCGCCGAAGCCGAAAAGATTTTCAAAAATATCCCCGAATTGCGAAAAGATATCTTCATTGGAGAATCCGCCGAAACCGGCGCCGAAATCGCTGTGTCCGAACCTGTCGTAATGCGCCCTTTTCTCATTGTCGCGTAAAACATCGTAGGCTTCAGCCGCTTCTTTAAAACGCGCTTCGGCTTCCTTGTTGCCCGGATTTCTGTCCGGATGGTTTTCAAAAGCAATTTTGCGGTAGGCTTTTTTGATTTCTTCGGCACCGGCGGAACGGTCCACCCCGAGAACTTCGTAATAATCTCTTTTGCTCATAATAATGCTGGGTAAGGTTGAGGTCTGGACAAAACAATGCCGACTTTGTTTGCACGCAGTCGACATCATATATTGCAAAAGCAATTATGCATTGGACTATCCAATACATATAAGCATTGTTTTTTAATCGTCAATAAGATTTTTTTGCAAATCTTCGCCTTCGCGGACAGGGGTGAAGTAATCCATATTTTCAGGAAGTATCTTGCCTGCGGCGATTTCACGCAAAGCAGTCACGCATTCCTTATTTTTTGTCGATACAAGCGGTTCATAGCCTTGACGGAATTGATGCACACGTTTGATTGCCATTTGCACAAGCAAAAAACGGTTGTTGATACGTTCCTGACAGTCTTCGATGGTAATGCGAGCCATGTTTTCCTCACTTTTTGCAAGAGGTTTATTTCCGCCCTTAAAAAGGGGTATTCTTCAATAAAGAAAAAAATTATTATGCTTAATGGTTCTTTTGTCAAGTTAAGTTTTTAAGGGCGTTCCCGATGTTTCAAGGGGCGTTTCAATGAATGACTTTACGGGGCTTGGAACCGGAACGGGCTTCGATATAGCCGTCCTGCTCCAATTTGTCGATAATGCGGCCGGCGCGGCTGAACCCGAGCCTGAATTTCCGCTGAAGCATGGAAATGGAAACAACGTCTTGGTCCGTGAGCCAGTCGAGAATGACATCATACATTTCATCGTACCCGCCGTCGTCTTCGTCGAAGTTCGGTTCAAGGGCTGTATCGCCGTATTTGCTGAAATCGACCTTGTAATCGGGACTGCCTTGTTTTTTCCAGAAATCAACGACAGCGCGGACCTCTTCTTCCGTGACGAAAGCGCCGTGTATGCGCTGGAGTCCCCCGGAACGGGGTTTATAGAGCATGTCGCCTTTGCCGAGCAGCGCTTCCGCCCCCGCGCTGTCCAAAATGGTGCGGGAGTCTATGGAGCCGGAAACTTGGAACGCTATGCGGGCGGGGAAATTATTTTTGATAAGCCCTGTGATGACATCGACACTGGGGCGCTGTGTCGCAAGGATGATGTGCATGCCGGCGGCCCGCGCCAGCTGTCCGAGCCGCGCGATTTGCCCTTCAACTTCTTTGCCTTTTTGCATCATGAGGTCCGCCAATTCGTCAACAATGATCACGATGAAAGGCAATTCCTGCAAGGAGGCGTTTTCAACGGCTTTAAGGCGTTCCGCCAAGGTTCCGTCCGCTTCCTTATCCTTGTTTTTGCGGACAAAAGCGTTGTATTCCGTGATGTTGCGCATGCCGAACGTTTCAAAAAGCTTATAGCGCTGGTCCATTTCATCGACAGCCCAAAGCAGCGCGTTGCGCGCCAAATCCATATCCGTCACCACGGGGTGCACAAGGTGGGGCAAGCCGTTATACATGGAAAGTTCCACCCGTTTCGGGTCGATCAGCAGCATTTGCACTTCATGGGGCTGCGCCTTGTAGAGTATGCTCAAAATAATGGAATTGAGGCACACGCTTTTTCCCGCGCCCGTCGCTCCCGCCACGAGCAAATGGGGCATATCGTCCATTTTTATGCTGACAGGCGTTCCGAAAATATCTTTGCCGAGCCCCAAGGTCAGCTTGGACTGCGATTCCGTGAACGCGGAATTTTGGATGATTTCTTTAAAACTGACAATCTGGCGTTTGTCGTTCGGCACTTCGACACCGACGGTATCCGTTCCCGGAATGGGGGCTTGTATGCGGACAGCCACGGCTTTGATAGCCATGGCTATATCTTTCGCCAGCGCCTCGAAGCGTTTGACTTTCACCCCGCGTTCCGGACGTATCTCATACATGGTGACCACAGGTCCGGGCAAAATTTCCGCAAGCTTGCCCATAACGCCGAAATCCGCAAGACATTCGATGAGTTTTTTGCCTTTTTCATCGAGGCTTTTTTGATTGGGAGCGTCTTTTTGTTCCGCAACAGGGGATAAAAGGTCCGCGGGAGGCAAATCCTTATTTTCAGGTTCTTCCTTATCGTCGGAAAAAAACGACCAAAAGCTTTTTTTCTTCAATTTTTCTTCTTTCGCTTTTTCGCCGTTTTCCTTGTTTTCTTTTTTGTCCTCTTTCGTTTCTTCTTCGGTTTCGTCATTGTCCGCGAAAGAAAGGGGCGAGCTTTTCAGTCCCAAAGGATCGTCTTCGCTCAGCTCGTAATCCGTATCGTCCTCGTCTTCGTCATAAACGGAAAGAAGGGGCGGGGGGGCGCTATCGTCGGCTTTTTCTTTTTTGAAAGGGTTTTTAAAGGATATTTTAAAAAAGTTTCCCGATTTTTCTTCGGTTTTTTCTTCATAATTAAAAACCGTATCGCCGCTTTTGCTGTTGTTTTTCACGCGCAGGACGAATTGGATGATTTTGCCGAAAAGATTGACCCATGAAATATGGAAGCATAATTCCATGCCCGCCATAAGGCAGAAAAGCCAGATGAAAGCGCTGCCGATAGGATTGAAATAAAGATGGAAGGTGGCATAAAGCCATGCGCCGCAAAATCCCCCTCCCTGCACGTCCCCGATGCCGATGCCGGTCGCTTCCGCAAAAGAAATGAAGCAAAGGGTTAAAATAAGGCAGCCGAGCATGCTGTACCATGGAATGATGACCCAGCGCACAATGAAGCCCAAACCCATTCCGAAAAAGAAAAGCACCCAGACATAGGAGGCTATTCCGAAAAAATCGTTGAGAAAACCGGATAAATACGCTCCGAACGTGCCGGCATAGTTTTTCACTTCATAGGACGAGCTGATAGACTGGTTCAGCGTGGGGTCGTTGATATTGTGGCTCCAGAGGCTGATCCCTATAAGCAGGCTTAAAAATAAAAAGAGCAAGCCCAAAAGCTCGCGTACATGTCTTGTGTTACGCGTAAGAACTCCGAAAAAGGAAAGGGGGTATCCCTTTCCTGAAACTGTATTTTTTATTCACGTCCGAGGTATTCGTCGTTTTCGGTATTGACTTTCACTTTGTCCCCGACTTTGACGAAAGCGGGAACCTGAATGACGATGCCGGTTTCAAGCTTTGCGGGTTTGGTGATGTTGTTGACGGTATCGCCTTTTGCGACTTCTTCCGTTTCGATGACGGCAAGAATGAGGGAAAGGGGAATTTCAATATCGATAGGTTCGCCGTTGTAAAGAAGAACGGAAACCTGCTGCGCTTCTTTCAGATAGCGTTCTTTGCCGCCGCAGAAATCCGCTTTCAGGTGGAGCTGTTCATAGGTGACCATATCCATAAAGACAAGATCGGTACCTTCTTGGTAAAGATATTGCATGTCACGCTGTTCAAGGTCGGGACGTCCGACTTTTTCGCCGGAACGGAACGTATTGTCTACAACGCGGCCGTTCAGGATATTGCGGAGTTTGGTACGCACCATCGCGCCGCCTTTTCCGGGTTTGAAATGCTGAAATTCAACAATTTCATAAGGTGTGCCGTCAAGTTCGATTTTTAAGCCGCGTTTGAAATCCGTAGTGGAATACATAATTGCTCCTTGATTCAATGTTTAGTTTTTAGCGTTATAACGTATTAGGGCGTCAACTGCAAGCAAATATGAATCAAGCCCGAAACCGGCGATAAGCCCGATGGAGGAAGAGGCTATCAGACTTTTGCCGCGCAAGCCGTCCGCCTCTGATTTCGCATTGCCGGAACGGGTCAGAATATTGCTGATATGCACTTCGACATAAGGGACCTTTATCCAGGAAAGACAATCGGCGAGCGCAAGGGAGGTATGGGTGAACGCTCCCGCGTTAAGCACGATGCCGGGAATTTCCCGGTTTAAAAATTCCGTGCGGGCTTCTTCCAGCCTGTCAATGAGCCGTCCCTCGTGATTGGATTGGAAATAAAGCGCTTCCAGCCCTTTTTTTCGCAGTTCCTCAAAAACGTATTCCATGCCCTGTCCGCCGTAAATGTGCGTTTCGCGTTTGCCGAGATGTCCGAGGTTCGGTCCGTTGATAATCAAAACTTTTTCAGGCATAAAATCTTCCTTGTGTTTTCTTTTGAAATGGTGTATAAAAATTATACAAATATGAACGGTTTTGTTTAAAATTACAAAGAGATAATCACACACATCTTTGCTGTTACCAGTATTTTATAACAAATGGGAACAATATGGGCAATATTAATTTTGAAGACTTTAAATTCCCCCGCCTTGTGCTGGAAGAAACGCTTTATACGCTCGGTCAGCTGAAAAACGCCGCTCCCGATTTTCCGCATATAGCCCTTGCGGGGCGTTCCAATGTGGGAAAATCTTCACTTATCAATGCGCTGGGGCGCAGGAAACAGCTTGCGAAAGTAAGTTCCACTCCCGGAAAAACCCGTTCCGTCAATTTATACAAAGTCGAACCGCACGGTTTTTATCTGACGGATCTGCCGGGATACGGGTATGCGAAACGCTCCAAGTCCGAACGGGAATTGTGGGCGGATTTGATTGAGAAATATCTTGTGGAATGTGAGAATTTAGCCGCAATGGCTATTTTGCTCGACTGCCGTTTGGAGCCGCAGGAGGCGGACAAGATGATGGTGCGGTTCGCCTTGGCGCATGCCGTGCCTGTTATTCCGATTTTGACAAAAGCCGACAAATGCACGCAAAAAGAACGCAGTGAGCGCATAAACCAATGGACGGTGCTTATTCCCAAAGGCGAGCCTGTCGCTGTTTCTTCGCAGACGGGTTTCGGTTTGGAAGCCGTATGGAAAAAACTTATCGGTGCTGCCGGACAATCGCGCTTTGTCGGTTCTCATGCGGAAGAAAGCGCCGGGCAGGAAGAAAAGAGCGCGGGCGTATATGAAGTTGTCGGAGTATCGATAGAAATACTTTCCGAAGAACCAAAAGAACAAAACGGGCAGGCGGGACTTCGGGAAGAGCGGCAGGCGGAAACAGCCGGACCCTTTGCCCGAGACCCTGAAAAACCCAAAAAAATCCGTACCAAGCGGGGGGCGGCGGCAAGGGAACGGGAAGCTTTGAAAAAAGCCCGGGCGGAAAAAGCGCGCATACGGGCGAAAGCGGAAAAATCAAGAGCGAAGCACAGGAAAAAAGAAAAGGAAAAATAATGCCGGACTTATCTCTTTTAAATTCAGCGCAGTATCAGGCCGTGACGGCGGGGAACAATCCTTTGCTCGTCATTGCGGGGGCGGGCAGCGGAAAAACCCGCACCATAGTATACAGGCTCGCCTATTTGGCGGAACGGGGCGTTGACCCCTATTCCATTCTGCTTTTGACGTTTACCAAAAAAGCCGCCCAGGAAATGCTGCACAGGGCGGCTTCCCTGCTCGGCTCCGATTTAATGGGCGTGCAGGGCGGAACATTCCACGCTTTTTCCTATGCGCTTTTGCGGCAGTTTCCCCCTTCCTGGGCGAAATCGAATTTGAGTATTCTGGACGGCGCCGACTGCACGGCAATTATCGGGCACTGCAAGGATGAAAAAAAGATAGGCAAGGGGGACAGGTCTTTTCCGAAAAATGCGACCGTTCACGGGCTTATCAGCAAGGCACGCAACAAAGAGCTGCCTCTTGAGGAAATTTTGCGCCGTGAAAGCCAGCACCTGCTCCCGCATGCGGAAGCCCTCTGCGAGCTTGAAACGCTGTATCACGCTTACAGGCGTGAGCATAACGTGCTTGATTATGATGATTTGCTTTTTGAACTGGAAGCAGGCTTAAAAGAGAACCCTGCGCTTTTGAAACGCATGCATGAACGCTTCCGCCATGTCATGGTGGATGAATATCAGGATACCAACATGGTGCAGGCTCGGCTCGTGCGTCTTTTGACCGGCGGGGATACGGCTGTCATGGCTGTCGGCGACGACGCCCAGTCGATTTACGCGTTCCGCGGGGCGAACGTGCAAAATATTTTGGAATTTCCGAAGCTTTTCCCCTGCTGTGAAATTGTGCGTCTGGAAGAAAATTACCGCTCCGTTCAGCCTATTTTGGATATTGCCAACGCTGTTTTGGAAAACGCGCCCGTCGGGTATCAAAAGCATTTGTTTTCTAAGCGCGGCTGTGAGGAAAACACGGTAAGCGTGCAGGTTGTGCGTCCTTTCAGCGACATAACGCAGGCGCGTATTGCAGCCCGCATGATAGACGGGCTTCTGCATACGGAGCAGGGGGCGGATATCGCCGTGCTTTTTCGGGCGGGGTATCAGTCTTATCATTTGGAAATCGAGCTGAACAAGCTCGGCATCGGTTTTAAGAAATACGGCGGGGTGAAATATACGGAAGCTTCCCATATCAAAGACGTGCTCTCTTATCTGCGTTTGCTCCTGAACCCCATGGATTTGCCGGCTTTTGAACGTATGGCGGGCTTGTGTAAGGGAATAGGCGCCAAAACAGCCCGCAAGCTTTTTGGTCTCGCCATGCAGGAGGATAAGGAAGCTTTGCGGAAAGCCTGTAAGAAATATCCTGATTTTTGGGCGGATTTGCAGCTTCTTATGGAAATGCGGAAAAACAGCGTTTCCCCCGAAAAGATGCTGCGTGCCGTGATCGATCAGTATCAGCCGCGTATGGAACTTCTTTATCCGGACGATTGGCCGCGCCGTCAGCAAGGTTTGGAAGAGCTTGCCGGCATTGCCTCAAGTTATGCGGACTTGGCGGTTTTCATGGCTGACTTGTCTTTGGAAAATCCGGACGAGGCGGAAGACGGGGACGACAGCAGGCAAAAAGTGGTCTTATCGACAGTCCATTCCGCCAAGGGCTTGGAATGGAAGCATGTTTTCATTCTCGATTTGGTGGAAGACAGGTTTCCCTCCCGCCATGCGATGGTCAGTGCGGAAGATTATGAGGAAGAACGGCGGCTTTTGTATGTTGCCTGCACACGGGCGAAGGACAGTCTGCGTTTGTTTGTTCCGCAAAATATTTTGCAGCGCGGGCAGGGTTTTGAGGAAAGGGCGGTGCCGAGCCCCTTTATTAAAGAAATCCCCCCCCGTTTATACGAAGAAGTGATTGAGCAATACGGCGGGGTGTTGGTTAAGCAGGGGCTGCAAAAAAGCCCTTTGCAAACCATGAAGCCTGACATCAATATTTTCGACAGTTTTAAAAACGCCATGGCTGAAAGCGGAGAGGAAACGGCGGGCGGACAGCGGGAAACGGATTCTGTTTTCTGCGCTGCGAAACCGAAAAGCGCAAACCCGGCGGTAAAACTCGGCTATTGCAGGCATAAGGTTTTTGGACGCGGCAAAATCATTGAAGAAGTCGATTCCGAAAAAGTGCGGGTGAATTTTACGGGTATCGGGCTGAAAGTGATTATGAAAGCCTATCTGACTTTTGAAGACTGAAACCGAGGCGGGATGTATGAGCGAAAAACGAAGCGGCGAAGACGGCATATTGGATTTAATTGCAAAATATTTTCCCAACCGGCACCCCCACATGCTCTTGGGGCGCGGCGACGACTGCGCCTTAATGACAGTGCCGCAGGCTGCCGCGCTCGGCAATTCGGCGCTTTTTGCCGTAACGTCCGATATTTTTGCGGAAAACGCCCATTTCCGCACATCGTATTTTACGGCTTCGGACATCGGGCATAAGGCGTTAGCCGTGAATATCAGCGATTTAGCCTCGAACGGTGCCAAGCCCTGCGCCTTTTCTTTCAATTTGACCCTCACCGAAAGGCAGGATCATGCGTGGCTTGAAGAATGCTTCCAAAGTATGGCGGACCTTGCAAATCGATACGATATGGTGCTGTGCGGAGGAGATTTGACCAAAGTTCCTCTGACCCGTACCAAGGAGAAAACGCAGGAAGGGCTCGACCCTCTGACGTTAGGCGGATTGAATATCGGCATTACCGCCTGGGGGACGTATGAACATGGTGGCGTTCCCCTCATGCGTCACCGTGCGTATGCAAAAAACCTTGCTGCGGAAAAAAATGCGGGGCGAAGCGTGCAGGCGGACCGTCCCGTGCAGGCAGGCGCATGCATGCGGGAGGGGGATATTCTTTTTCGTATCGGAGAAATCG
The DNA here is from genome assembly GCF_025232395.1 of Taurinivorans muris. GTDB lineage: Bacteria > Desulfobacterota > Desulfovibrionia > Desulfovibrionales > Desulfovibrionaceae > Taurinivorans > Taurinivorans muris. The sequence goes on from NZ_CP065938.1 coordinate 1,634,743, forward strand.
GGCTTGCGCGGCTCGGACTTTTTTTGCTTGAAGAAACGCAGGACAAAGCGAAATGCGCGGAGAAATATCCCCATGCCGTCAATGCTCATCTGCGTCCTTCGCCCCTTGTGCGGGAAGGGCTTTTGCTTTCGCGGTTCGCAAAGGAATTTCCTTTGTTCGTCATGGATATTTCAGACGGGCTCATGCGGGATATTCCGCGTCTGCTTGCGCGCCAGGGGCTTGTTTTCGCAGATGAAAAGGCGTTCGGAGCCGACATTGTCCTGACGGAAGACACGCTTTCTTCCGAAGTGAGGGAATATTGCGGAAAAAACGGGCTCGACCCTTGTCTTTTCGCCTATAAGGGCGGTGAGGATTACGGACTGGCGGGCGTTTGCGCAAAAGAGGGATTTCCCGCTTTGCAGGCGTTTTGCAAAAAACACGCGGTGGAACATTTCCATGCGCTCGGTGCCGTCACAAACGGTGCGGTAACGTTCAACCGGCAAATTGCGGAGGAAGCGGGTTTTGACCATTTCCAATGAAAACAATGAAGCCCTTGCCGAAGTGATGAAAGATCTGCGCCCTTCTTTCTGGCGTCCTTTTTTGATCACTTCCTTACTGCTTTTGCTCGTGGTGGCGTTTATCACCGATTACAATATCCGCCAGTCCGAAGAAGTGCTCGGCGAACAAATGGCGGACAAGGGCATTCGCGCCATATGGCTTTTTGAAAATGTCCTTATGGATAAAATTCAGTTTAAAAGTACGGAAGTGCGCAATGAGTATATCCGCCATCTGGGCACGCAGGACGATTTTTCTTTTCTTGCCGTGACCGATAGCGAGGGGCGCTTTTTGGCGCACAGCGACATGAAAAAAATCGGTTCGTATCTGACTGTTTTCGATGCCGGGGAAGAAAGCGGTTTTTGGGAACGGGTGGAACATATTTTGCCGAGAACCGATGCGCAGGGCACGGCTTGGGGTTTTGTGAGCATCGGCAATGAACGGCTTTTTTTGGTTCACAGGATTTACGGCGAAAACTTCCGTCAGGGGAATTTGCGGTATCTGCATCCTGAAATTACGGACTTTATCAATAAAGATGAAGTCAGGCATGTTTTCGCCGCAATAAATTCCAAAACCCTGCAAAAAGACATCGCCGTGTACAGACGCAAGGCGTTCACCGTCGCTCTTTGGATTTTGGGGCTTTCTTCCGTTTCCATGTGGATGGTTTCCCTTGTCAATAAATTGGTCAGCAACAGGAAAGCCATACGCATAGCGGAAAAAACCATCGCTTCCATGCGGCGTGAAGTGCTTGAGCTTGAAGAAGAAGTCATTAAACGTGAAAAACTCGCCGCCATCGGGAATTTAGCCGCCGGCGTCGCCCATGAGATACGCAATCCCTTAAGTTCAATCAAGGGTTATGCCACGTATTTTTCAGGATATTTTCCGAAAGAAAGCAATGAATATAAGGCGGCGCAAATCATGGTGCAGGAAGCGGAACGCCTGAACCGTGTCGTGGGTGAACTGCTGGGAGTTTCCCGTCCTACCGATGTTAAAAAAGCGGAAATTCCCATTGACGGGGTATTGGATACGTGTATCGCCATTTTGCAGGCGGACGCGAAACAGCTTGGCATTGAGTTTCGGGTTTTCGGCAGGGGCAAGGTGCTGAATATCGACCCTGACCGTATCAAGCAGGCGGTTTTGAATATCTGTTTAAACGCCGTCGAGGCTATCCGCGATGAAAAGAAAACCCTGCGAAAGGAAAAGCGCTATCATATCGATATGACGGTAACGGAACAGGAAAAAAATTTTTGTCTGACCATAAAGGATAACGGTCCCGGAATTGACGCGGAACTTTTAAGCAGGATTTTCGACCCGTATTTCACGACGAAGAATGAGGGGACAGGTCTCGGTTTGAGCAATGTGCGGAAAATTTTGGAGGCGCACGGCGGTTCCATAGAGGCGGAAAGCCAGAAGGGGTTCGGAACCGTGTTCAATCTGTATTTGCCGAAGAGAGGATGAAAATATGCAAAAATCAACGCTGCTTATTGTTGATGATGATTACGCGCATAGGAACATGCTGAAACTTATGCTTGAAAATTGGCATTACCGCACTTTTGAAGTGGAAACCGGGGAAGACGCCGTGGACTTCGTGAAAAAGCAGGCTGTCGATTTGGTGCTGTGCGACGTGAGAATGACCAATATGGACGGGTTCGCCACGTTGCTCGCCATTCATGAGTGGAACCCCGCCATTCCGGTTGTTTTGATGACAGCATATTCTTCCGTGGAAAAAGCGGTCGAAGCAATGAAAATGGGGGCGTATTCCTATGTGACGAAGCCTTTGGATTTTGAAGTGCTTAAGGCCACGCTTTACAATGCGTTGGAACATACCCGCCTGAAAGAGGAAAACACGCAGCTGAAGCAAGCCCTCGGCATTGCGCAGACCATGCCTTTGGGAAAAAGCGCGCTTATGCGTTCTTTGCAGGAAATGATTGAAACCGTCGCTCCGAGTGAGGCGACGGTGCTTATCACCGGAGAATCCGGCACGGGAAAAGAGCTTGTCGCAAAAGCGATTCAAGCGAACAGTCTGAGAAAAAACCAAGCCTTTGTAACAATCAACTGCGCCGCCCTTGCGGAAAATTTGTTGGAATCGGAACTTTTCGGGCATGAGAAAGGCGCGTTCACCGGAGCGGACAAAATGCGCGAAGGGCGTTTTGTGCAGGCGGATAACGGCACGCTTTTTCTCGATGAAATCGGCGAAATGCCGCTCGCCCTGCAAGTCAAGCTTTTGCGGGTTTTGCAAAACGGCGAAATCCAGCGTGTGGGCAGCGATAAGGTGAAAATCGTCGATGTGCGGATTATTGCCGCCACCAACAGGAATTTGCAAAAAGAAGTGGAAGCCGGGCGTTTCAGGGAAGATCTGTACTACCGTTTGAATGTCATCGCTCTGGAAGTTCCGGCTTTGCGCGAGCGTAAGGATGATATTCCTTTACTTGCGCAGAAATTTGTGGAAAACTTTGCGCGTGCGAACAGGAAATCCATAAAAGGGTTCAGCCCTCAGGCCATGGACATGCTTATGCGGTATGATTGGCCCGGCAATGTGCGGGAATTGGAAAACGCCATGGAACGGGCTGTCATTCTCACTGTGGGCGAATACGTCACGGAAAGGAGTTTGCCTCTCGCCATTCAGCAGATGACGGGAAACACGGCAGCCGTGCCAAGCGGCATTCTTGCCAACAAATCCTTGGATGATATCGAAAAAGAAGCCATTTCCGCAACATTGGCGGAAACGGCGGATAATAAGAGCGAGGCGGCAAGACGTTTGGGAATCACCCGTGCGACCTTGCACAGCAAATTGAAAAAATATAACTTAGAATAGGGGTCCTTATGCTTTTGTTGGAAGGAAAAAGTGTTTCAAAGGCGCTGCGCGCGAAAGTGAAGGAAGAAATAGCCGCGCTTAGTTCCGCAGTCAAACGTGTTCCGGGGCTTGCCGTGATTTTGGTGGGGGAGGACCCTGCGTCCCAAGTGTATGTCCGCAATAAGGAAAAAGCTTGCGAAGAAGTGGGGATCACGTCCTATTCCTACCGTTTGCCCCATGACATAGGGCAGGAAAACCTGATAAAACTGATCAGGGAACTGAACGCCGATGATAGGGTCGACGGCATTTTGCTGCAGCTTCCCTTGCCTGAGGGGCTGAATACGCAAGCCTGCCTGCAAGCCATCGATCCCCGCAAGGATGTCGACGGTCTGCACCCTGAAAACCAAGGCAGGCTCGCTTTGGGGCTCAAGGCTCTTCGTCCGTGCACACCGGCGGGAACGCTTTTTTTGCTTGATTATTATAAATACGATTTGGAGGGCAAGAACTGCGTCGTGCTTGGCAGAAGCCATTTGGTGGGACGTCCCCTCGCCATGATGCTGAATGATAAGACCATGAATGCGACAGTGACCATGTGCCATTCAAAAACCAGAAATTTAAAAGAGATTTGCCGGCAAGCCGATTTTATTTTTTTGGCGATCGGCAGACCCCGTTTTCTCACTCCCGATATGGTCAAGGAAGACGCCGTGATTATCGACATAGGCATCAACCGCACGGAAGACGGGCTTTGCGGCGACGCGGACTTCAAAGCGTTGGAGGGAAAAGTCGCCGCCATGACGCCGGTTCCGGGAGGAATCGGGCTCATGACCATTTCCCAGCTTCTTGAGAACACCATGCAGGCATGGAAATACGCAATGGGTTTAATTCGGCTTGAAGATTTGGCATAAGGATATGTTGCCGTAAAAAAGACGGTATTTAAAAAAGGGCATTTGCTATGGCACGGAAAAAATCTTTGGCGTTTCGCAGGGAACAGGCGCGAAAAATTCAGGAGGGGCTGCAAAAACGGTATCCTGAGCCGGAAACGCATTTGCACCATGAAAACGCATGGGAGCTTTTGATTGCGACCGTGCTTTCCGCCCAGTGCACGGACGCGCGGGTGAATATGGTGACGCCGAAACTTTTTGCAAAATGGAAAGACCCGTTCAGTCTTGCGCGGGCAAATATCGCCGATGTGGAAGAGATAATACGGTCTACCGGTTTTTATCACAACAAGGCGAAAAATATCGTGGCGGCGGCAAAGCTTCTTGCTGAAAAATATCAGGGTGAAGTGCCGCGGACCATGGAAGAGCTGGTCAGGGTTCCCGGCGTGGCGCGCAAGACCGCCAATGTTGTTTTATATACGGCTTTCGGAATCAATGAGGGGTTGGCTGTCGATACTCATGTGAAACGTATCAGTCACAGGCTCGGGCTTACGGCTTCCCAAGACCCCGTGCAGGTGGAAAAAGATTTGATGGAAATTTTTCCGCGGGAGGAATGGGGCAATGTCAATCACCGTCTTGTGTGGTTTGGAAGGCAAGTTTGCGATGCAAGAAATCCGAAATGTGCGGAATGTGAATTTGATACGCTTTGCCCGAAATACGAACCGAAAAAAACAGGCTGAACAGCTTGCTTTTTGTTTCATTGTCACCGTATGGGTTCTGCGGCTGTCTTCTGAATTTGCTGCCGTAAAAGGTGAAATTGCGTACAGAGAAAGCTGTCTTCAGTATCATAGTTAATGATATGGAGCGGTTCCGTTTAGCATGCACAAGGTTTTATACGACCTTGATTTAACCCGATTTGAAGATTTGTTTTTATTTTCGGAAAAAACAGTTTTTTTTATCTCAGGGAATAATTCCGAATGCCTGCAAATACACAGGTTGTTTTTTATCGGTATGCCCCGTCCTTTTCTAAGTATAATCACATAATGAGATATGAAATATCTTTTTGACAAAAGCGGTTAGCCGTTCTACGTCAGCAGTACGGCAAAAATGCGTCTTGGAGAGAAAAAAGATACACTGTGCCGAAAATCGGCAATATGCTCAATGCTGCGAACTCTCAAAAACAGACAGCGAAAGCTGTTTCGTTTTTTAAAAGAGAGCAAAAAATATGGGAGAGCGATACAAAGGGGGAACGTCCGTTCCCCCTTTAATAGAGCGTATCTTTATAAGCGTTCAATGACTTTATCAGTTATTTCAATGGTATTGCACAGGGTTTTGCCCTCTTCCATGATATCGCCGGTCCTGAATCCGTCCTGCAATGTTTTGCGGACGGCATTTTCAATGCACAGGGCTTCTTTTTCGAGGTCGAATTCATGAAGAAGCATCATGGATACCGATAAAATCGTCGCAAGGGGATTGGCTTTGTTTTGTCCTGCGATATCGGGGGCGGAACCGTGGATTGGTTCGTAAAGCCCCGCATATTCGCTGCCGAGGCTGGCGGAGGCGAGCATGCCGATGGAGCCGGTGATGACGGCGGCTTCGTCGGAAAGGATGTCGCCGAAAAGATTGCTCGTGACAATGACGTCAAACTGGCTCGGGTCGCGCACAAGCTGCATGGCGGCATTGTCCACATACATGTGGCTGAGGCTGACTTCCGGGTATTCTTTGGAAACCTCGATGACCACTTCGCGCCATAAGCGGCTCACGTCAAGCACATTCGCCTTATCGACGGAGCAAACTTTTTTCCTGCGTTTCATGGCTGCTTTGAATGCGATATGGGCTATGCGGCGTATTTCGTCTTCATCGTAAATCATGGTATTGAAGCCTGTGCGTTTGCCGCCGCGGACTTCAACGCCGGCAGGCTTGCCGAAATAAATGCCTCCGGTCAGCTCACGGACAACCATGACGTCCAGTCCCTTGTCCACAATGTCTTTGCGCAAAAGGCACGCGCCGGACAGTTCGGGGAAAAGGCGGGCGGGGCGGAGATTCGCAAACAGTCCCAAAGCCTTGCGGATTCCGAGCAAGCCTTTTTCAGGACGGATTTCAGGGGCGATGGTGTCCCACTTGGGTCCTCCCACGGCTCCGAGCAAAACGGCGTCCGCTTTCCTGCACGCTTCAACGGTCGCTTCCGGAAGCGGAGAGCCCGTTTCATCTATGGCGATACCTCCGATAAGCACATGTTCCGTGCTGAATTCATGGTTGAATTTCCGTGCCGCCGCGTCAAGGACCCGAAGCGCCTGTCCGACGATTTCAGGTCCGATTCCGTCACCTGCCATTACTGCGATGTGTTTTTTCATAAATGCCTCTATTTTTCAATTCGTTTTAGCAGTTTGTCAAGGATTTGTATGAAATGACCGAGTTCTTGCTCGCTGATGGTGAGGGCGGGAAGCAAACGCAAAACTGTTCCTTGGGTAAGATTTATGACAATGCCTTCTTCAATGAGGCTGTTCCAAAGGGTTTTGGCGCTTTCTTCGGAACAGGTGAGCTGAATGCCCCGCAGCAGTCCGAAGCCGCGCACCTCTTTTATCCACGGGCTTTTCAGCGCCATGATGTTTGTTTCAAGATAGTTGCCGAGGTGTTCGGCGCGTTCCGCCAATTTGTCCCGTTCCATGATTTCAAGAACTTTTGCGCCGGCTTTCGTCACCAGCGCGCCGCCTCCGAAAGTTGTGGCATGGGAACCGGGAACGAAAGCTTTGGCTATTTCGTCCGTCGTCATCATGCAGCCGAGGGGAAGCCCGTTGGCAAGGGCTTTTGCATTGGTAATGACATCGGGCCTGACATCGTAGTGCTGGAAAGCCCACCATTTGCCGGAGCGGCAAAGCCCTGCCTGCACTTCGTCAACCATGAAGAGAATACCGTTTTTACGGCAAAGTTCCTGCACTTGTTCCACATATTCCGGGCTAAGACAGTTCACCCCGCCCTCGCCTTGGATGATTTCGATAAGCACCGCGGCTGTTTTATCGGTAACCGCCTTTTTGAGGGCTTCGATATCATGCCATGCGGCCTGCACGAAACCGTCGGTTCTGGGGCTGAAACCGTCCAGATATTTTTCCTGTCCCGTGGCGGCGAGGGTCGCAAGGGTGCGTCCGTGGAAAGCGTGGCTGAACGTGATGATTTCATAGCGTTCCGTGTTTTTTACCCGCTGCTGGTAACGCCGTGCGATTTTGATCGCCGCTTCATTGGCTTCCGCTCCGGAATTGCAGAAAAACACCTTGTCCATGTGGCACGTTTTCAAGAGGCGTTCCGCCAAGTCAAGCTGTTCTTCCTGATAAAACAGGTTGCTGACGTGGATAAGCTTTTTTGCCTGTTCGCCGATGACTTCCGCAAGTTCTTCGTTGCAATGCCCGAGGGCTGTCACGGCTATGCCTGATAAAAGGTCGAGATATTCCTTGCCGTCGACATCCCACATCTTGCTTCCTTTCGCACGGGAAACACTGACGGGGTAACGACCGTAGGTCCTGCACAAGAGTTTTTCCTCTCTTGCTTTCAACGCTTCAAAACGTGTCATTTCACAGCTCCGTTTTTACAGTTCGATTTAGAAATTCAAGCGTTCAATGTTTTTTTGAAAGCCTGAGCCATTGCGTCAATGGTTTGGGTGAAGACCAAACTTTCTCCGGTGTATACTGACAAATCCGCGTTCGCTTCGCCCACTTCGCCGATTTGGTAGCAGTGGTTTTCAAAAAGCTTTTCAAATTCAGCGCACTTGCCTGGCTCGACTTCCGCAAGGAAACGGCTTGCGCTTTCGCTGTATAGGATTTCCATTGTGGTCATATCTTCTTCCTTGCCCGCTTTTTCAAGGTCGACTTTTGCGCCGAAAAGACCGCCTATGCACATTTCCGCAAGGGCGACGGCAAGTCCGCCGTCCGAAAGGTCATGGCAGGCTTTGACGAGCTTCTGTTCCGCCGCTTTGTGGAAAGCGCGGTAACGGGCGAGGGCGGAACCGGAGTCGACTTGGGGGACGCGTCCGCCTTTAATGCCGAGTTCGTCGAACGCTTCGCTGCCCGCCATTTCGTTTTTCGTATAGCCGAGCAGATAGATTTTATTGCCTGCGGCTTTGAAATCACTGGTCACCGCATTGTTGACATTGCCGATTTTGGCAAGAACGCTGAATAAGACCGTGGGCGGAATGGAAATTTTCTTGCCGTCGCCGATATAGTCGTTTTTCATGGAATCCTTGCCGGAAATGCAGGGCACTCCGTAATCCAGGCAATATTTGCCAAGGGCTTCGCAGGCGCGCACAAGCTGGGCGAGTTTGTATTCGCCGTCCGGTGTTTTTTCCGATTGGATAGGGTCGCACCAGCAGAAATTGTCACAGCCCGCCATATGGTCGGGGTCTGCGCCCGCGGCGACGGCGTTGCGGACGGCTTCGTCAAGGGCGTTCGCCATCATGTGGTAGGTATCGTAATCGCTGAATTTCGGACAAATACCGTTGGAAATGACAATGCCCGCCTCATCTTCGAGCACGGGGCGCAGGACAGCCGCGTCGGCGGGAGCGTCCTGCTTTTTGCCGACAAACGGTTTGACGACGCTTCCACCTTTCACTTCGTGGTCGTATTGTCGGACAATGTTTTCTTTGCTGCAAATATTGAGGCGTCCGAGCATTTTAAGTAAAAATTCCGCTTTGTCGTTGGTATCTGGCATTGCCACTTGGTTTTGCATTTGGGTTTGTTCCGCTTTCCAAACCGCTTTCAGCCGCATTTGAGGCAGACCGTTGTGCATGAAGTCCATAGGCAGGTTCGCAACGGGTTTTTTGCCGTAAAAGACTTGGAAATAGCCGGTATCGGTAAATTCGCCGAGGCATGTCGCTTCAACGTCCATATGTTCCGCCAAGGCTAAAAATTCCTGCAATTTATCCTGAGGAACCGCCAGGGTCATACGCTCCTGGGCTTCGGAAAGAAGAATTTCCCAAGGCTGAAGTCCGTCGTATTTCAACGGGGCTTTGGATAAATCCAAACGGCAGCCGCCTGTGGCTTCGCTCATTTCGCCGACGGAAGAAGAGAGCCCTCCGGCGCCGTTGTCGGTAATCGCGTGGTAAAGTCCCAAATCCCTTGCGCGGATAATGAAATCGTACATTTTTCTTTGGGTTATGGGGTCGCCTATTTGTACGGCGGTCGCCGGGCTTTCCTCATGCAGTTCTTCGGAAGAGAATGTCGCCCCGTGTATGCCGTCTTTGCCGATACGTCCGCCGGTCATCACAATGGCGTCGCCGGCTGCCGGGATTTTTTCAAACCCGTTCATGCCGTGGAGCCTGCGGGGCATAAGTCCGACAGTGCCGCAATAGACAAGGGGTTTGCCAAGATAGCGTTCGTCAAAGACAATGGCTCCGTTCACAGTCGGTATGCCGGATTTGTTTCCTCCGTCTTCAACTCCTTTGCGCACCCCTTCCATGACGCGGCGGGGATGCAGGAGGCGGGAGGGCATTTTGTCCGCATGGAAAGGCGAAGCGAAACAAAAAACATCGGTATTGCAAATAAGTTCCGCTCCCATGCCTGTTCCCATAGGGTCGCGGTTCACGCCCACGATGCCGGTCAACGCTCCGCCGTACGGGTCGAGGGCGGAGGGGCTGTTGTGGGTTTCAACTTTGATGCAGACGTCGTAATCGTCATTGAAAGCCATGACTCCCGCGTTGTCACTGAAAACGGAACGGCAGAAATCATTGTCGCCAAGGCGTTTTCTGATAGTGGCTGTCGGGGTTTTGATATAGGTTTTGTAAAGGCTGTCGATATGTTGGGTCTTGCCGGTTTCCGTGTTCACATATTCTATTTTGGCGGCAAAAATCTTATGTTTGCAGTGTTCGGACCATGTTTGGGCGAGCACTTCCAGTTCCGCGTCCGTTGGATTTTCGGGCAAACCGAACTGCGCCCTGTCTTTTTTGGTTTCGTCTTTTGCGTAAAAATTCTTGATGATAAGCATTTCTTCCAGCGTGAGCGCGAGGGTGTTTTTACGGCTGTAATCGATAAGTTCCGCGTCACTCATGCCGAGGAGCGGAATAATGCGGACCGTATCCGAAGCCTTTCCGGTGACTTTTGAAGCCTGCGCTTCAAAGCCCGCTTCTTTCGCCCATTCTTCCCTGCTTTTTATGCGCAGGCGTTCGATAAGTTCGTTGGCAAGCAGATCCCTGCCGATTTTTTCCGCTTCGGCTCGGGTTATTTTGCCCCACAGATGGTATTGCTTGGCGGTGTAAACCTTGAGGGTGTCCCTTTCTTTTCCGAGCACGAGGGCGGCGGTGTTCCTTGCCGTGTTGCCTTCATTGTCCGTTACGCCGGGACGGAAGCTTACCTCAAGTATGAAATCGGCGTCGGACGGGCTCGGCTGAAGGCTTGCGCTTTGCAGAACCGGGTCGTGCATAACGGCTTTTTCAAGGAGCAAACCCGCTTCTTCTTCGCCGATACCGTCAAAAGTAAGAACTTTCACCATACGTACGGTATCGATATTGAAGCCGAGCGCTTCTTTTATTTCTTCCGCAACTCTGCGTCCTACCGGGTCCTGTTGATTTTCCTTGACACGAATTTCCAAACGTAAAAGACTCATAATCCACCTTTTTGGGTTTATGCCTTGCGGCTATTTCTTTCTTTCTTTTATATAGGTTATCGCTTCCGCTAACATGGTTTTGTATGTTCCCGAAAAGCCCTGCAAATGTTTTTCCGCTTCGTCCAAATAGGTTTGGGCGAGTTCGCGGGTTTTTTGCGGATAGCCCGCGTCAATGATTTTTTGCGCGATGGTTTGCAGTTCCTGCTCGCTGAATGTTTTTCCTTCGGTTTTCGGGATGTTTCGCCCTGCAAAAACGGGGTTGGAAATATTTTGAAATTTTTGGATGAAATCGGCTCGTTCGCTTTCAGTGAGGCTTTGCAGATACATATGGACAGGAGGCGTGCATTTTCTTTCCCTGAGGTCGCCGCCGGAAGGTTTGCCTATTATTTCTTCGGGAGAAAAATCAAGGGCGTCGTCCACAATCTGAAACGCCATGCCGAGATTTAAACCGAAATCACGGGCGGCGGCGACATCTTTCGGGGCGGCACCCGCCATAACGGCGCCCACTTCGCAGGCGGAGCGGATGATCCAAGCCGTTTTTCCTTCGATGACGGCAAGATATTCTTCGGCATTGTCCGGAATTTTTCCGGTAAGATTGATTTCTTCGATTTCGCCGTTTGCCGTTTTGAGCAATGCGTCGGAAATGATACTCATAAGCGCCGTGTTTTGAAATTCCGCCATTTGCTTGTTGCCCATGGCGAGCAAGGCGTCTCCCGCCAAAAGGCAGGGGCGGACGCCGAATTTCACGTGGCTTGCGGTTTTGCCGCGTCTCAGTTCCGCATTGTCAAGCACGTCGTCATGCAGAAGGCTTGCGACATGGAACATTTCCAGAACAACGGACGCATCGTATACGGAGAGCTCCGGATGGGTTATTTTTTGTTCCGTTTCAAGAAGATTGTACCATAAGAGCGTCAAGACGGGGCGGAGTCTTTTTCCGCCGGATAAAAAAGCGTAGCTTGCGATCTCCCGCACGGAAGAGGGCAGTTTTTTCGTCACGTTTTCCAATGCGTTCGCAATGCCGTTTTGTTCCTGCGCGATAAACCGGGTAAATTCTTTCATGTGCCGCCTGATCAAACCAAAGGTATTTTTTGTTTCCAAGGAGCGAGAATAGCATAAAGCCCTTTATTTCGCAAGCAAAACAAAGGGCTGTAATTAAAATATGTCAAAGGGGGTTCATTTAAAAAGCGTTGAGCAGATCTTATGTTTTTTCACGGTGTTTCGCGCGGCATTTTTCGCAGATACCGAGCAGGATATGCCGGTGGTCCAGGAGGGTGAAGCCGTTTTTTTCCGCAATTTCTTTTTGGTATTTTTCAATTTCCGGCAGGTGAAATTCTATTGTTTTTCCGCAGGCTGTGCAGACCAAATGGTCGTGGTGCTGTTTTCCTATGCAAACTTCGTAGCGGGCGAAGTTTTCCCCCACATGCAGTTCTTCCGCAAGCCCCACTTCGCACATGAGCTTGATTGTGCGGTAAACGGTCGTCTGTCCTATGCCCGGATATGTTTTGCGCACTTCCTGGCAGATTTCTTCCAAAGAATGATGACCCTGCATGCAAAAAAATATTTTTGCGATATTGACACGCTGTTTCGTGGTGTTTAAGCCCCGCTGGCTCATAAGCGCAAGAAAATGATTCAAGTCATTTTCCATTACGGGATCATGGGTGTTTTTTCCGATATTTTTTTGCATGGCTTGTTTTAACCGGTCGTGCCTGATAAAATGTGTTTTTTTTGTTTATAAGATTTTTAAAATAGTGTCAAACCGAGGGGGAAGATTAAAAAATAACGGTTAATGGCTGCGCTGCCGCTTGCTTTTTGGGCGGGAGGCATTATAGTATTATCAATGTTCGGCAAAATTGTTCTTTTTGCTGAAAAAAAACAGACGGTTTGCAATATATTTTAAAAACGAAAAAAGAGGATATGGATATGAAGATCGCAGCGACCTATCAAAACGGCATGATTTTCCAACATTTCGGACATTCCGAGCAATTCAAGCTTTACGATGTTGAAAACGGAAAAATAACGGACAGCCGCGTTGTCGATACCAACGGGCAGGGACACGGGGCTTTGGCTGATTTTTTGGCAAAATCCGGCGTGAACGTGCTGATTTGCGGCGGTATCGGCGCAGGAGCCCAAAATGCTTTGGCAGAAGCCGGCATACAGCTTTTCGGAGGGGTTTCGGGCATGGCTGATGAAGCGGTTGACGCGTATCTTGCGGGCTCGCTGAAATTCAATGCCGCTGTTTGCTGTTCTCATCACGATCATGGGCACGGGCATTCCTGCGGAACGCACCTGTGCGGGGCGGATAAGCACGGTTGCTCCGGAAACAGCTGATCCCGCATGATGCTTTTTTGACAGCTTTTCACCGTATTCATGAAAGAGGATAAAAGCGTTTGTTTTTTATCCTCTTTTTCTTTTTTACGCTTTTTCTTTTGACAGAACGCGTTTTTAATTTTAGAAAATCCTCTTAACTTTTGCATATTTTTTTATTTTAGGAACAGAAACGATACTTATGATTTCTCAAAATACGTTTAAAGCCCATGCCAAAAGTCTGCTGCATTTGGGTATGCCCATTTTACTGGGGCAGCTCGCGCAAATGTCCATGAATTTCGTAGACACCGTCGTGGCGGGCATGGCGGGAACGGCGCACATGGCAGGCGTTTCCATCGGCGGGGCGATATGGACACCGCTTTTGCTTTTCGGGCAGGGAATCCTTATTCCTATCGGTCCGCTTGTGGCGCAAGGGCTTGGCGCGGGAAAAAAGGAAAGTTTGAACCGTTTTTGGCGGAACGGCATTTGGATAGCGTTTTTGCTTTCCGCCTTTTTGATTGCGCTTTTCACGCTCGCTTCTTATTTTTATGTGCGATCTGCGAAAATCGACAAGGAAATGGCGCAGATCGCTTCTGAATATTTATTTTACATAAAATGGGGCATGCCGGCTTTCCTGCTTTTTTTTGTGACCCGTTTTTTTATGGAAGCGAAGTCATATACGCGTCCCGCCATGATTGCGGGTTTTGCGGCTTTATTTTGCAATATTCCGCTGAATATGATTTTTGTGTTCGGATATTTCGGTTTTCCCGCCCTCGGCGGAGCCGGCTGCGGGCTTGCGACGGCGGTTGTTTGCTGGATAATGTTTTTCATCATGTTTTATTATTTGAAAAAATACAGTCCCGGCACGTTTAAAATCGTCAGGCCCAACATGGTCGTCATGAAACGGGTGGTGCGTCTGGGGCTTCCCATCGCGTTCGCCCTGCTTTTGGAGGTTTCGTCTTTCTCGCTCATTTCCTTATTGATTTCCCCCTTGGGCAAAGTTACGGTTTCAGGACATCAGGCAGCCATGACGACAAGCGGCTTGCTTTTCATGTTTCCCCTTTCCCTTGGCACCGCAACCAGTATTTTGATCGGCAGGCACGTGGGGGCGGGCGATTTGGTTAAAGCCAAAGAAACACGGCAGTCGAGCGTGCTTATCGGGGTTCTTATCGGTTTTGTCAGTTTATGCGGCATGGTTTTGTTCCGGGAAGAGATTGCGAAACTTTATTCCCAAGACCCTATGGTGATAGCGCTTGCAGGCAGCATTCTGATTTTTACGGCGATATACCAGATTCCGGACTGCGTGCAAATGGTTGTTTTGTCCGTTTTGCGCGGTTATAACGACACCAAGGCTATTTTTTACATTTGCTGTTTCTCGTACTGGGGCTTGTCCGTGCCGATCGGGTATGCGCTCTGCTACACTGATTTCATTGTCAAACCGTTGGGCGTGTATGGGTTTTGGATTGCCCTCATTTTAGGTTTGCTTTGTGTTTGCTTATTGGTGAATTTGCGGGTGCGCCATTTGGAAGGACTGACTTTGGAACAGGTGAAAGCGAAAATCAGCAGATGACGCATATGAGATGACGCGTTATGATTTGATAAGGGTATAAGGGAATTTTTGCGTTTTATTTTGCCCGCCAATATAAGATGTTGTCCAGGATAACCGGTTCGAGAGCGTCTTCGTCATAAAGCCATGACAGATAGGAACGGAGCACGGAACCTGTGACCGTGTATTGGGCGAACGTCATATTCAGTCCGTAATGGTTGAAAACGCCTTGCAAAAGCATGTCAAAATGTTGCGGCGTTTTGCAGAGCGTTATGATCAGCCTGCAAACGTCAAGCACGGATTTGCGGTTTATTGCGGCAAGCTCTCGTATATCGGCGAAAGGTTCGCCGTGGGCGGGCACAAAAAGTTTCGCTTCCAGCCGTTCCGCTGTTTCAAGGCTTTTGAAATAGCCTTCCAGACAGTAATTATAGCCGATGCCGTATTTTTCCAAAATATGCGGAGGACAAAGTTCGTCGGCGGTAAACACGATATTGTCGGGCGTGCGCAGTCCGATCATGAAAAGGCTGTGCCCGGAAAAGGGGATGATTTCAAAATCCTGAGGCAGGGGAGCGTTTTGTATCGGGGTGACTTTGCTGTTTTCCGCCGTGAAAAAGACGCCTTGCAAAGCCCTTGGCGGATACGCCCCCCAAAGCGCCATGCTTGAAAGCAGCGTGTTTTCAATGAACATGCAATCCATGCCGTTGGCATAAACAGGAATGTCGAATTGTTTTTGCAGCCACGCGTTGGCGCCGATATGGTCGGCATGGCAATGCGTGTTGATGACAGCTTTCGGCTTCCAATTGTTTTCTTCGAGGCGTTTCGCAATTTTTTTGCCTGCGCGGGTGTCGATTCCGGTATCGATGATCCATGCTTCGCCATTTTCAACATATAAGCCGGTATTGCTGGGGCTTGCGATATAGTAGGTGTTTTCAGCCACTTGTATACATTCATACATAAGAAAATCCTTTTTCGGGAATATTAACAAAAAATAAGCACTATGTAAAATAGTGCTTATCGGCAAAAGATGAAGAACAAAAGGATTAAGGATATGAAAGGAAAGGGAAATTTAGTTTGTTTGCAGTTTTGTCATGGCTTTTGAAAGGCGTGCGGCTTGGAGAGGGTCCATGTATGAAAAGATTTCGCCGGACTGTTTGCTTTTCATGCCGTTCAGAATGCGTACGGCGATTTTTTCATCAAGAGTTGAAAGGGCTTCCGCCGCTTTTCTCGGTTTCATGGCCGCATAGGTTGCGATAAGGTGGGTGTATTTGGTATCTTCCACGCTGTTTGCTTCCTGCACCATGTTGCCCAGTTTGTTTTCCAGCTGGTTGAGTTCCTGCATGCGGGAATTCATTTGTTCCTGCAAGGAAAGGAGTTCTTCTTCCTTTTGGTTGAGCTCCGCTTCTTTGTAGCTCAAAACATCAGGGGAATCATAGGGCTTTTCCACTTTCGGGGTGGGAATCATCGTTGTTGTCTGGCGTTGGTCGGGACGCAGATACTCGCCCGCATTCGGTTCTTCGGCATGGGCTGTGCCTACCAAACTGAAAGAAAAGGTTTTTTCCTGCTTATAGTTCGGTTTTGCGCTTTCAAGGGATTCGTTCAGCTCTTTTTTCGCTTCTTCGCTTGGTTCCTGAATGGAGCTTTCAAGCAAAGCATGGCGGGTTTGGCTTTGTTTCGCTCCGATGGTCGCCATGGAAGCCTGCACAAGCATATCGGCTTTCACGCCGTCGGCGTTGTCGGCGAGATAACGGGCTTTTGCTTTGTTTTGATTGTTGATTGCGGCAATGGTTTTATTTTCTGATGACTGCGTCGCGCTGTCGGAAACCTGACTGTCTGCGGGCGTGTCAATTTTTTGAGAAACAATGATTTCCTGATTGGCTTTTTTTAGAGCGAGGCGCTGCTGTTCCCTTGCCTTTGCGAGGGCTTCCGCTTTCGGGTCGGCGGGGTGTTTTACGCTTTCAAAGCTGAAAAGGGTTCCGCCTGCAAGAATGTATGCGCCAAAAACTAATTTCACAAGACCGAGACCTACGACAAAGCAACAAATATTAGTAAGTCTGCGTTTTGAATCGAATGCTTGCAATTTCATCTAAGTTCCTCTGCTCTTTTAGTTGTTCTTCTTTTTTGTAAAGCTCAAAGTGTTTTTCTTTGAGTTTTTCCATAACTTTTCTGTCTTTTGCTTTTTCCGCCAGCTCGATACGGGTTTGTTCAATTCTGGTATCAAGCAGGGCGATGTTTTTTTGCGTTTGCTGTATGTCTTGACGTATCGCCTTGATATAGTTGTCAATAAGCCAACGCTCACCCGTTTCATGAACCGGGGTTTTGCTGAGTTTTTGTTCTTGGAAAAGCTCATCTTGTTTCAAGCCTGCGAGGCGGTTTTCCGACATTTGCTTTTTTGCGCCAAGGTCGGCAAGTTTGGCTTTCACCTCGTTCTCAAGCTGTTCCTTGTATTGGAGAACTTTTTCCAATGCGAATTTGAACCCTGCCATGTTTTTTCCTTTATCCTTGCCTTTGATATAGCATATTGAGTGCCAAAAAATAAAAATCATTATATTTCAAATAGATAAATATAAAAAAATAAAAAGGAAAGGCAAATGAAAAACAAATTCCGTCCAAAAACTGACAGGAAACGGGGAAATGTTTTTTAAGTTGACAGCGTATGCTTAGAATGCTTTTAGGTCTTCATACCAGCTTCTTGCTTCCATGTTTGAAGATTGATAGGATCTTTCAAAATGCGGGTACAATTCTTTATAGGTCAGCTCATTTTGGATAATTGTTTTTAAGTCGCTTGTTTCAAGTGGAATAATTTTTAGACCTTGAACAAAATGACTATTATCTGAGTTATCATACCATGTATAAAATTTACGCAAACGAAAATCAGAAATAACATTAATATAAAGTTTATTGCTGACAAATACGGAATAAGATTTTAAGTTGTTATTTCTCAAAATGTGTTGTCCAAGATGTCTTGTAACGGGTTCAAGTTCCATTGCTCTTTGTGAATTAGCATTGGCAAGTGTGGCTTCCAACAGCAGACTATGGGAAGGATAATGGGGTGTTTCCTGATATTCATAGACAATATCAGCTTCACCGCCCCCTGCATGCGTTTTGGGCAATAAATCTGCTTCCAATGACAATTTCATATAATCTAAAATCTTTCCTTGCCGTTCACATACTTTATACCATATTATACCAAGAATATATTCAAAAATTGTAGGAATATCGGCGTTGTCTGTTACATATTCATTAATTTTTTCGTCTTCTCTGTTTTCAAAATATTCTAACAGCTGAATAAGATTTTCATTGCTGAATTTCTCATCAATCATTTTATTGAATTTTTTATATCTATATTGCTCTACTGCCGATTGGGCTTCACTTACTGTTTCCGCATCAATATGTAATTCTTCATTAACCGCTGAAATAAAGTCTTGCTCATTAAAAGAAAGTTCCGGAAAAATATTGTTTAAAGGAATATTATCATGCAGCGTATTTGTTTTAGTAAAAGCATATCGCAATAAATCAGATTCAAGATTTTTAAAAATATGTTTGGGAATAATATCCAGTTTAACCGTACTGTCTTCAAAAAGGACAATATCCGTATTTTTTATATAACGTCTATTTAAATCAAAATAGTCCGCAAGAGTTGCTTTTGCTTTAAATAAATGCATGAATCGGAAAAAGAGCTTTTTTAATTCTGTTTCATTTTGCACAGAAGTAAAAACAGTATCATTCAAAAGTTCCCGTCCACTACTTTTTATTGCCCTTTCGCTTTGGCTTGAAAATAAAAAAGACCGCCAATATTTCCCTATTGTTATGTCTTTTGTAGCTTTATAAAGAGGAAAAATATCTTCCTTGCCCAAAAGAAAAACTTTTTTTAACTCCAAATAAAAAGGATAATATGCTTTGTCATAAGTTCTGCTTTTTCGGTTAATTCCAACAACACAAATAAGTTCTTTGTTTACAGGGGTATTTAAAAACAATGTTTGCGCTTCGAGATAGTTATCCATTGAAAACAGTATTTCAATAATAAGGTCGTCAATAGTTTTTTGATTATTTCTAATTTGTATAATACCTTCTGCTATTTTTTCTGTTGAAAATTGATTTATGCAAAGTGGAAGTAGGAATGTAAATTCTTCATAAGTCAAATATTCGAATTTTGACAATAAAAATAATAAAACAAAATAAGGACGAACATATTCCCCCTCAAATTCGTTGTATGTTTTTAGCATTTGCATAAAATAAATATAACTGTCTTGCGGAATACTTAAAATATTATCAGCCGTAAAGTCGTTATTTTTACTGATTTCAAGCAGTTTTTTGCCGACTTTGGACAGTTTTCGGTTTTGAGTAATTAATCCAATGTCTGCAAGTCCCGAAGTCTTTTCTCTGGCATCTTTAGCCTTGCGTTCTGCATCTCCTGTCAAAAATTTATGTTCTTTCATAAAATCATAAAATGAACTTTGCAAATGCTGATTGCCTTTCCAATCTTGATTTACATTTTCGGGATGTTTCCAAAAATCATCAAGCAGCAGCAATAATGTTTCAATTTTTTGGCTGAAGTTTTTAGTTCTGAAGCTTGTTGTTCCAAAACTCCAACAATAACTTTTATATGCTATATTTGGATAAGGCATAATTGCTCCCCTAATAATTGATAATCAAAACTTCTTCACAGTTGCCGCTTTTGTCCTTGGTATGATAATTTGAATTTGCGTAAGTATACTGCAATGGAATTGTTTGGATATGTTTATGTTCTTTAAGCCAATCGCAAAGCAATGTATTTTCTTTTCCTTTATTTCTTAATACATTAGAAAGAGCGAAACGAATACCTCGTGTATCAAGTTTTTCTAAAAATAAAAGAAGTTCTTTTTCATTTTGTTCTGTCCATCCGCCATTTTCGTTATAGCTTGCACAGGAGATAAGGTAGGGAGGGTCAACATAAACAAAATCATCTTTGGTCAGACATGAAATATCAAAGTCAAGAAAAGAGTATGTTGTAAAAGAACAGTCTTTTTTTTGAACTGCCTGCATAAAATCAACAAGTTTTTTCTGAATTTTTTTATTAAAATCACGCTTTCCGACAGGTAAATTAAATTGTCCTTTACTATTAAAACGTATCTGATGATTAAATGAATAAACAATTAAAACAAAAAGCATTATATAATAGTGATAATCTTTTTGCTGTAACAAGTTAAAATCTGTTCTTAATCTATTGAATGCTTCTTTGTTATATTTTCCCAGACCTGAGCTGCTGTCACAACCATAATGAGCATATCCATATGAAGCGGAGCTTGAAAGTCCGTATTGATTGATAATATTAATAACGGAAGTTAAAATTTGTTGTATTGGAGTTTTTTGAAGTATGGAATACAATCCCATAATTTCTTGATTGCTGTCATTAAAAATATATTGTTCGGCAGTTACGTTTATGCCAACATTACAGCCGCCGCAGAACAAATCAACAAAAGTATGAATTTTTTTAGGAAATAACGGTAAAATTTGGGACAGCAGCTTAAATTTTCCGCCCGTATAATTCATGGGAGAAGCTATCTTTTTTTGCTCAAAACAGATACAAAGAAAAAGTCGTTCAGCATTTTCTTGAATGTTTGACTTTCCTGTTGTAAAAGCCCTATAATTTTCCGTAAAAACTTTTACTGTTCCCTTTTTTTGCAATATACGTAAAATATCTTCATCAGAAATTTTTGCATTAGAGCGGTCATTTCCTTTGCTTGCCATATTGTTATACGAAAACAAAATATATTTGGCATTAATGTTTTCTATAAGTTCTTCCAATATCTTTGCCGCATTTTGTGTGCAATACTCGCTTTTTAAATGGCTTCTATCCATTTTTTTCGCAACGCCAAAAACTTCAGGCTTTTCCCATTTGGCAACATTCTCCAATAAGTGGTAAGTATCACAATATTGTCTTGAATTATAAGGCGGGTCGATATAAACAAGGTCAGCATATATTTCTTTTACAAGTAGATTGGCATCTTTATTATAGCATTGATTATTTTTATTATTGCATGAAGAAACTTCAGGAACGGCAAGCTCCAACTCTTTAGAAAAATTACCATCTTTTATATATGCGTCATAATGCCCGCAGGTATTTGCTATTCTGTCCATAGCATAAAGTAATGAAGTGATAAGAATTGCACGTTCCCTTTCATTAATAATGCCAATATGATAATTTTTTTCAATATGTTCTCTAATATAACCAATTTTAGCACAAATTTCATGGCTAAAATAGGTATCAGAAAAATTTTGCGTCATATAATTTTCTTCTGTTGGCTGAATAGAATTATAATATTGTATAAATTCAATAATTCTTTTTTTATTAAATTCTTGATTGCTAAACCATGCTATATTGCTAATATAATTACTATATAATAAATCATTAGTGATAATTTGTTTATCCATAAATGCAGAGGCGACAACTCCGGTTCCTGTGAAAATATCTGCAACAGAGTTTATTGAAAAACATTCTTTTTTTACAATATGTTTAATGGTTGGTAACAGTTTGTATTTATTACCTAAATAGCGCCGATTATGAATTTGCGTTGTTTTATATATTTTTTGATTTTCTAATAAACTCAACATATATTATACGATAATTTTTCCTAGTTAACTTACTTTATAAAATAGATTTATAATAATATACTGCAAAAGACAAGTTTCATGTGCTGGCTTTTGGAGAATAATTTTTTCTTGACAATGATTAGATGTCGAATTATTGTAGATGCATGAGTACGGAAAACAGAAACAGTTTATCCACGATTTCAAGAATCAGGGAAAGCGCAAACCGTTTTATCATGGATCGGCTCGCCCGAAACGGCGCGGAGGGGCTCGCACCAAGCCACGGTGATGTTTTGGCTGTGCTGTACCGCTATGAAGATGTGACCATGAAAGATATTGCGGATACAATCCGCCGCACCAAGCCGACGGTTACGGTTTTAACCGATAAGCTTGAAAGGCTCGGTTTCGTGTACCGGGAAAAGTCGCGGAACGACAGCAGGATTACTTATATCCGGCTTACCGAACAAGGGAAACGGTTTGAACCGGTGTTTGAGAACATATCAAAAGAATTGAATGAACTTCTCTGCCAAGGTTTTACGGCGGAAGAAACGGGCATATTAGACGCGCTGCTGAAAAAAATGGAGAACAATCTCTCTTAGGAGCAAATTGTCGGTGAAATGGCACGGGCTATGCCGTTTTCCATACAAATAGTTAGATATCAAACTAAAAAGGAGTATATGGTATGAAACAGTACGAAACAACGGAATTGGGAAAACTTGATGAACTCATCGGGCTTGAAAACGGAAAAGTGTTTTTGCATGATACACTTGCGCTGACAGGGTGTGAAATTTCCGTCAACAGTGTTCCGAAAGGTTTTAAAGTTCCTTTTAACCACAAGCACAAAGAAAACGAGGAAGTTTACATCGTTCTGAAAGGAAATGGCATATTGACGGTCGATAACGAAAAAATCCGCGTGAAAGAGGGCAGCGCGGTGAAAGTCATGCCGGAGGCTGTTCGGACGCTTGAAAATGCTTCCGAAGAGGATTTCCGGTTTATTTGTATCCAAACAAAAACAAATTCCCTCACGCAGTTTGGACTTGGCGACGCCGAGCTTTGCTGAAACCGCCATTGAAAGGAAAGCGGAAAACAGCGGAAAAACGAAGCGGTTTTTAACCTTTACAAGCGGAAAATTGTTTTATATATCATGCGGACTTGACATAATACGATTGCTTGCGCGCTGAAAATCCTTCAACGGTTTATCGACAGTCAGTATGCATAACGGACAAATTCATACGGTAAAATAAGGTAACACATGAAAAACAGAAAGCCTTTTTCTTCGCGGGAAAAGTTTGCAAACAGCATGAAAAACGCATTGCTTCCGCTTCTGCTTGTTGCGTGCATGGTTTCCTGCGCCGTGTGGGTTTACATTGAGGCAGGCGACGGTTACGCGTGGCAATGGGCAAGGAGCTGGCGTTATCTTGGCGTTTGGACTGCCGGGGGATTTAGGGCGGGTCCTCTTTTACAGGGACTGGGCATAACGGTTTTGCTTGCGTTTTGCAGCATGTTTCTTGCGTTATTTTTTGCCTTTTCGCTTGTGTTCATGTGTTTGGGGCAATCTCCCGTGCTTGCTTTCGCCGGGCGGGCTTTGATTTCATTGATCCGCAACACGCCTTTGCTGATTCAGCTTTTTTTGTTTTATTTTGTCATTGCGGGCGTGCTTCGGCTCAATCCGTTCATGACGGCTGTTTTCTGTCTGGCTTTGTTCGAGGGCGTGTATTTGGCGGAAATACTGCGGGGCGGCATTCTCGCTCTTCCCCATGCCCAATGGGAAGCCGCTTTCAGCCTTGGCATGTCGCTTCCGAAAACGCTGCGGTATGTCATTTTGCCCCAAGTTTTCCGCAATGTTTTGCCAAGCCTCGCAGGACAGCTTATTTCCCTGATAAAGGATACGTCGCTTGTCAGTGCGATTGCTGCTGCGGATTTGACTTTGCAGGCGCGCAATGTTATTTCCGAAACCTATTTATCCTTTGAAATATGGATAATTGTTGCAGTCTTATATTTTTTGCTGACGCTTTTCGTCAGTGTGCCGGCATTGATTTTTGCTCAAAAACGATGAAAAAGGAGTTTTTATGAAATATCTTGTAAAAATATTGGCTGTCATGCTTGTTCTGCCGTTTTTCTTGGCGAATGCGGCACGGGCGGAGTCAACGATTGACGCCGTTATGGAAAGGGGGGTGCTGCGGGTCGGATTTTCAACGTTTGTGCCTTGGGCTATGCAGGATAAGAATGGGGAATACATCGGCTTTGAAATAGATGTCGCCAAAAAGCTTGCCGAAGATTTGGGCGTGGAACTGCAGCTTGTTCCTACCAGCTGGGACGGCATTATTCCCGCACTTTTGGCAAATAAGTTTGATGTGATCATCGGAGGCATGGGAGTGACCACAAAACGCAATTTAACCGTGAACTTCACCGTGCCGTATGATTACAACGCAATGGACATCACGGCGAATAAGGAAAAGGCGGGCGGACTTAAAAGCCTTGCGGATTTTAATAACAAAGCCGTGGTTGTCGCGGTGCGCAACGGTTCGGCAGGAGCGACATTCGCAAAGAAGTTTTTGCCGGAAGCGACAGTGCGTTTTTTCAATGAGGAAGCGCCCGCCATTCAGGAGGTTTTGTCAGGGCGCGCTTTTGCCTTTGTTTCTTCCCGTCCTTTGCCGACACTGGAAATCGCCAAAAATCCGGACAAGCTTTTCCGTCCCTTTGAAATTGCCGAATATAAGGAACCTATCGGCTTTGCCGTGCGCAAAGGAGATTTTGACACCCTCAATGTCTTTGACAATTGGATTTTGACTATGCACGGTTCGGGCTGGCTCAAAGAAAGGGCGGAATATTGGTTCATGGGAACCGAATGGCAGGAGCTGATCCCCGGCGATTAGCCGCCGGCATTGGAAACAGGGCGTAAAAATGGCATATATTTTAGGTACGCAAAAACGAACGTTTGGCACCATGAACAATGCGGATAAACTTTTCCTGCTTATTTTCGGGGTTTTGTTTTTGTTCGTACTGCATGCTGTTTTCGCCTCTGTGCAGGATTTCAGTTTTAAACGCCTTTTTTCGTATTTGATAAGAGCGGACGAAAACGGAAATTGGCATGCGGGCGTTTTGCTGCAAGGCGTGGGCATGACCCTGCGGTTAAGTTTGTGGTCCTTGGCGCTCGCTTTTTTGACAGGTTCGTTCGTGGGCATCGTTTCCGCCCATAAAAGCGGTGTTTCGGCTTTGCCGGGCAGGCTGTACGTGCTTGTTCTCCGCAATATGCCGCCGCTTGTTTTGCTTTTCCTGGTTTTTTTCTTCGCTTCTTCCGTGCTTACGGAATTTTGGGGCAATGCGGAAAACAGCCTTGCGAAATCGGAATATAAGGGCTTGTTCTATGTTTTGGCCGCTCCGGAGGGGCAGCTTGACAGAATGGCTGCCTGCGTGCTGACCCTCGGGCTTTATGAGGGGGCGTACATTGCGGAAATCGTGCGCGCCGGCATTGAAAGCGTACCCTGCGGGCAATGGGAAGCCGCTAGGGCGAGCGGACTTACGGCATGGCAAATCCGCCGCCATATCATTATTCCGCAGGCTATGCGCCAAAGCCTCGCCCCCCTTGCGGGGCAAAGCATAAGCACCATGAAAGACAGCGCCATCGCCTCCATTATTTCGCTGCAGGAACTCACGTTCCAAAGCATGGAACTTATGAATGTGACGGGAAGGACCGTTGAAATTTGGATACTGACGGCTCTGCTCTATTATTGTTTGTGCGTTTTTTTGGAAAAACTGAGCAAAAAATGGGAATGTTCCATAAAATGGAAGCCGTTGCAGTAAATAACTATTGACATTAATAAAAGTTTATATATCCTGTGATTAGTTTTACATGTTAATGTAAAAAAGGTAGAACTAATAAAAGGAGTATGCTTATGTCATTGGAAACAATCATATACAGACAATTTGATATAGCAAACAATAACGCAGTTGAAATAGAATTGCCTAAATACAAAATTTATGCGATGTGCAATCTTCGAGGAGGAATTGGCAAGACGACATTGTCATTTAATTTAAGCTACCTAGCTGATGACTTGTTAGCGGTGGACACCTGTCCGCAAGGAAACTTGTCTTATTTTTATGATAAGGATTATTATGCAGGCAATCAAACAAATGTAAAAGATATGTTATTGCCTTATTTAGTTCCCGGTTTAGGAAAAGCAACAAGGGTAGCTTCATTTATCGGAGCTACGAATGAGTATTTTTCTGACAAAAACAATTTTTATATTCCTTCTTCAGAGGAATTGTATTTATTGCCGTCACAGTTGATTACCGCAATTAATCAAACTGCCGGATTACAACAATCACAAAAACAATTGGCATTAAAAAGTATTCTTTATTCCTTAGAAACTGAAATTAAGCGTGAACTTTCAGAAAATTCGTTAGATAAATGCATAATTGACACGTCCCCTTTTTTTGCGGGAGCAACACAACTTGCATGGTATGCTGCGGACGCTCTCGTAATACCTGTTCGTACGGATCAACAATCTATAAAATCGTTAGAATTATTGATTAATATTTTAACCAACCCGCAAAGTGAATTTAGAAAATATTTACCTGAAAATGATATGAATGTTCCAAAAATACAAATGGTAGTATTAACACATTGCGGTTGGTCGACAGTGGCAGGGGCAAGAAATGAACCAAACCAACAAACAAAACTTTATTTAAAAAAGGTATATGATATCTTATCAAAAAATAGAACTTTGCTTTCCACAAGAAATCCGGAAAATCATTTATTCATGCTTGATGATTTCTTAGGTTCAGGCCGTATTTCTTCTTTTGAATCTAAGCCTATGGAATTATTGAAAGAAGGGGAAACCAAGGTTATTGACAGATTAAGAGTAAGTGTCAACAAATCAGTAGATAAATGCAAAAATCAATTAAAATTTATTTCAAACCAATTATGGTAGTTTTTAATATCATAATAGTTAACTAAGGTATCTTTCTGAATTGTTCGGAACCATATAATCAACGTATAGCATACCCTTGGTTGGGTTCAACAGGTGAAAATTTTTGTAAGTATTTATTGTATCCTATGAAAAATAAAAAATTTTCAAACAAAAAGTATTAAATTGAATTAATTTGGAAGATATCCGAGTGATCGTAATATCTTAATATAAGAATTATGAAACTAAGTTCCTTACCGATAACACAAAATATGCCGTGGCTCGCTCCTCTTGCCGGCTGGTCCGATTTGCCTTTCCGCCTGCTTTGCCGTGAACACGGGGCTGATGTCGCCTGTACGGAAATGGTCAGTGCGAAGGGGTTGGTTTATAACGGGAAAAATACCTGTGATTTATTGCGGACGCAGGCGAAAGACAGTCCTTTGATTGTGCAGGTTTTCGGTGCGGAGCATGATTTCATGCGAAAAGCCGTACAAATTTTAAAAGAGGACGGTTTTTGTTTTTTTGATGTGAATGTCGGCTGTTCCGTTCCGAAGGTGGCGAAAACCGGAGCGGGGGCGGCAATGCTCAAAGATTTGCCAAACCTATACAAGGTTGCGGAAAGCGTTATTTCCGAAGTGCATAAGGATAAGGGGCGTAAAATCGGCTTTAAAATCCGTTTGGGTTATTATTTTGACGAAAATGTTTATGAAGAGGCGGCTCTGCGTTTACAGGATTTGGGGGCGGACTGGATAACCCTGCACCCCCGTTATGCGCGGCAGGGCTTCAGCGGCACGCCTTGCTACGAAGCCCTTGCGCGGCTTAAGGAACTTCTTGAAATTCCGGTTGTCGCAAGCGGGGATTTGTTTACGGCGCGCGACGGCGTGCGGGTTTTGCTTGAAACGGGAGCCGATGCCGTCATGTATGCCAGAGGGGCGATGAGCAATCCCCGTATTTTTGCCGAGCATAAAATTCTGTGGCGTCATGTGCGGGAAAACGGTCTTGTTTCTTCGCAAATTCCGGAATATGAGGAATTGTTTCCCAAAAGCCCCGAACAGATAAAAACGGATTTGCACGCGCTTATCATGAAGCATTTGGCGTATGCGAAAGAATATTGTCCCGAGCGGGCGGTCTTGCAAATGCGGACCATTGTTCCGCGTTATGTCCGGCATTTGGAAAATGCGAAGCTCCTGCGCCAAGCCCTGATACAGTGCAGGAGCTTTGAGGATTTGGACAGTGTTATTCAGGAATATTTCGCATAAGTTTCGGCTTTTGATTGTTCTCATGGTTTCCGATTATTTTCTCCATCCAAATCATACTGTACCAGCGGTTGAATTTATACCCGCAGTTCCGGAATATTCCGACTCTTTCAAAGCCTAGGCGGGCATGAGAATCAGCACTGCCGGTGCTTAGAAATTCATCGTTCCGTTCAGGGTACGCAATGCAGGCATATACATTCAATATGCCCGTTTCCTGCAATTTTTTTTTCAAGCGCTTCATAGCGTTTTCGCCCATACCCTTGTCTTTGCACGGTACGGTCAAGATAAATGCTTGTTTCGCAAGACCACGCGTAGGCTGCCCGTCCGACAAAAACGCCCGCATAGGCATATCCGTAAACCGCATTTTCGCTTTCCAAAACAAGATAGGGATATTGTTCAACGTTGTTCGGATACGGTTTTGAAACGCTTCAAGACTCGGAACGGCATATTCAAAGGAAATCGCCGTATTTTTCACATAATAGGCGTAAATCGCCAATAATTGTTCGGCATCGGCGGTTTGAGCGGGGCGGATATGCATGGAATTTCCCCGTATTTCTTAATATGCTTAGAGGGTATTGAGAAAATCGGCTTGTTTGGAAAGAGTTTCCGGAATATGTTTTTGCCAGAAATTCCAGTTATGTATGCCGTCCGCTTCAATGTATTCCATGCTGAAGCCCCGTTTTTGAAATGATTTTTGGGCGCTGCGGTTTTCTTCCAGCACAAGTTTGTCCTTGTTTCCCGTAACGACGATGATTTGCCGTGGCGAGGTGGCGGGCCATTTTTTATTGATAAGCTCCAGTACAGAATTGTCGTCCCAAATTTTTTGGTTCTCCGGTGTGAGTTCGCCCAAGAGGTTTTTTATTTTCCAATTGTTTTTATGCATGCGGATATCAAGCACGCCGCTTATGCTTGCCATGGACTGGAAAAGGTTTTTGTTGCGGAAACCGAGGAGCAGTGCGCCGTGCCCTCCCATACTCAATCCTGTGATCGCCCGTTTTTTTGTTGTGGGATAAAGACTGTCGATATGGGGAACAAGTTCTTTCGTGATAAAGCCCGCAATCTGATTTTCGGAAACTATCGGGCTGTCCACATACCAGCCGTAAGGCTCGCAGCTGGGGGCGACGATAATCGTTTGTTTGCTGTTTGCAAGCTCCTGCAATTCTTTTCCCAGCATTTCGACATATTCTTTTCCGGAATTGGTTGCGCCGTGCAAAAGATAAAGCACGGGATAACGCTTGCCGCCCTGCTGTTCCGCAATGAGTTTCGGAACATCGGGATATTTGTTCCGCCCCTTTTTCTTTTCGTTATCGGCGGTCTGATTGTTCGGAGGTTCCGGAAGCATTGTCTGGGTTTCCGGCAGCCATATGTAATATTCCGCTTGTTTTTGGCGCAAGCCGGATGTGAATGTCACGCGGTTCGCCATGCCTGCTACGGGCGGATAGCAGAAAGGCGTTTCTTCCGCGTAAAGTTCCGCAAGTTCGGCATCCACATAGGGCAAAACGTAATCGGTCAGAATTTCTCCGCCCTCTGTGCTGACATGGATTAAATCCTGTGAGCGCAACCGTATGCTTTGATTGTTTTTTCCCTTGTAAAAGGTCGTATATTTTCCGTTTTCCGTGAGCAAGTGCTCAATATTGACAAATTGCGCGAGGGGAACGTCTTTGCTCGCTTCTTCCTGCAATTTGGAAATACGTTTTGTGCGCGTGAAATACGGTTCTTTGCCCATGACAGGCAGACTGACCCAAAGAATGCGCCTTTTGCCGTTATCCGCCAAGGCGATGAAATCTTTGGAGCGCTGTAAATAAATTTCCTCCCATGGTTTTGTGTCGATAAAATATCGTTTCCTGTCGATGACAATATCCTGCGTATCGTTTGCGCCAAGGCTTATGACGAGCAAATCGGGCTGATAGGCTTCAAGCATGGGGGGGAGGCTGTCAAACCAGTTGAAAAAGTCCGGACGGCTCAGCCCGGAAGAATATTTTCCTTCGCGGTGCACGGTTAAATTATCCCGCTTGCGCAGGCGGGCGTGCAGGGTTGGTCCCAAGCCTTCCATCATCATGGAATCGCCGACCAAAAGCACATTCTTTTTTTTGCCGTAATCGGGGATATGCGCGGCATAGCCTGCGATACCGCTTTTTGTTTCGGGGATTCGCACCAGTTCGGCATTGAAAGGATAATTATAAATATTGTACCGGTATTTTTCCTGGTCCGTATTTTGGATAGTTTCTTTTTGGGGGACCGGGCTTATCGGTTCTTGGAATGAGGCGCTGTTTTGCGTATCGGCTTGCTGATCTATTGGCAAATCGGCTGTCAGATCGGATTGCGTATCTTCGCTTGTTCGCATAACGGATTGTGCGGGATTTTCCGCATTGGCGGTACTGTCAGTAAGCGGGGGTTCGCTGTCCGTATTTTTGGCGGGCAGTTTTTCCGTTTGTTTTGCGGAGGGAGCTGGAGCCGGCAAGGTTTGGCTTGAAAGCATGGTTTGCCACCGGGCTTTTAGTGTCGGAGTGACATTCTGCATGTCACGGAAAAGGCTGTGCTTGGCTATATAATCAAATTCGTCATGCAGTCTTGCGCTTAAATCATAAATTTTTGTTTTTATGCCGATTTCATGCAGGCAGCGGTTGACGGTCAGCAAAACAGGATACTCGGCTCCCGTTCTTTCAAGCACGGGGCTGAGTCTTTGCCCCTCGAACAGAAGCATGAGGAAGAATATAATCATGTATGACAAAAGGCTTTTTCTTGCTATCTTAGAAAATTTCATATTCCGCTCTAAAATTGAAAATAAATAAAGGGTAAAACGCCGTCAGGACCTAATTTTAAAATGATCGCGCAAATCAAGGCGATAAGCGCTGCCTTGAAAGGAAAGCACAGCTTTTCAAGTATAAAGGCGAAGCCGCTGAAACAATGTTTGCCGATGACCTGCATAAGCATTGTCAATAAAACCGCTATGGGAACAAGCAGAGGGTAGCCGTCGCCCTCTTCGGTGAAAGCGAGGATTTTCGTTATCATGGCAAACGCCGTCTGCGTATTGCCGGCACGGAAAAAAAGCCATAAAACGCAAACGGCGTGAAAAGTGAGAAACCATGAGAAAAAGGCATATGTTTTTGCAAAAAAGCCATTTTTAAGCATTGCCTTGCAAGGATTGTACCTTGTCCATGCATGATTGAAAACAAGTCCCAATCCATGCGCCATTCCCCAGATGAGGAAGCGCAGATGCGAACCGTGCCAAAGCCCCCCAAGAGTCATGGTAATAAACAGGTTTATGTATTTATTGCCTTTTCTGTTTCCTCCGAGGCTGAAATACACATAATCGCGCAGCCATGCTGAAAGACTGATATGCCACCGGTGCCAAAATTCTTTAAGGCTTGTGGCAAGATAGGGAGCATTGAAGTTTTGCGGAATTTTAAAGCCGATGAGCCGTCCGATACCGATGGCTATATCCGTATAGCCCGAAAAATCGCAGAAAATCTGCATCGCATAGGCATACATGGCGACAAGCACGGTTTCGGAGCTGTAAAATTCCGGGCTTTGAAAAACATCGCGCACGATGTGTTCGGACAAATAGCTCGCCAGCACAACTTTTTTGAACAGACCGCTTAAAATGTAACTGAATCCCTCGGCAATATCCCGATTGATAAGTTTTTTTTCGAGTTGTTCGTATTCCTCGTCACTCCCTGCCGGACTGTCTTCCATAAGCTGCGGAAAAAACTGGCTGCTCCGCATAATGGGACCTGAAAGGACAACGGGAAAAAAGGAAACAAAAAGAAGCACATCAAGAAAAGTCATGGGTTTCAGGGCGGTATCCCTGTATCTGTCAATGGCATAGGACATGCCCTGGAAAATATAAAAGCTCAGCCCCACGGGCAGCAATATGTCCATGTCGGGCAAAAGAAAAATCAGGCTTATCTGCAATCCCGCGGAATTGATCAGCTGTTCCGCGCTTAAAATTAAAAATTCATAATATTTGAAAAAGCCTAAAATCAGTATTTGCAGAAGAACGGCAATACCGATGACGCCGCGGCGGAAGGCGTGTTTTTTGAGAGGGTGGGAATTGGTCAGGACAGCGGAATAATAATTGATGAACGCGACAATGAGGAGCAAGGGCAGAAATTGCACGCCGGCAAAAGAATAAAAAGCGATATTGATACCCAACAGAAGCGTTTTATGGGTTTTGAGGGTATTGATACGCAAACTGAGCAGTATCAGTACGAATAAGAAGAAAATCGCAAATTGGAACGTTACAAAATTCATGGTCTGCCTTGTTAAATTTTTTTCTTTTGTAGGGTACTTTGCATGGAAAGGCAAGCAAAATGAGGCGTTATTCCCTTATGGGCAAACAGCGCAAAATAACCGCCACGAAACAAAGAAAAATGCTCATGGCGATAAAAACGAACGGTAAGCCGAGAGTATGGGCGATAAAACCCATAATGGCGAGACCTGCCAGCAAAGAAAAAGCAAGCGATATAATAGGTGCGGCAGCCGAATTTATTTGTGAGCGCACCGGCGACGGGCATGGAAACCGTTGCCCCGAAGCCGAGGCAAAGGAGCAGGAGTCCGAGCTCCGCTTCGTTGACTTGCAGGCGTTCCATGGCGAAAGGAATAAGACTTGCCCGCACCGCCATCGCAACTCCGAGGCTGAGATAGGCGAAACGCCCCGCCATAATGCTTTTCGGCACGGATTTTAATGCGAAACATTCCGCGTTGTCTTGCGGTTCAGCATGATTTTCCGCGGAAGTTTCCTTATCGGTATCCATTTTTCTTCTTTTTGGCAAGTTTGAGCAGTTTTTCAATAAGTTCGCCGAAGCTGAGCCCGATTTCTTTCGCTTCTTTCGGAACAAGGCTGGCGGAAGTCATTCCGGGAAGCGTGTTCACTTCCAAAATGTAAGGAATACCTTCTTTTGTCAGAATGAAATCGGAACGGCTGTAATCGGAAAGCCCCAATGCGTTATGGGCTTTGAGCGCCATTTCCTGTATCTTCCGGGTCGCTTCCGCTCCGATGGGAGCCGGGCAGATTTCCGCCGCGCCGTCTGCGGAATACTTATTGGTGTAGTCGAAAAATTCCGCTTTTGATTCAATCAGAACGGGAGGCAGCGCTTTGCCGTCAAGCACGCCGCAGGTCACTTCCTTTCCTTCGGCAAGTTCTTCGATTAAAATTTCCAAACCGATGCCGAACATGGTTTCAAGGGCGTTTTTCAGCTCCTGCCTGTCGGTGACGCGGTATAAATGTATGCTTGAACCGCCGTTGTTGGATTTTACGAACATGGGATAGGAGAGTTTCGCTTCGATTTCTTCCAAATTTTCAGGCATGGCAGGTAAAAACATGCCTTTTACCGTGTTCAGCCCGTGGGCTTGGAATAAACTTTTGGCGGCGTATTTGTGCAAAGCCAGAAAAGAGCCTTCGGCATTTGAACCTTGATACGGGCAATTCAGGCGGGATAGAAGCGCTTGCACGAGTCCGTCTTCTCCGGGAGAACCGTGTAGATTGATAAAGGCGACTTCCGCTTTTTCCGCAAGGGGGATAAGGGCTTCAAATCCGTCTGAAAGGTTGAAAAACGTTACGGTGTGCCCGCGTTCCGATAAGACTTTTTCAATGCCTTTCGCCCCGAGCAGGGAAATTTCACGTTCCGGTGACCAACCGCCTGCGATAAGCAATACATCCATTTTCTTCTCCTTATGTTCAGCGTTCCGTGCCGCCGTATTGTCCTGTTTCATTTATTTTTTGCGTTTCGTATTTTGTACCCGCACCAAGCGGCTTTGTTCCAATTCTATATCCACTCCGGAGCGGATCAGCGCGTCTTCGATTTTTTGGCTTTGCGCATAATTCATGTTGATCAGGCGAATTTTTTCCTCACTTGTGCCGTAGCGTTTTAAAAGGTCCTGAAAGCGGTCGGAAAGGCTGACGACCTTATCATGCCGGACCCGTTTGTCCGCATAGGAAATCAAATTCGGAAGCGTGCAGGGATTGTTTTCAATGGCTTGTCCGCCTTCGTCGAAAAACCAGATGACATGGGCGAGGACAGCTTGGGCGATGGCGGGGTTCTGCGTTTCCTGCATAACCCACGCGGCTCCCAAAAGGGCATGGTCGCCGCCGAAATAAATGGTGTAACTTTTGGCTATGTCGTGAAGAAGCGCGGAGGCGAGCACCATATCCTCGCGCAAAGGGTATCCCGCAGTGCCGAAACGTTTCGCAAGCGTCAAAGCGACTTGCGCAACGGTAAGGCAATGTTCCCTGATGTGGTGCATCATTTGGTATTTTTCCCAAATACGGTAACATTCCCTTATGGTCGGCACGTTCCATTCTTCTTTGTAAGGAAATGCAATATTCGGTTTCAATTGCATGGGCAGCATTATTCCGCTCCTTATCGTGTTTGTCCGTATCCTGAAAATTTATTTTTTTCCCGTATGTCCGTAGCCCCCGCAGCCCCGTTCCGTGGGAGAAAGCTCCTCCGCCTCTTCAAGGCTTATGGGAAAATAGGGCTGGAAGACAAGCTGGGCTATCCTGTCCCCTTGCTCGACGGTTACGGAATTTTGGGAAGTATTCAGCATGTAAGCGATTATTTCTCCGCGGTAATCAGGGTCGATAACGCCGACGCCCTGAGCGACGGCAAGTCCTGTTTTCGCCCCCAATCCGCTGCGGG
Source organism: Taurinivorans muris (assembly GCF_025232395.1). Classification (GTDB taxonomy): domain Bacteria; phylum Desulfobacterota; class Desulfovibrionia; order Desulfovibrionales; family Desulfovibrionaceae; genus Taurinivorans; species Taurinivorans muris. The sequence continues at coordinate 1,668,761 of NZ_CP065938.1, forward strand.
AATAAAGAAAAGCGGCGGTATTTTCCTGACAAATCTCAAGGGCTATGCCCGTGGGAACAGGATGACGTCCGCCTGCCGGAATTTCTATGCTTTTTTCCGGGAAAGCCGCCCGCAGGTCCATGCCGCAGGACCGGCTTGTTGCGGGGCAAGCGCCTTTTTCACCGTATACTGTTTTGCTGTCGCGCAAATATTGGATTTTTGCAAGCGCCATTTGTTTTCTCCGTTTGCTTCTTATTCGTTTTCCTCTGTTTCCCGCAAAGCCCGCTCTTCTTTTTGGCGTTTGCTTTTTGCTTGGCGTTCCGCGATAAAGGAGCTCAAATCAAGCTGTTCTTCCGGTTTTAAAAGATGTTTTTGCAGCTGCCAGCGGATTATGCCTTGGTAAACATTGCGTCTGCCGTTTTGGCTTTCTTTGCAGAATTCGTCAAGCTTAACCAATAGGTCCGTGCGTTTTGTCGTGTTGGCGGAGGGGCAGGGATTGGAAAAAATCGGCAGTTCCCAAAGCTTGGCGGCTTTTATGATATGCTGTTTCTCCACCATGGCGAGAGGGCGGATCACTGTGAGCAAGCCCCCGAAAAACGGTTCGCACATGCTCATTCCGTCAATGCGTCCCGTCTGCACGAGATTAAGCAAAAACGTGGACACAAGGTCGTCGGCATTATGTCCGAAAGCCAAATGGCTCAGATTGTGTTCCCTGCAAAGTTCAAACAAACGTTTCCGCCGTAAAAAAGCGCAGTAGTAGCAGGGCGATTTCGTGCGGTTTTCTTCGGAATGGGCAAGGAGCCCATGCTCTGTGACTTCCGCATGGTAAGGAATGTTTTCCTTTTCAAGCCATGCGGCGAGCGGGGCATGGCAAAGGGGATCGAAGCCCGCATTGATGTGTATCGCCATGATTTCAAAGGGAAAAGGGGTGATTTGCCTGCGCAGCTGCATGACTTTGAGCAGAACAAAGGAATCCACTCCTCCGGAAACGGCAATTCCCACGCGGGCGTAGGGTTTGAGCATGCCCGTGTTCTGCATGAGCTTGCCGGCGGAGCGTACGCACTGCTCTTGCGAATAATGAAGCTTTTTTCCCATGCCTATTCCATGAAACTCAAATCAACAAGGGTGCGGACGCCAAAACCGGTTGCGCCTTTCGGATTGAGGGTGTTGTCGGCATTGTCTGCGGCTGCCATGTCGATATGCACCCAAGCCTGCTCTTCCCCTACGAATTCTTTGAGGAAAAGGGCTGCCGTCAAAGAGCCGCCGTAACGGGAACCGGCATTTTTTATATCGGCAACATTGCTTTTCAGCTCTTTCATCAAATGCTTCCAAACGGGGAGCTGCCAAGAGCGTTCAAAAAGAGCGCTGCCGCGCTCCGCAACGTTTCGGGCAAGGTTGTCGTCAGGGCTGAAAACGCCTGCGGCACCCTCGCCGAGAGCAACGGCGCAGGCACCTGTAAGGGTTGCGATGTCAACAATCATGTGAGGTTGGTATTTTTCTTCCGCATACGCAAGGGCGTCTGCCAAAATCAGTCTGCCCTCGGCATCGGTATTGATAATTTCAATGCTTTTTCCTGTTTTGGCAAAAACGATGTCACCGGGTTTTACGGCGGTTCCGCTTGGCATATTCTCGCACAAAGGCATGACGCCGATAACGGGACGTTTCGGGAAAATTCCGCTCATGCCGAGCCTGCCGAGGGTTTCAAAGGCTCCGAGCACGGCGGCGGCTCCGCTCATGTCCCCTTTCATCTCTTCCATGCCGGCGCTCGGTTTCAGGCAAATGCCTCCGGAGTCAAAGGTTATGCCCTTGCCCACAAGGACAAGGGGGTTCATTTCCTTATCCGCGGTATGGGGGCGGTATTCCAAAATCACGAAACGCGGTTCCTGGGCGGAGCCTTTCGCCACAGCCAAGAATGCGCGCATGTTTTCGTTTTCTATTTCTTCTTTTTTGAGCACGGTGCATTGAAAATTATGATAAAGGGCGGTTTCTTCCGCTTTTTGGGCGAAATAATCCGGTGTTGCGGCATTGGCGGGAGCGTTGGCAAGGTCGCGGGCGAGGTAAATGCCAAGGGCTTCGGCTTCCGCATAGCGTACCGCCTTTTTCAGGCTGTCGTCACAAAAATCGTCGTCCAGCAGGAAGAAAAGCTTGCGGAGCGTCGGCTTTTCCGTTTTTTTCTTGAAAGCGGTGTAGGAATACAAGGCGAGCTTGGCTGCAAGGGCGAGTTCTTTTGCCATATCGTCACGGGTTACGCCAAGTTTCGCTCCGATCCGCGCCATGGAAACAATATCGATGCCGATGTGTTCCAAGCCTAAATCCTGACAGGCGGTTACGGCTTTTGCAAAGGAAAAGCGCATGTCTTCCAAGGTTAAATCCTTTGTTTCCCCAAGTCCGAGCACCATACAGCGGGAAATTTCCATGGCGGGAGGACCGTACAAAACAATGCGTTCGTCTTTTTTTCCTTTAAAATCACGCCACTGGGGGGCTATGCTCAGCCATGGGGCGGCATTTTGGGTAAAATGGCAGGCATCGTCGACACCCTCGCCTTCAAAGGCGAACGCAAGAGCCAAATCTGTTTTCCATTGACCTTGGATTTGAAATTCTATATCGAGGTTTGCGTCATCTGTTTTCTGCATATGGGTATTCTCCTTATTTTTTCATATGTTCCGATATGTTTTTTTATTCTGTTAAACCGACAAGCCGCCGTAAATCCCGCAGTTCCCCGGCTGTCAGTCCGCGGACTTCGCCTTTTGGCAAATCTCCCAAAAGGAGCGGACCTTGCTGCACGCGTTTCAGGGTCAGTATCGTTAAATCCGTATCGCGGCACATGCGCCGGATTTGTCTGTTTATACCTTGGGACAAAGTAAATTCAAGCCAGAGTTCACGTTTTTCCTGTTCGCTTTTCGGCGTTTTGAGAAGACGGACCCGCACAGGGGCGAGCTCTTCCCCCTCTGCCAGTTTCATGCCTTTTTCCATAAGGTTCACGGTTTTTTGCAAATCATATCCTTTATCGGGAAGTCTCACCTTCACGTGATAAACGCGGGGCATGTGCCAGCGCGGGTGCATAAGCCTGTTGGCAAGTTCTCCGTCGTCGGTCAAAAGCAAGAGCCCTTCGGAAAAAAAGTCCAGCCGTCCCACGGGGTATATGCGTCTTGTCTTATAGGCGGGAGGAAGAAAATCGAGTACGGTTTTGCGTCCTTCCGGGTCTTTGACCGTGCTGACGACGCTCACGGGCTTATGCAGCATAAGGACGCACGTTTTTTTCCGTGCTGAGAAAAAAACTTTTCTCCCTTGGCAAAGGACAATATCGTTTTTCGTGTCGATACGCAAAGCCGGCGTGTCCGCTTTTTGCCCGTTCACGGTGACAAGACCTGCGAAAATAAGCTCATCGGCTTTTCTGCGCGAACAAATTCCGGCATCGGCAAGGGCTTTGTTGAGGCGTACTTTTTTATCTTCCATTTTTCCATTCTTTTTTGTTGCGTTTTGCGTAGGGGCATAATATACTTTATACATTCAATCGTCTAGCTTTTTTGCAGTTGAAAAATCCGTATTCCGACAAATTGGGACCATGATAGAAAAATCAAAACAAATCATTAAAAATAAAGCGGGAAATTTGCGCCGGAAAATCCGCGACTTGTTCAGAACTTCTGATTTTTGCGTTGATTTGCTCGTGCGTTTTTACAAGGTGTTTTGCAAGTCTTTGCGGTATGACGAAAAAACACGCGTAAAAATCGCCGAGCAGGACGATGTGGCGGCAAGACGGAAACAAGGCGAAGATGTCAAGGGGACGCCGGTCGTTCTTTGTCTTTGGCATGACGAACTGTTTCCGCTTATCTATTTGCGGAAGGATTTGGATATCGTCTGCATTGTGAGCAGCAGCAAAGACGGTGCGATTTTAGAAAAATTCATGCGGAAACTGGGTTTGCGCACGGCGGCGGGTTCCAGCAGACGCGGAGGGCTGAAAGCTCTTTTGCATGCCGCAAAACTTATGAAAGACGGCACTGTTCATGCCTGTATCACTGTTGACGGTCCGATGGGTCCGCGCCACAAGGCGAAAGACGGCGCTTTTTTGCTCGCCCAAAAAGCGAGCGCGAAAATAATGCCCGTGCGTCTTAATATGGAAAATTCCTATGCGTTCCCCAGTTGGGATAAGTTTCAAATTCCTTTGCCTTTCAGCAAAGTGGAGGTTTTTTTCGGGGAAGGTTTTTTTGTGACGGAAGAATTGACGGAAGAATATTTGGCTGTATGCCGGAAACGTCTTGAAGAAGAGCTGACGGGACTTTTGCCGCAAAAACCGTGAGACGGAACGGTAATCATAAACAAATACAAAACAATGAGGATATGATGATAGCCTATCTTGAGGGGAAATTTTTACAAAAGACAGCGCAAAGCATAATTATCGCAACCCGTTACGGCATAGGCTATGAAGTTTTCATTCCGCAGGGCATGGCGCTGCCCGCCGCGGGCGAAGAGCTCGCCCTGTATACGGCTTTCGTGGTGCGTGAGGACGCCCAGGAGCTTTTTGGCTTCGCCACCTTTGAAGAGCGCGAAACCTTTAAAATGCTTACGACCATAAACAGGGTCGGCGCGAGAACGGCTCTTGCGATTTTATCCGTGTACAGACCTGACGATTTGCGGCGGATCGTGGCGCAGGACGATGTCAACGCCCTTACCAGGGTTTCAGGTATCGGCAAGCAGACAGGACAGAAGATTTTTCTGGAATTGAAATATAAATTCAAAGCCGATACCCAATTAAGCGCCGTAATGCGTCCTGCCGCAAACTCCGGTGTTTACAGCGACGCTTTGACAGGGCTTCTCAATCTTGGTTATGATGCGCAAAGTGCCGGCGAAGTGCTGGCGGAAGTTTTGCAGAAAGAACCCGACCTTGCCGTGGGCGAAGCTTTGAGGGCGGCTCTCAAAACCATGGCTAAAAAGAAATGATGTGTTTAAACAAATGGATATGATTGAAATATGAACGGAAAGTTTGGAAAACAAAAATCTTTTTCTTCCGCGTTCGGGCATTTTGACGAAGAGCGGGACGAAGATTTTTACGATGACGGCGGTTTTGAAGAAGAAACCGGATATGCCGGAAAAACGGACGGGGAAAACAACGGATTTTTTTCTTTGCAGGAAAGTCTTGAAAAAATGGACGAATCCGTGCGCCCCAGACGCTTGGCTGAATTTGTCGGACAAAGCGAATTGCGGAAAAATCTGCAGGTTTATTTGGACGCCGCCAAAAAACGCGGACGGGCTATGGACCACTTGCTTTTTTATGGCAATCCCGGACTCGGAAAAACCACGCTCGCCCATATCATCGCTTCGGAACTCGGTGTCAACATTGTTTCCACTTCCGGTCCCGCTCTTATGCGCGGAGGGGATTTAGCCTCCATTTTGTCCAATTTGCAAGCCAATGATGTTTTTTTTATCGATGAAATACACCGTATGCCCATGCAGGTTGAAGAAGTGCTTTATCCCGCCATGGAGGATTTCAAGCTCGATCTTGTGATAGGGCAGGGACCCGCCGCCAAAACCATTAAGATTGATGTCGAGCCTTTTACTCTGGTGGGGGCGACCACGCGGCTCGGACTTCTGTCCGCACCGCTTCGTGACCGTTTCGGCATTATCAGCCGTTTGGAGTTTTACACGCCTCAGGAGTTGTCGGAAGTCGTTCTGCGTGCGGGAAAAATTCTAGGGGTGAAAATCAATGGGGACGCCGCCATGGAAATCGGCAAACGTTCGCGGGGCACTCCGCGTATCGCCAACAGACTGCTTCGGCGCGTGCGTGATTTCGCCAGCGTTTTCGGAGAGGGCTCCATTGACGAAGAGCAGACCAGACACGCCCTTTCCCGTCTTGATGTGGATGAAATGGGGCTTGATGAAATGGACAGAAAAATTTTGTCCATTCTTATCGAACATTATGACGGCGGACCCGTTGGTCTGAAAACCCTTGCCGTCGCCTGTTCCGAAGAAATGCGGACCATTGAGGAAATTTACGAGCCTTATCTCATCCAATGCGGGCTGATCAAACGAACCCCCCAAGGCAGGGTGGTGACGGCGCGTGCTTACAAGCATATGGGACATTTGGGATAATTTTTTTAATACATCATGTACATACGATAAAAGGAACCATTATGCCGCAAGCTCATTTACAAGTGAAAATACTCGCCCATACTCCCGACCCCCTTTCCGTCATTTATGCCTCTTTTCGGCAATGTTATCATCAAGGCTATGTGGGCGATATGTGGGAACGCCTGCAAAACGGGGAAATCAGCACGGAAAAGCAAGCGGAATTCGTGCGCAATATCATTACGTCCGGGCACGAAAGCCCCATTGAGCATGTGACGTTCACGTTCGCCCTTTCAGGGGTTTCGCGCGCTTTGACGCACCAGCTCGTGCGTCACCGCATAGCTTCGTATTCACAGCAAAGCCAGCGTTATGTGGACGCCGGCGGCATGGAGTACATTTTGCCTCCGAGCATAAAAAGAAACCCTGAAATATTAGCCCGTTACGAGGATTTTATGGAGGAAGTCGGCAAGGCGTACCATGACATAAAAACCATGCTTGAAGAGGACGGCAGGGGAAGCTTGGCAAAGGAAGACGCCCGCATGGTTTTGCCGCAGGCCGCCGCAAGCAATATCGTCGTGACAATGAACTGCCGTTCCCTGCTCAATTTTTTCGAACACCGCTGCTGCACGAGGGCGCAATGGGAAATCAGGGATTGCGCCAATAAAATGCTTTTGGAGTGCCGCAAGGTTTTGCCGGAAATTTTCAAGAGCGCGGGGGCGAAATGCGAACGGCTCGGCTATTGCCCGGAAGGCGAGAAATTTTGCTGCGGGCGTTATCCCGTCCGGCATTCGGACAAAGCATGACAAAAGGACGAAAGTCCTTTTCGTATCATAATTCATAGAGGAAAACAATGTCATTAACATTCAGGCGCGCACAGCCCGAAGATATGGGCTTGCTTCTTTCGCTCATCAAAGAACTTGCCAGGTATGAACACCTTGAGCGTGAAGTGACGGCGACGGAAGAAATTTTATCCGAATGGCTTTTTGCCAAAAAGAAAGCGGAAGTGATTTTTCCCATGCTTGAAAATGAAGCAATCGGGTATGTTTTGTATTTTTATAATTTTTCCACGTTCTTAGGCAAAGCGGGCATCTATGTTGAAGATTTGTTCATCAGACCGGAATTCCGGCATAAGGGCCACGGCAAAGCGCTTTTGCGGCATATCGCCCGAAAAGCCGAAGCCGAGGGGCTGGGCAGGGTGGAATGGGCTTGCCTTGATTGGAATGAACCGAGCATAGCGTTTTATTTGTCCTTAGGGGCTGTATCTATGCAAGGTTGGTCGGCGTACCGTTTGACCGGTCAAAAACTTACGGCGTTTGCCCAAACAAGAGATGAATAACCATGCGAAATTCTTGTTCACTAACCTTGGCAAACCTTGAAGATACGGAAAAATTCGCGCAAATGGCGGCAAAAACCCTGCTTGATTTGAAAGAAAAAGGCAGATTATTGCAGACCGTTTATCTGCTTGGTGAAATGGGAGTCGGCAAAACCGCTTTCACCCGCGCTTTTGTCGGTTCGCTTCCCAATGCCGAAAATGCCGAAGTCGCAAGCCCGAGCTTTACGCTTTGCCATGAATATCCCACAAATCCGGAAATTTATCACGCCGATTTATATCGTCTGCCCGACTGCGCCGATTTGCCGGAAGAACTGCAAAATATCGGCAAAAATGCCGTGCTGCTGCTGGAATGGGCGGAACGTCTGCACCCCGGAGCAAAAGCCGGAAACCGCTTGGAAATTCTTTTTGCAAAAGAAAATTTAAACCCGGCGCAAAAAAATGCCTCTCAAAATATAGACAATTTTGTGAATGTGTGCGAATTAAAAAGGCATGTTAATATTGTAGCCCATGGGGATATTGCGTCAGAGTTTCTTCAGCTCCTGACAAAAAAATTACAAAATTGTTTTTTTATTTCCTGAACGGGGAAATCATCCGAAACTGTTTTGTAATGTGTTGATTTTATTATTTTATCGCATAAGGTGACTTGTGCGGAATAGGAAAAAGCATGAAAGTATTGGTTCAAAAATTTGGCGGTTCATCTGTGGCTGACCTTGAGTGCATGAAAAAAGTGCGCGCAAAGGTTTTGGACGCAGTGGCACAGGGGTATAAAGTTGTTGTCGTTCTCTCTGCCCGTGCGGGACAAACCAATAAGCTTGTGGAAATGGCATATCAATGGTCCGATGAACCGAATCCGGCGGAATATGATGCGCTGCTCGCGACGGGGGAACAGGAGTCCATCGCCCTTTTCAGTATGCTTTTGAATGATGCGGGCGTGAAGGCGCGTTCCATGGTAGGCTATCAAGTGCCTGTTTTGACGGATAATTCTTATGGCTCCGCGCGTATCATTTCCATAGAAGCCGGACATTTCCTTTCCGAACTGGAACGGTTCGACGTTGTCGTCATGGCAGGTTTCCAGGGGTATAGCATGGAAAACAGAATCACAACCTTGGGACGGGGCGGCTCCGACACTTCCGCCGTCGCCATTGCGGCAGCCCTCAGCGCTGAAATCGGAACCGTCGATTGCCACATTTATACCGATGTGGACGGTGTTTACACCACCGACCCGCGCATGGTGCCGAAAGCGACGAAAATTCCTAAAATTTCCTATGACGAAATGCTGGAAATGGCTTCCATGGGGGCGAAGGTTCTGCAAATCCGTTCTGTGGAATTTGCGAAAAAATATAAGGTGCCGGTTTGGGTACGTTCAACTTTTACCAATGATGAAGGGACGCTTGTAACGCAGGAGGATGAATCTATGATGGAATCAGTTATGGTTTCCGGGGTGGCTTTTGACAAAGACCAAGTACGTATAACTATTTTGGGCGTACCGGACCAGCCGGGTGTTTCTGCCGCCTTGTTCGCACCTCTTGCGGACCATGAGATTCTTGTGGATATGATTGTTCAAAAAGCGAGCCGCGAAGGCATTACCGACATGACATACACGGTATCCCATAAGGATTTGAAACGCGCTTTGGTCTATACGGAAAAAGTTGCCGAAGAAATCGGCGCCCAAGGCATTGAATACGATGACCAAGTCGCCAAGGTTTCCGTTATCGGCGTCGGTATGCGCAACCACAGCGGGGTTGCTGCAATCGCTTTTTCCGCCCTTCATAAGGCGAATATCAATATTTTGATGATCAGCACCTCCGAAATTAAGATTTCCTGCCTCATCCATGCGAATGAACTGGAAAAAGCGGTGCGAACCCTGCATACAACTTTCGGACTTGACGGCGAATGATGGATTTCTATATTTACGATACGAGCCTTAGGGACGGCGCGCAAAGCGAAGATGTGCAGCTTAGCATGCCCGATAAGATTAAAATCGCCCTGCGGCTTGATAATTTCGGTATCCAGTGCATTGAGGGGGGATGGCCGGGGGCCAATCCCGTCGACAATGACTTTTTTGCGGAAATTAAACAATATTCATTGAAAAATGCGAAGATTTCCGCATTTGGCAGCACACACCATGCAAGTTTCAGGGCTGAGGACGATCCGACAATGAAAGCCCTTGTCGCTTCAAGAATGCCGATTATGACCATTTTCGGCAAATCAAGCGAGAAACACGCTCTTGACGCCTTGCGGGTCAGCCCAGCGCAAAACCTTGAGCTTATCCATAATTCCATTGCTTTTTTGACCCGGCATGCCGAAAAAGTCTTTTTTGACGCCGAACACTTTTTTGACGGATTTAAAGCAAATAAGGATTATGCCTTGGAAGTTTTGAAAAACGCTCACAAGGCGGGGGCGGACACGCTTGTCTTGTGCGATTCCAACGGCGGCACACTGCCCTCCGAAGTTTCGCAAATCGTGCGGATCTGCAAAAAAGAATTGCCCGAAGCGGCGTTCGGCATTCACGCCCATAACGACTGCGAACTTGCCGTCGCCAATTCTCTCGCCGCCCTGGAGGCGGGAGCTACGCACATTCAGGGCACGATGAACGGCGTCGGCGAGCGGTGCGGCAATGCCAATCTTTGTTCCATCATTCCCATTATCGAAGTGAAACTGGGTAAAAAATGTCTGCCCGGCGATATGCTCAGGCAGATTACCGCGACTTCCGCGTATGTGTATGAAGTAATGAATATGAAACCGTTTGCGCGGCAGGCTTTTGTGGGCAAATCCGCTTTCGCCCATAAGGGCGGTGTCCATGTCAGCGCGATCAATCGTGACGCGAGCCTTTATGAGCATATCAAGCCTGAAGAAGTCGGCAACAGTCAGCGCGTGCTTATTACCGAACTTGCGGGACGAAGCAATATCGTAAGTCTTGCGCGGCGTTTCGGTTTTCATTTGGATAAGGACGAGCCTGTTGTCAAAGGGCTTTTCCATGAGCTTAAGACAAAGGCGAGCCTTGGTTATGATTATGCCGCGGCGGAAGCGAGCATGGAACTTTTGCTTTTGCGTAAACTTGCGCGGCGCGGGGTGCGTAATTTCTTCACCTTGAAAAGTTTGCGGGTTTTTGAAACAAAAGACGAAGCGGGGCAGCCGTTGGCGGAAGCGACGGTCGCCGTCGAGGTCGAGGGCGTTGTGGAACATACCGCAGCCACGGGGCAGGGACCGGTCAATGCCATGGATATCGCTTTGCGCAAGGCCTTATCCTCTTTTTATCCCAAAATTTCGGAATTGAGTTTACGTGACTTCAAAGTGCGTGTGCTTACTATCGGACAGGAAGAAACAAGTCGGAACCATGATTTGTTCAGCCCTGAAAATGAAAAAATCCCCGCCCGAAACGGGGGCACGGCAAGTGTCGTCAGGGTGCTGATCGAAAGCGCCGATATGCGGGGCGCATGGGTGACCGTGGGGGTTTCTTACGATATTATCGAAGCCAGCTGGCAGGCTCTTGCCGACAGCGTGACCTATAAACTGTATCGCGATGAATGGCAAAGCCATAACAACACGGATAATGAATAGTTTTTAAAAATAAAGAAAACAGAGATGTTATTCGGGATAAAGCCGTGCCGGTTTACGCAGTGCGGCTTTTTTCCTGTTTTTTTGCTCATTTTATAAAGCGTAAAGTAATACAACTGAGTAAAAGAGAAGAGAATAAAGCAAGCCGGAGTATTTCCGCAGTATATTCATATAAATTTATAACAATAACTTAACTGTTTTTTTATGCGATAAAAAAACAGTTTTTAAAAATCACCTCTGCCGGCGTTAAAAATCGGCTCAAATCTTGCGGTTGTAATTTTAGAGCATTTCCGTTTAACATGGGGAATTTTTCATGCAGGGGAAAAACTTTTATCGCTGCTGTCGCTGTCCGTAACGCCCGTAAACCCGATGACGGCTGCCGCAAAGCTCACAAGTTCGCTAACAGCTAAAGAGAGAAACTCCCCCCTCTGCACCCGTTACAAAATTTTTTATCATGATTTTCTGAATACTTTTAAGATTACACAGCATTATGAATATCATGCGGAACTGCTCCAATATATACGGGAATTGAGACATTTCCTTACTTCTTACTGCCGCATTTCGGTTTGCAAGTAACGGCATGTCAATCTGATTTTTTAAATATTTTATTGAAATTTGTGGGGCAAAGTTGATATGTGTCAATTAAATCAAGATGTTTGACCATATGTAAGGTTTCTTCTTTATATTTTTTGAAATGGGGTGACGCAATATGATTTTCGTATGCTTTTTGATTTCTGTAAATTTCTAATATTCTTATTTGCGTATCATGTTTAATCAGCTGCATGGGGTAAATTGAAATGACGTCTTTTTCCTTTTCAACGGAAATTTGGGCGACTTCTGCCGCATGGTTTAAATATTCATCTAAATATTCCTGATATACTTCAATTTCTGATATTCTGACAATCATTCCGTTGTTATTGTCTTGTATTGGTTCTTTTGCCCAAATTGCAGTTTTTCCCATAGGTATCATTGTTATCAGCATAATGAGCACTTTTATCATGTTACTCATATTATGTTTCTCCTATAAAAAACGCTAGGTGTAGTATAATCGGCCGGTCGTTACAGTTATAGATATGATAGTGGAAAAAAGTTGCCTGATTTTATCTCAAAAATATGGGTAAGAACCAACTGACATTTTTATTTTTAACCATTCCACTGAAAAGATTATGCTCAAAGTAAATGACGTTCAATGCGTTAATATGGAACAAGCAAACTGCCAATCAAACGGAGAAATGCCTTATTTGATATAATGGGCATAAAAAAAGGGAACTTGCGTTCCCTTTTCATATTTTCACTTCAAAAGACTATTAGTCTTCTTCTTTCTTACCTGAGCCTTTCAAGCCGTACATGGTGGTAGAACCTGAAGACCAGTACATGAGCTTTTCATCAGCGATAAGAGCTGAAAGAACGTCTTTGACTTTACGCGGGCTTGCACCTTCGAAAAGTTCAAGGAAGTTGTTGAAGTAGAATTTGGTTTTTGAGCCGCTTTTGCTTTCGAGGAAGTCGATAACTTTCTTCTTATCGTCTTCGGTAACGGCAGCGTGAGCGGCAGCAGCGTGAGCGGCAGCGCCTTCATAAGCGTGGAGAGCAGCATCGGTAAATTTGAACTGAGTGCTTTGACGCCATGTGTAGTAAGCCGGGTCACGGAAATCGTCGATGAGGTGATGGGTAAATTCCAAGTCGCAAAGTTCGAAGAATTTTTCCCAGCCGATACGTTCTGCCCATTCGCCGAGGCGTTCGTATTTGCGGGCATGCTGTGCATAAACGTCGATGATATGCTTGATTGTTTTGGTAAGTGTAGGCCAGCGTGGAGTTTCGTTAGGAATGTAGTGAACCACAACCTTTGAGAACTTAGGCATGCTGATACGGTTGGATACCTTGCCGCCAACCATGATAACGACACCATCGCCGCCTTGACCGTCAGAAATCGGAAGAGCAGGGCACATGGTGTAGCAGTTGCCGCAGTACATGCAACGTTCGCTCTTGATAGCGATGGAGTTGACTTTTTGTCCGTTGAAGTCTTCTTTTGAAGGACGGACAGCGGCAACAGGGCAAGCTGCAACAGCGAGAGGAATTTCGCAAAGTTGGTCAACCCATTCATGGTCGATCATAGGAGGTTTGCGGTGGATACCTACGATACCGATATCGGAGCAGTGAACAGCGCCGCACATGTTGAGGCAGCAGGCAAGAGAAATACGGACAGGTGCAGGCAAACGCATGTTTTGGAAGTCGGAGAAAACTTCGTCCATAACAGCTTTAACAGGACCTGAAGCGTCAGTTGCCGGAGTATGGCAGTGAACCCAGCCTTGGGTGTGAACGATGTTGGTAACACCCGCACCGGTACCGCCGATAGGGAATTTGTAGGAACCTTTATCATATTTACGGGAAGAAAGGTCAGCTTTGAGAGCTTTTAAGGTTTCTTCGTCAGTAACCATGAATTCAACGTTGTTACGTGTGGTGAAACGAAGGTGTCCGCCACAGTATTTGTCTGCGATTTCGCAGCATTCACGAATGTAAACGGTGGAAACGGTACGTGCTGCGCCGCAGCGGACGGTGTAAACTTTGTCGCCGCTTTCCGCAACGTGCATCAATACGCCCGGTTCGAGAATTTCGTGATAAAGCCATTTGCCAAAGTTATTTTTAATAACCGGAGGAAAGAAGTTATCATATGGACGTGGTCCAATATCTGAATTACGACCTTCCATTGGGTTTGCTGGATTATATCCGGAAGAAATGAAAGCCATATTTGCTCTCCTCCTAAATTAACGTTGGTGTCTTTTGCGGTATGCAACGATGTCACGGTTCCAGCCGCCGGGAACTTCTTCTTCTTTGAAGAAGATGTACGGGTTGGAACGAGGAGCGACAACATGCTGTGCAACTGCGGGGATTTCGGTAACTTCGAGAAGTTTTTGGAATGAAAGACGTTTAATGGTTTCACCTACGCGTTCACGGTTTTTACCTTCTTCCATCCACCAGTCCCAAATCTTTTCGATTACGCCTTTGATTTCATCAAATGGTTCGTCGGCAGGGATAAACGGAACAAGCAGGGAGCCCATTTGAGCACCGTCAAGAATAGGAGCTTTTGCGCCGAGCAAGATGGATGCGCCGCGTTCGTCACCGATGTGGAGAGCGCGTGGCATTGTGTTGATACAGTGCATGCAACGTACGCATTCTTTGGTGTCGATGGAAAGTTTGGAGCCGTCCCATTTCATGCATTGGCTTGGGCAGCGGTCCACAACTTCGGCTTGAATATCGAATTTGCCCCAATCGCGTCCGGCGTGAGCGCCTGCGTTTGGTTTAAATTCGCCGCCGACATACGCTTTCACTGCTTCCTGGTCGATTTTGATGTCGTCTTTCCATGTACCGATGACAGAGAAGTCGGAACGGGCGATGGAAGCTACGCAGCCGTTAGGGCAGGCGTCGAATTTGAATTTGAATTTGTAAGGGAATGCAGGACGGTGCAATTCGTCTTGGTAATCCATTGTCAATTGGTAGCAAGCTAATTGTGAGTTGTAGCAGGCATATTCGCAACGGGATTGTCCCAAGCAGGATTCAGGGGTACGAAGGTTGGAACCGGAACCGCCAAGGTCGGTAGGATATTTTTCGTCGTGGGTGAGTTCGTAGAAAATTTCTTCCAATTGTGGGGTTTGGGTACCTAAAAGAACGATATCGCCGGTTGCACCGTGCAGGTTGGTAAGACCGGAGCCACGCAAATCCCAAATATCACAGAGGTGTCTCAAGAAATCGGAGTGATAATATTTACCGGCAGGTTGGTTAACACGGATTGTGTGGAAGTGCGCTACGCCTGGGAATTGTTCAGGTTGGTCGCAGTAACGGCCGATAACGCCGCCGCCGTAACCGAAAACGCCAACGATACCGCCGTGTTTCCAGTGAGTTTCACCGTCGTTATAGGACAGTTCAAGAATGCCAAGGAGATCTTCAGGTGCATCAACTGGAATTTGATAGTCAAGACCTTTTGGATTCTTAGCACGTTCAGCAGCAGCCTGTTTAATGTCAGATACGAAACTTGGCCATGGACCTGATTCAAGTTGATCTAACAGAGGGGTTGCATGTTTCGCCATTGCCATACCTCCAGATGGGTTAATGAATCTATCGGATAAGTTTCCGATTTAATTTTGTTTTTACGATAAAAACATTTGCAGAAAAGAAAATGTGTTTCTACAATACCTTAACGTACGAATACCATACAGTATTAATAGTTTAATTTCAACCATTTTAAATTAATTTGTTAAAAATTTTTTTAAGATGCATTAAAAGTTTGAATTTTAGGGCGTTAGGGAATTATTGGCGAATAATTTCAATTTCCCTTTGCAGCGTGTCGTCAAAAACAAATTTTTCCAAAGGAAGAAGTTCGGCGTATATGTTTTTGTGCCGGTTTTTTGTGCCGAAAAAACAGCCTTGATACCGTGCCGGAATGAGGATTTTATGAATCGCATGGGCGGAAGCGGGCAAGGGAGATTTTGAATTTTGTAGCCAGGAAGTTTTCAAATCGGAAACGGCTTTTTTAATTAAGATATATAACGCAAAGCTCAGAATATCGCTGCCGAGGGCGGGGTGGCGCGGACCTGCGAGAAGATTTTCGTCAAACGCCTGCTCCGGGGCGACGGTTAAACGGATAACGGGAATTTTCGCGAGCCATGCTTCATGAAGAGCCGTGCCGAGAGTTTCAATGCACATTTCATTGGTCCACGGAACATATTCTTTTCTTTGGAAAAGCGCTGCCAAGCCCGTGCCGCCTGGGACAAGGCAGGGATAATAGCGCAGGCAGCGGGGGGTCAGGTCCAAGGCTTTTCGCACGTCATTTAAAAAGATGTTTTGGTCTTGTGCCGGCAAGCCCGCCATGAGCTGGATACCGAGTTTGAAACCGAGGCCAAGAACCTGCCGGCAGGCGAAAGCGGCTTGCTTTGCGCAATAGCCCCGTTTGCTTTTTAAAAGGACGGTATCGTCAAAGCTTTGTATGCCAAGCTCGATAAGGTCTATACCCGCATTTTTCAATTGTTCCAAACGTTCGGGGGCGAGAGCGTCGGGGCGGGTCGAACAGCGTCCCGAAACCGTGACGGCATGGTTTTGCGCAAGTTTTTTGCAGGACCTGAAAAAATCCAAACACAAGGCGAAGTCTTGTTCCGGAACGGCTGTGAATGTTCCGCCGTAAAAGGCGATGTCAATCACGTTTTCCTGCGTTTCGTCCTTTCGGGAAGCTTTTACCTGTTCCAAAAAAATCGGAAAATCTTTTTCAGCCTTTTTTATAGCCGTGAAGACGCTTTGCTCCCCTTTGCCCGTTTGGGTTTCCTGGGAACAAAAAATGCACTGGAAAGGACAGCCTGCGAAAGGGATGAAAACAGGAAAAATTTTTCCTCTGTTCAGTTTTGCATCAAAGCTTTTTCTGTAAAAATCCATTTTAAAATTTCTTAAAAAAGAACTGTATTAATATGTTGTTTTGTGGTATGGAATTTTTTAAGCCT
The DNA here is from genome assembly GCF_025232395.1 of Taurinivorans muris. Classification (GTDB taxonomy): domain Bacteria; phylum Desulfobacterota; class Desulfovibrionia; order Desulfovibrionales; family Desulfovibrionaceae; genus Taurinivorans; species Taurinivorans muris. The sequence continues at coordinate 1,685,177 of NZ_CP065938.1, forward strand.
ATGCCGTATGGAGGAAATATGCAAGAAAAAGATTGTTTGTTTTGCCGCATTGTTCGGGGAGAAATTCCAAGTTCCAAGGTTTATGAAGATGAACATGTGTACGCTTTTTTAGACATAGCTCCCAGTTTTTACGGGCATTGCCTCGTTGTTCCCAAAAATCATTATAAAAATATTTTGGATATCGATATGAAGGAAATCTGTGCCGTTTTCGCCGCTGTTCAAAAAATCGCTCCTGCGGTGATGAAAGCGACGGGCGCGGAAGGGTTCCATGTTATACAGAACAATAATGAGGCGGCAGGACAAACGGTTTTTCACACCCATTTCCATATCGTTCCGAGAAAAACGGGGGACGGCATGGTGCTTTGGACTTCCAAGGCTTATGAAAATATGGAAAAAATGCTTGAAATGGCGCAAAAAATTCAAGCGGAGATTAACTAACCCGAACCGGTCATGATTTTTTTGGAAAGTTGTAAAATTTAACTTGCAAAATAAGATTGTTATGCGTATTAAAGAAAAGCAATTCGGAGGTGCACATGAATAAAGCTTTAACCAAAGCGGATATTGTCGAATCAATTTATGCTCAAACTGAAAAAAACAGAGCGGAAGTTAAAAATATTGTGGAAACTTTGCTTACCCTTATGAAACAGTCCATTAAAAAGGACCATGCTCTTTTGATCAGTGGTTTTGGAAAATTTGAAGCGTATGATAAAAAAGCCCGTAAAGGCCGTAATCCTCAAACCAACGCTTCCATCACCCTTCCTCCCCGCAAAGTTGTTGTTTTTCGTTTGTCCCGCAAATTCCGTGCGGAGCTCAACGGCGAAGAAGCATAAGAATATATGCAGATATTTTGTTGAAAGTGCGGCTTGCCCGCACTTTTTTTGTGCTTTGGCAAAAATTCTGGTTTGGCGGGCAGAGTGAAAAATGTCCGGATACAAAACTGTCCTCCTTCGGTATGGTTCAATGTGTTCGTCAATGATACCCAAAGGAGGACTGTGTCATATGAATGACAGTCAGAGTTTATTCCATACCCGTTGGAATTGCAAATATCATATAGTGGTTGCACCAAAATTTAGAAAACAGACAATTTACATAAAATTAAAGGAAGATACAGGAAAAATTTTTAGGCTGTCTGACAATGGTTTTTTGTTTTGCTTGTTCTTGTAATTTTCTGCTCATCTCATGGATTTATTTGGTAATTTTTCTTGACCAGTTTGATAATATTTGATAATATTTGATAATATTTGATAATATTTGATAATATTTGATAATATTTGATAATATTTGATAATATTTGATAATATTTGATAATATTTGATAATATTTGATAATATTTGAGGACTGTCATGGTAAGAGCAAAAGATATAGTTATCACTTCTGATATGTTGAATAAAATTGCCGAGATAGATAGGTTTGCCGGTTCTTGGTCTGCCGATGAGCTCAAATTGACGCCCGCAGACTTAAAAAGCATGAAACGGGTTGCCACAATCGAGTCTGTCGGCTCTTCCAACAGGATAGAGGGCAATAAAATGACCGACGCCGAAATTGAAGCATTGTTCAGTCATATCAACAAAAAATCTTTCAGTTCCAGAGATGAGGAAGAAGTCGCAGGGTATTCGGATTTGATAAATACCATATTTGAAAATTATGAAGATATACCGTTGACAGAAAATTATATCAAGCAGCTGCATCAGATACTTTTAAAGTATTCTCAAAAAGATGAACGCCACCGCGGCGAATATAAGACCGATACGAATAGGGTTGCGGCGTATGACGCGTCGGGCAGGGAGATCGGCACGATTTTTGAAACTGCTGCGCCGTTTGATACGCCAAGGCTTATGCGGGAATTGATACAGTGGACGAACGATACGCTCGGCGACCGTTTTTTACATCCCCTTATCGTTATCGGGGTATTTATTGTGCATTTTTTGTCTGTTCATCCTTTTTTGGACGGAAACGGCCGTTTATCCCGTGCATTAACCGTTCTTTTAATGCTGAAAAGCAAATACGGGTATATGCCGTATGCCTCTATGGAATCCGTTATTGAAGCAAATAAGGACGCATATTACAGGGCGCTTCGCGGGACGCAAAAAACAATATGGAGCGATAAGACGGACTATGAGCCATGGCTGTCATTTTTTGTGACTTCCCTGCAGAAACAAAAAAGAGCCTTGGAAAATAAAATTCAAAAACTGCAAAAGGCAAATGTTGATACATTGTCTTCCACCGCACGCCAAATTTTAGATTTATTTTCGGGAACAGCGGAATTGACTATGGCTGAACTTGTCCGAAAAACAGGTAAAACTGAAATAACAATCCGAAAATCAGTACAGAATTTGGTGAAAAAAGGATTTTTGACAAAATTGGGCACAACCAGAGGCGCTTTTTATACCATAAGAAAATAATGCCCGGCAGCTGATGGATTTTTTCAGTTTTATCCGTTCCTCACAAATACGCTTTCCTTATGTCTGTTGCTCCATGTGGTTTTTCTCCAATGCAAATAGTATATCTAACTGATACTACTTCTTATATCTTGGATAATTTGTGCTGTCAGTTGTTTTTCGCTGTGCTGTATGCTAAGATAGCACTGTGTAGGAGGCATGGCATTATGAAAGTGATATTGAGCAGAAAAGGCATGGATAGTGCGTCGGGGGGTATGGCAAATCCTATTTTGTCAGATGGTACGCTGTTATCGCTTCCCATTCCGGATAAAACAACAAAAACAACATATAACGATTTGTTTTATAAAGAGCAGAGTCTAAAGGAAATCATCAGTCAGTTATGCCCTAAATTTGATTTTGGCAAAAACCAGACCTGTCATCTTGACCCCGACATATATAAAAATATAGAGGACAGAACGGCAAACACTGAATGGAAACCCGCATTTGGACAACATGGCATATCTGCCGCACATCTGGATAAATTAAGTGTGGGCGTGGGTGATATATTTTTATTCTACGGAATGTTTAAAAAAACAATGGTTCAGCCTGATAAAACGCTGTGTTTTGTCCGTAACGCTCCTATTATACATATTATCTATGGTTATATGAAAATAGGAGAAATATTGAGTGAGGAACAGGAAATAAAAAGCCGTTATTTTTGGCACCCTCATAGTGTAAATTCTGACCGTCTGAATAACCGACTGTATCTGCCTGATACATATGGCACATTTCAGTATAACGATTCACTGGTACTTACAAAGAGGGGACAGGATAATCGGCGGCTATGGGCTTTGCCTGCATTCTTTGGTGAGGACGGTATCTCTATTTCATGGCAAGGCGCTAACCGCCCAATACGAAAGAACGGATATGCAGAATTAAATTCCGCTTGCAGAGGACAAGAATTTGTTGTAACCGCTTCTACCCTGAAACAGGAACGGAATCTATGTGACTGGGTGGACAGATTGATATGAAACGGTCAGACATTAGACATAGACGTTATATTTTGATTTGTCCTAAAGGAAACAGCCGACACCTATCCGCGTATTGGGCGATTTGAAACAGAATGAAATCCTAAAACTGGATAACGCAGTAAACTATTGAGCAAAAATATCGGGTAAGGGTGATGTGGGGGATAAACGGAAAAAGGAAATACCGTTTGTAAACAGTAACTCCTAGAGTTTACAATACTTTTTTGACAAGAAATTGTATCAGATGTTAAATCGAAGCAATCATTGTCAGTTTGTCCGCAATAGTCTTATTTTTTACGCAATGTTAGGATTTTACAAAAAAGTGTTTTTTTTGTATGCTGTTAAAAATGAGGAAAAGTTATGAACACAATATATACGAAATTTCAGCAGGGGCATTTTATTTTTGCAGGTCCCTGCGCTTTGGAAGAATATTCCATCGCTTTGGAAGTCGCCCAAACAGTAAGGGAAGTCGCGGAAAAACATCATTTGACGGCTGTTTTTAAAAGCTCTTTTGACAAGGCGAACAGAACGTCCGCAAAGGGCTTTCGCGGGCACGGCATGGCAAAGGGCTTGGAATGGCTTGCAAAAATCAAGGAAGAAACAGGTTTGCCCATCGTTACGGACATTCATTTGCCGGAACAGGCGGAACCGGTGGCGGAAGTTGCTGATGTTTTGCAAATTCCCGCTTTTTTGTGCCGTCAAACGGATTTGCTTGAAGCCGCCGCGAAAACAAAAGCCGTTGTCAATGTGAAAAAAGGGCAGTTTCTTGCGCCGTGGGATATGGAACAAGTAAAAAACAAACTGCAAAGTTTTGGGAAAAAGGAAATTTTGCTGACAGAACGCGGAGCGAGTTTCGGTTATAATAATTTGGTGGTTGATTTCCGTTCCTTGCCTATCATGCAGAAAATGGGCGTACCGGTGCTTTTTGACGCGACCCACTCCGTGCAGATTCCCGGAGGGCAAGGCACCTCTTCCGGCGGACAACGGGAGTTTATCGCCGCTCTTGCACGGGCTGCCGCGGCTGCCGGGGTGAATGGCGTTTTCTTTGAAACGCACCCCGATCCGGACAGAGCCCTTTGCGACGGTCCGAACAGTTTGCCTTTGGCAAAATTTGAACAGATGATTTCCGAACTGGTGCAGATTTGGAATATTCCAAGCAATTTTTAGGAGCGGGTATGCAGGCGGAAAATCGGCAGGCAGATATTGCCGTGGACAGAGAAACCTTGGAAAAGACATTCAAGCATATAGATATAAGCCGCTTATCCGGAGAAACCGTTGAGCGCGCAAAAAAAGTGAAATTCCTTGTGCTGGACATAGACGGGGTTTGCACCAACGGCCAGCTTTACATCAATCCGCGCGGGGAAACCACAAAAACGTTTCATGTGCACGACGGCATAGGCATAAAAACCGCGTTCATGGCGGGTATCGGCGTCGGCATCATCACGGGTCGGAAAGACACGTGCGTCGAAGCCCGCATGCGTCCCTTAGGGGTGACGGAATTTTTTTGCGGGTATTACAGCAAACTGGAACCGCTTGCGGAGCTCGCCCGAAACCAGCGGATTTCTTACGAGGAAATGGCGTATTTGGGAGATGATATTATTGACCTCGACCCTCTTTTGCGGGTGGGGCTTCCCTGCGCTGTCGCCAACGCGCGGGAGGAAGTGAAGAATGTCGCGTCCGTTGTGACGAAAACGAGGGGGGGCGAAGGGGCTGTGCGCGAGCTTGTGGAAATTCTGCTCGCATGCCAGGAAAAAAGTCCTGCCGCCTTATACTGGATACATCATAATGGCTGAAACCCTGAAAAAGAAAATCGAAGCTGAAAAAAAAGAGAAGAAAATTCCTTCCTTTGTCTTTTTGTGTGTTTTTGGCATAGGGCTTTTTGCCGCTTTTCAGTTTTGGAACACTTGGCTTGCCGAAAGCGAGGAAAGACGTTTGCAGGAAGTTGTGCAATCGCAGGATATCGCAAATCTCATCACCGGTGAGGCATATAATAAAAAAGCCTTTTCGGAAGAATTGGAAAACTTGAAAAAATCCTATACCAAAAAGCGGAATATTGATGAAGATATGCAGGAATTCATGCGGTATTTTGCGGAAATCCCCGATTTTCACGATGACGATGTGGGGCTTGCCATGCAGGGGGTTCATGTTTCCAGCGGTGAAAAGGGCAAAGAGGAGTGGGCTGTTTTTGCAAAATGGGCTATCATGCGTCAGCAAAGTTCCGTTTTACAAATGGAAAATCCGCTTATGTGGCATAGGGCGGGAACGCAGCCGGCGCTTTTGTCTTCCTCACGGAATGAAAAAAAAGCCGTGTTTTTGGAACAGGAAGCCGACAAGGTGGTTATTGAAGCTGAACGCGGAATTATTTACAATGATAACACAAAAGTCATTTTACATGAAAATGTCAGGGCAATGCAGCAGGACAATATTGTGAAAGGTCCGGTTTTGAATTACGATACGGAAAAACAAATTGCGGTTTTTTCGGAGCAGGCGGATTTTGCAAGCGAGGAATTGACCGGTACGGCGGAACTATTAAGCTGGGATATGCAGGAAAATAAAATTTACGGCAAAGGCGGTGTTTATGTGGAATGGATGCCTGCAAACGGAGAATAGCTTGCAAAAAATTGGTTTGATAAGTATGAAAGCGGCGTCGCTTTTGTTTTGCCTTTTATTTCCCATGCACGTTTTTGCACGGAATATCGGAGAGGACTGCACGTATGAGGGCATAAGGCTTTTCGGGCGGGTGCAGGTGGTAACGGGTTTTGCGGATATTGACGTCCAGAAAAAAGACGCGCTTGCGGATTTGGATGTGCGGTTTGTCAACGCTTTTCCGGATGCTTGCGGCGAGTGGCAGCTTGTGGACAGTTTTCCTGATTTCACTGTGCGGTTTGTGGATTCTTTTCCCGACATCACCATAAAAAAAGTCCATGCTTTTGCGGGAGTCCGATAAAAAATAAAACTGAGAATGATGAATGAAATGATGTTGATACCTATGAGAAAACTTGTTTTTGTTTTATTCTGCTTCGCTTTTGCCGCGTTGCCGGCTTATGCGGTTCCGCAGTTGGCGGAGGGGGATATGCCCGTAAAAATAAATGCCGATGATATGGAATACGATATCAACCGCAGCAGGGTGATTTTTACAGGCAATGTGCATGTCGTGCGCGGAGCTTTCGATATGGTCGCGCCGAAGATGACCGTTTATTTGAAAAATTCGGAAGCGAAACAGGAAGCGGTGCAAATAAAAATTCAGCCGGAAAACATGCCTCTGACCGGTAAGGTGGAGCCAAGCACGAAAACTGTCGATACGCAAAATAAAATCAATAAGATCGAAGCGGAAAACGGTGTGAGGTTCAAATTTGAAAATCAGTCGGGGCATTCCGATTCCGCCGTTTATGAAGCTGATAAAGGTCTTTTGACCATGATAGGCGATCCCGTGGTGCAGGAAGGAAAAAATTCCATCCGCGGCGAAACGATTTTATATTATTTATATGAACGGAAAAGCGAAGTTGTGGGTTCGCAAAAAAGACGCGTCGAAGCGATTTTTGATTCCAAACAATAAGGGTAAGTATGAAAGCGACACTTGCAGGGGAACACTTGGCAAAAACATACGGAGCAAGACAGGTTGTCCGTGATGTGAATATTGAAATAACGCAGGGGGAAATCGTAGGCTTGCTCGGACCGAACGGCGCAGGCAAAACAACTTCCTTTTACATGCTGACAGGAATCATAAAAGCCACTCAAGGCAGAATATTGTATAATGGCGAAGACATCACATCGTGGGCTTTGTATAAGCGGGCGAGGGTGGGCATAAGTTATTTGCCGCAGGAAAGTTCTGTTTTTAAAAGCCTGACCGTCAAAGAAAACATTCAAATTGTCATGGAATATACGAAACTTTCCCAAAAAGCCCGGGAAGAAAAAATTTATAGCCTGCTTGATGAATTCGGTTTGACCCGTTTGGAAAAATCCCTTGCTTCGTACCTTTCGGGCGGGGAAAGGCGCAGGCTTGAAATTGCCCGCTGTCTTGTGCATGACCCTTTGTTCGTTTTGCTTGACGAACCGTTTGCGGGTATCGACCCCTTGGCTGTCGGCGATATTCAGGATTTGATCAAGCGCTTGAAAAACAGGGGGATCGGCGTTTTGATTTCCGACCATAACGTGCGGGAAACCCTTTCCATTTGCGACAGGGCGTCCATTATGTATGACGGTATCTTACTGCTTTCGGGCACGCCGGAAGAAATTGTCAATAATGAAAAAGCGCGGGAAATTTATTTAGGGGAAAATTTCTATATGCAGTGAGTGGTTTCTTTTTTTAGAGAAAGACAGCACGTTTTTTTTTACAAGCTTTTTTTGCGTGTTATTTAATTCTTTATATTGTTTGCTTGTTGTTTTTTAATTTTTCATAAAAAGCTTTGTTATGGGGCAATGTCCATAATTTTTTAAGGGGAACAAAAAGGGGTACTTTTAACGTGCCCCTTTGTATTCTCCTCAATCTCCTTTTGCTCTCTGCGCAAAAGAAAGCTTTCGCCCGCTTTGGGCGAAATTCGTTTTCTTGCGCATATTGTCCGTTTCTTGTTAAAATACCCCGTTCTTCTTTTTAGGTATTAGTTTTGCTTTGCCGTTTACGCGGATAAGTTTGTCTTCGCTCTTTATTTTTTTCTTTTAAAGATGCCGCAGGTTTTCGCGGTAGTTTCGCAGCTCTTTTTCATCTGCAGCCTTAATGGCATTTTCCAGTTGTGTTATCATATTGTTTTTGTCCGTTGGGAGATTGCCGTCGATAAAAATGCAGTTTGATGCTCCCATTGTCGCAAAATAGGTTGGAATGGTTAAATGTTCAATGAGTGTTTTTAATTCATGGAGTTTTTCAATTTCCGTTTCTTCCGCCCAGTTTCCGCTTTGTATTTCCTGATAGAGTTCGGAAGACTGAAAAACAGTAAGCATGGAGGAAACAATGATTTTAGGATGTGTTTGATTGAATATTGCCGCAGTGTTTTCTGCTCCCTGCCTGCTTCGTCCGGCTCCGAAAAGTCCTGTGAGATAAAAGAAATTATAATCCATGCCAATTTCGTCCAGCTTTTTGCATTCCGCCAAGATTTCTTTTGTTCCGAACCCCTTATGCATGAATGACAATGCGCTGTCGTCACCTGCTTCTGCTCCGATGGTAATGCCGTTATATCCTAATTGCCGGAGTTTTTTAAGCTGTTCCGCGCTTTTTGGTGCAATATCCGTAATGCGGGCAAAGCAGCCGACAGAAGCCGCGTTCGGAAAATATTTTTTTGCAAGTTCGGCTAAGTTTTTTAATTTATCGAAATCTAAAACAAAGGGATTCGCTCCTGTAAAAAATACTCTTTTCGCGTTGGGGTAATATGCTGAAAGTTCTTTCATATCTTCTTCAACTTCCGATAACGGGGACATGCGGAATTTAAAAGGTATGTCTTCGTACAGCGTGCAAAATTTGCATTTATGATGTGTGCAGCCGGCTGTTGCCTGAATGAGTGCGCTGCAAGCCTCATAGGGAGGGCGGTAAATTGTTCCGGTATAATGCATACGATACTCCTTTTTGAAATAATACGGTATTAGGTTTGGAAGCATATTAAATGACATGCATACGTTACGCAAGTAGGGTTTTTAAAAATACATAGTATCATTTATTGTACCGTATTGCATTGTTCTTTTTATACGTGTAAAGTCGCTGGCAACGAGGTGAGGTATGGTCGGCAATAAATTCAGAAGCGATGACATGGTCGCCCGCTGTATGCCTATGAGCAATTTGCAGGCGGTATTGGGCGGAAAATGGAAGATATTGATTGTGTGGTATATCGCGGTTTATAAAACGCAGAGATTTGGTGAATTGATGCGCCGTTTGGAGGGCATTGCCCGTTCAACGCTGACAAAGCAATTGCGTGAGCTGGAAAATGACGGATTTATTCATCGTGAAGCATATAGAGAAATTCCGCTGAGAGTTGAATATACGTTAACGGATTTGGGAGAACGTTTTATCCCTGTTTTAAATCAAATGGTGGCATGGAGCGAAAAACATCTTTGTTCTTCGGATTGTGCAGGCAAGGTTGATAAGAAACGGTAAAATTTATTGCAATCCGCATAAAAAAAGGAATAAGCGCTGCCTATTCCTTTTTTGAGTATCATGCCTGCTGCGTTGTTTTCATACGGTAAGCTTAAAACCGGTGTTGAGAAGCGCGGCGAGGCTTCCTTCGCCCGTCATCGCAAGGGCGGAGGATGTTCCGCCCATTCTGTTCATATAGGAAACCAGCCTTGTCGTATCGATGGTGTCGCTGATATTTTGCAGTCCGCTGCTGCGGGCTTCTTCCAGCTTGTTCAGGGTTTGGATTTGCCCGTAACGTTCAGCTAGCTGCGGATTGTCTTTAAAAAATTGTTCTATTTTGGCTTTATCTTTGTGGTTGGAAGAAACCTGCAGTTCTCCGTTTTCATCAAGGCTTACGCGAAAATCGGCATCAGGGGCGACGCCAAGTTCGGCAAGTCCCGTTTTCACCGCCAATTGAAATTGACCGGTGAGTTCGTTTTTGTGGCTGAGCAGTTTGTTATAGGTGATTTTTCCGTCAATACCGAGTTCCCCTGCCAGTTTTTCCACCATTTCAGCCAAATTGTCCGTATCGGAAGTGCCGGAACAGTCTTGTTCTTCCGTTGGGATTTGGCTTTTTATGGCTGCAAGTTTTTCTTCGATATACTGGCTTGAGGAAGAACTGTTGTCGAGGGTGTCCAAGATCGTGGGATTTTTTGCTTCTTCAAGTTTTTTCCTGAGTTGTTGGACATTGACGCCGTATCCGTTGGAAAGGGGATTGTTGATTGCATAGACAGACATGATGGCTCCTTTGGAAAAAATTTCCCTTTTATTTCGTTAAAATAGTGTTAAGCAAAATCAGTGCCAAAGAGTTCGGAGAAAAAGGTTAAATTTTTGATTAACAATATTTTTTCTAAGAACTCATTGACATCTGAATGATATTCATATATTTTTTTTCGGAAAAAAAAGTTGTGTATAAATTTAAGGAGAATTTATCATGGTTTGTTCCAAGAAAATATCCGCGCTTGCTTTAAGTGCTGCCGTCGCTTTAAGCTGCCCGGATTTCGCAAAAGCAGAAGGTTTTGCTTTGCAGGACTGGTCTTCCCGCGGCGCCGCCCTGGCAGGCGGTCTTGTGGCCCGCGGAGGTGACGCCGCCGCCGCCGCTTATAACCCCGCCGCCATTACGGAGCTTGAAGGCACTCAGATTTTATTGGGCGGCGAACTTATCACCCCTATCAATACGGTAGTCGGCACGAGCGGTCAGACAAGACATTCCGAAGATAAACGATATTTCGCTCCTCACGGGTATATCACCCATAAAATCAATGACTCATGGTCTGTCGGTTTCGGTTCTTTTTCCCGTTTCGGTTTGGGCAATAAATACGGTCTTGACTTTTTCGTGCCGAATGCCGTTTATGATGTCGAGCTGATTACCTTCGGTGTCAGCCCTGTCGTCGCATGGCGCGTGAATGACAAACTTTCCCTCGGTTTCGGTTTGGAACTCGCTTACGGCGATGTTGATTTGAACAGAAAAATTGGTTTCGGTCCGATAAACACGAGCATGAGCATGACAGGCGACGCTTTCGCCCCTGCGTTCAATCTTTCCGCCCATTACCGTTTCAACGAACAATGGAAAGCGGGATTTGTCTACCGTTCCCATTCCGACTTTGACTTTGACGGGGAACTTTCAACTCCCATGCTCCCCATCAAGTTCGACGGTGACGCGAAATTGTACACTCCTGACAGCTACACCTTCGCTCTTGCTTATTATCCCGTGCCAGCTCTCAGTTTCGAGGCTCAGGTGCAATACAACACATGGAGCAGGTTCAGCAACCTGACCATCAATATCCCCGGTTTGGCGGCTGCCGGATTGCCCACTGTCCTTAATGACATCAAGAAATGGGAAGATACGTGGTTCTTCTCATTGAGCGCAGAATATGCTTATAACGATTGGCTGACTTTGCGTGCGGGCGCTTCTTACGAAACTTCTCCCGTGAAAGGAGAATATGCTGATTTTATCGCTCCTGCCCAAGGCCGCTGGAAGTATGGCGCAGGTTTAGGTTTTGCAAAGGATGATTGGACTTTTGACGTGGGTTATGTGTACCACGATATTTTGGAATTGCGTTACGGACATTCCGCTTATTATAAAACGGCGGATCATATTGAAGACGCACACGCCCATACGGTTTCATTCAGTATCGGCTATAAATTCTGAAAATAAATACATAGCTTGGAAAAACACTGCATTTGCAGTGTTTCTCTTTTTTTGAGGGGAATTATTTCCCCCAAACCCCCTAAACGCAAAGCAGTTACAGACAATGTCTGTGACTGCTTTGTTGTTCACATAAGAAATGAAAAAAACATTCGCTGTATCAAGGGGGCAAGTCCCTTATGTTTTTCCTCTTTGTAAAAACGTAACCCCTGTTTCACACTGTTTCGGCAGAAAGATCACGCTTTCGCCCGCAAAGGGTGAAACAATTCAAATCAAAATCTTGCATATCTGCCGGTCGGGTCACATCTTATCAGCTGATTTTATCATAAACAATTTAGAAACATACCCTAAACAAAACCGTTATGAACATTGTTCATAACGGTTTTGCAACAAGGGGGATCGGGGGAAATTATTTCCCCCAAAAATAACATGCTGAAAATCTTATACTTTCGCGGCAGTGCGCAAATCGGCGGTAGCGTCTGTTTTTTCCCATGTAAATTCAGGGAGTTCCCGTCCGAAGTGTCCATAACAGGAAGTTTTTGAATAAATCGGGCGTTTGAGGTCAAGACGCTTCGTAATATGGTAAGGACGAAGGTCGAAAACTTCACGCACGGCTTTTGTGAGGATTTCGTCAGGAATTTCACCGGTGCCGAGGGAAGAAACGAGTACGGAAACCGGTTCCGCAACGCCTATGCAATAGGCGATTTGCACTTCACAGCGGGGAGCAAGCCCTGCGGCAACGACGTTCTTCGCCACATAGCGTGCCATATAGGCGGCTGAACGGTCGACTTTTGAAGGGTCTTTGCCGGAGAAAGCGCCGCCGCCGTGGTTGCCCATGCCGCCGTAAGTGTCGTTGATGATTTTACGGCCGGTAAGTCCGCAGTCCCCGACAGGTCCGCCGATTACAAAGCGTCCGGTGCGGTTGATGAAAATTTCGCAGTCTTTTTCATCGAAAAATCCTGATTGGCTGAGTACCGGATAAATGACTTCGCGGCGGACGGCTTCTTCGATGTCCGCTTGTGAAACATTCGGAGAGTGCTGGGTTGAAATGACGACGTTGTTGATGTGGGTCGGTTTGCCGTTTTCGTATTCAAAGGAAAGCTGTGTTTTTCCGTCGGGACGGAAGAAATCGACAATGCCGTTTTTACGCACACGCGCCAACTGCAAGGACAGCTGGTGCGCCCAATAGATAGGGGCGGGCATAAGTGTGCTGGTTTCATTGGAAGCGAAGCCGAACATCATGCCTTGGTCGCCTGCGCCCTGGTCTTCCGGTTTGGTGCGGTTCACGCCTTGCGCGATGTCGACGGATTGTTTGTCGATGGAGGAAAGGACGGCGCAGGTCTGATAGTCGAATCCCATGTCGGAGCTGTTGTAACCGATATTTTTAATGGTTTCACGCACGACATGGGGAAGGTCCGCATAGCCGGAAGTGGTGATTTCCCCGGCGATAACCGCCATACCTGTTGTTACCAGCGTTTCGCAGGCAACGTGTGAATCGGGATCTTGTTCAAGAAGCGTGTCTAAGATTGCATCGGAAATTTGGTCGGCAACTTTGTCCGGGTGACCTTCTGTCACTGATTCGGAAGAAAAAACGTATTTACCTTTTGCGGGAATCATAAGTCTCCTTTGCGAGGCTTTTTTTTTGCGTTCGCTTATTTTGTTATTGAAATATTATCCAAAAGGCGCGCTTTGCCGAGATATACAGCAACAGCGACAACAGCGCTTCCTTTCAGGGTTTCGACATTTTCCAAATTGTCCTTATCCACCATGCTGCAGTAATCAATGCGCGCCATGGGGATATTTTCCTTTATATAGCCGGCAAAAAACGCATGAAGGTTTTTTGCGGAATGTTCGCCTTGTTCCGCTTTTTCTTTCAAAAGCAAAAGCCCTTTGCGGATATGGGGTGCGAGAGCCCGCTCCTCTTCGGTAAGATAAGCGTTGCGGGAGCTCATGGCAAGTCCGTCGCTTTCACGCACAAGCGGACAGCCGACAATTTCCACCGGCATATTCAGATCACGCACCATGCGGCGGATAATGGTCAGCTGCTGATAATCCTTTTCACCGAAGCAGGCGAAATCAGGCTGGATAAGGTTGAAAAGCTTTGTAACCACAGTGCAGACACCGCGGAAATGGGTCGGACGGGTCACGCCGCACAAACCCTTGGCAAGCTCCGGCACCTCGACCCATGTCGCATGGTCCGGGTGATACATGGCGTTTGCCGGCGGTTCGAACAAAATATCCGTGCCGGCTTTTTCCGTGGCGGCATGGTCACGGTCCGGGTCGTTCGGATACGCGTCCAAATCTTCGTTCGGCGCAAATTGCGTCGGGTTGACAAAACGGCTGACAACGACAATATCGGCAAGTTCTTTTGCTTTCGTTATTAAAGAAATATGTCCCGCATGGAGATAGCCCATAGTTGGCACAAGAGCTATGGTTTTGCCTTGCTTTTTCAGTTCCCTGCAGCGTGCCTTGATTTCATTGAGTGTCGCAATAATTTCCATGATGTTCACCGACTATATCAATTTATTGTTATATGGTTATATAGACAGCTCCTTTTATATAGCTAAATTTTGCTTCTGTCTAGTTTAATTTTTTGAAATCACGCTTTTTCTTGTCAAAAGTTTGAAGAGGTTGTAAAATAAAAAAGTTCCGGACCGGAATATAATTTATGAGCGCCAGGATGTTGGAGTGAGAATGAATCCTTTATTTCAGGGGAAGATAGATAATTTTTGCGCGGCCTATTCTGTTTTAAACGCTTTTCGGCTTTTATTCGGCATTTCCGCTTTTCAGGCGAGGGATATGCTCAACGCCACGTTTATCGAACAGGCGAGGCACAGCGATACATGGAAAAAAATTGTCTGTCATGAAACGACGTATTACGATCTTGTCGCAGGCATGCTGGAAAACGGAAAAGCGAATTTGGCGTATTCGTATTACTGCCCGTTTCCGGCTAAGGATTTCAATATGTCCCGCATCCGTTCCTTTTCTCCGGAAGTCGATATCGATACCGTATGGAATTTTTTGCAGAACATCATCGATACGGATCCGTCATCCATAAAACCGGTGACGGCGGTTTTGCGCTTTTGCCGTTTTATGCCCAATCAGATCGGGCCTATCGTCGACCATTGGTCAACAATCATGCGGGTTACGGATAAGGAAATTTATTTGTATGACTGCAGCTTGGAGCCCACAGGCTGGTATGTCTTACATCGCGGTAAGTTTTTTTCCGCTCCTTTCGGGGCGGTTCCCCCCCAAAGGACAGCTTTGGAACAGCAGTATATGCTGAATCTCGCAAGTGAGGAGTTCGGTGTGATTTGTCCGGAGTCGATTTTTGTCGTGGAGAAAAAAAATTCTCCTTTTGAAACGTTCGCAAGCGCGTTTAAAAGAAAAATTTTTGATATTTAATCTTGACCAAATTACGGAGCAACCTTATTTTATGAAGAACTTTAATAATCAAACGGATAGCGTATGTCACAAATAGAAAGTGTGGAACTTGAAGAAATTTTTTTGGAATACGAGGTGCTTGCGGCGCAAGTCGACAAGCTCTTTCAGGACGTGCAGTCAAAATACCCGGAAGAAGTCGCCTGCACCAGGACATGCAGCGACTGCTGCCATGCTCTTTTTGATTTGTCCCTTGTGGAAGCCATGGCGGTAAACCGCGCTTTTCATGAGAAATTCGGGTTCGGGGCGGAACGCTCCAAAATAATGGAAAGGGCTGGTGATGCGGACAGGACGCTGACCCGTTTGAAATACCAGTATTTCAGAAATGCGCAGTGCGGCATGAGCGATGCGGATATTATGGAAAAAGCCGCCCATGAAAAGGTGCGCTGCCCTCTTTTGGGTGACGACGACCTTTGTATGCTTTATGAACACCGCCCTCTGACATGCCGTATTTATGGCGTGCCGACCGCCATTAAAGGCAAGGGGCATGTTTGCGGAAAGTGCCGTTTCGACAAGGGCGGCAAATATCCTACCTTGCAGCTTGACAGGATACAGGACAAGCTTGCGGGCTTAAGCCATAAGATAACGAAAGCCATAGGTTCCGGATATAAGGATTTGCATTCTGTTTATGTGCCTGTTTCCATGGCGTTAATGAATAAGTACGATGAGGAATATCTTGGCGTGAAGCAAGATGGGAAACCCAAGAAGAAACTGAAATCCCCTCTGGAATAGGAGGAAAATATGGCATTGAACATTCCGGCTTCCGTTTACCGTGACAGCACTCCCCCTGATTTGACTCCCGAACAGGAACAGCTGAAGAAAGAATTGTACGATAAAATTTCACCGCGCAGAAGAAAATTTATCGATAAAATAGGTTATGAAAATTGGGACCCTTTTCCGAAACCGAACGACCCCATGGAAATACGCCGCGACATTTCAAAGCGTACCAGCCAAGACCTTTTCAGGGAATATTTTCAAACCCGCCCGAAAGATGAGGTCCAAAGCAATGCATACCGCCAAGCCGTATTGGAATTAGCCCTCGGCATCATCAACAAAGATGAAAAGTTCTTAGGGTATTTCGATTTTGCCGTTTGGTATTACAATCTTCTTGAAAAAGAAGGGTATGTGGAAGAAAAAAATGCGGAACATTCTTCCAGGTGATGAATGCTCCGGGCACATTTCAAATAAGAAACAGAGGAAACCATGAAAGAAAGATATGATTCATTAGATGAATATATTGCTGATTTGCAGGCGGAAATCGCCCAAAGCGACAATTGCGCCAATCATTTTTATCAACTCGGCATGGCAATGCTTGCGAAGCATGATTATGTCGAGGCGGAAAGCGCCTTTTTAAATGCCGTGCGTTTATCCCCCCGTCTTGCGGAAGGTTTTGTCCAGCTTGGCGGGCTTTGTTTGCAGCGCGGCGATTATGAGGGCTGTTTGCGGTACAATACCGAAGCTTCCAATATCAGGGCTAAATATGCCGTACCGCAGGCGAATATCGGTTTTTGCCATTTGCAGATGGGCGATATAAAAAAAGCGAAATCAGCGCTTATAAAAGCTTTGAAATGGGATCCGGAATTTTTGCAGGCGAGAACGACTTTGGCTTCCGCGTATTTTATGGAAGGCAATTATGATGCGTGCATTGAAGAAAGCAGCGCAGTCATTAAGGCACAGCCGGTTTTCGGACCTGCCTGGAATAATTTGGCGCTTGCCTATTTTGAAAAAGAAGAATTTAAAAAAGCCGCCGAGGCTGTGGAACAGGCTCAAAAATGCGGTTATGAAGTTCATCCCGATTTTGTAAGGCAAGTCCGGGAAAAAGCATAAGAGGCTGTGATTTTCTTACGAAGGGCAAAACTTGAGGGTTTTGCCCTTTTCATATTTCATGCGAGCGGTTTTCGGCGGCGGTCTGAATGTCTTGCCAAAAGGGCTACTTGCGGATGTGTGGTTTGGCGGACAGCGGCGCGGATATGCTGTTTGACAGGCGCTTTAAGTAGATTGAACGGCGCTTTTAAAAGATTTCAGTTTTCCGTGGAAACGTATGAAACGTAAAACGTTAGGCTGTCTTATTGCCGGACTGTTATGCCGTGATTGCTTGCAGGGTGGCGATACCGAGGGAAATTCCGTCTATGGGAAATCATTTCGCGGGGTTTGGCGGAGCATTTTTTAACAAGGCGGCACCATCGCCTGCGGCAGGCTCAGCCCGGTAAAAACATATTAAAAAACCGCTTTTGTTATTGACATAAATCATGGTTCTATACTAGCTTAACGGCATTGGGTTTCTGATAGTATTTTGTCCTTTTTGCCGTTTGTTGCAAATATGGTTTTTTTTGGGAGTGATTATGTCTTCTTTTCCGGTTATCCGCCATGAAATGGAATATGTCTGCACAAAATGCAATGCCCGCCACAGTATTGACGAGCTTTTGTATACCTGCCCGTCCTGCGGGGGAGTGCTTTTGCTGAACGATAGGGATTTTGCCGAATATAAAAAAATACCGGGCAAAAAATGGCAGAAACTTTTTGATGAGCGCCGC
Organism: Taurinivorans muris; assembly: GCF_025232395.1. GTDB lineage: Bacteria > Desulfobacterota > Desulfovibrionia > Desulfovibrionales > Desulfovibrionaceae > Taurinivorans > Taurinivorans muris. The sequence continues at coordinate 1,702,804 of NZ_CP065938.1, forward strand.
GCGAGCGACTGTCAGGCGTTAAAAGGAATTTTCCGTTATTATGAACTCATGGCTCCCGTGCTGGAAGAAGAGGACATTGTTTATCTTGGCGATGGGCACAGTCCGGTTATTTTGGCTTCAAAGGAATTGAGGGAAAATTTAGGCATTGATTTCGCTTTCAAGCACGAGGGACAAAATCCCTCCGCTTCTTTTAAAGACAGGGGCATGGCGGGCGTATTCAGCTATTTGCGCGCTATGGTGCGTAAACACGGCTGGGACGATATTCTGACCGTCTGCGCTTCAACCGGCGACACTTCCGCCGCGGCGGCCCTGTACGGAGCGTACGTGGGAAGTCCCATAAAAACAGTGGTTCTTTTGCCGGAAGGGAAAGTGACTCCGCAGCAGCTGTCACAGCCTTTGGGAAGCGGGGCGACGGTTCTGCAGATTCCGGGGGTTTTTGACGACTGCATGAAAGTTGTGGAGCATTTGGCAAGCCATTACCGTGTCGCGCTTTTAAATTCCAAAAACAGCTGGCGTATTTTGGGGCAGGAATCCTATGCTTACGAAGTCGCCCAGGAATACCGCTGGAATATGAAGAATAAAGCCCTCTTCGTGCCTATCGGCAACGCAGGCAACATCACGGCGATCATGTCCGGGTTCATCAAAATGAAAAAACTGGATATCATTGACGAACTGCCCCGTATTTTCGGGGTGCAGTCCCACCATGCCGACCCTGTGTACCAATATTACCACCAAGTGAAAGAAAACCGGGTTTATCACCCCGTGGAGGTGAAGCCCAGCGTCGCCCAAGCCGCGATGATCGGAAACCCGGTGTCTTTTCCCCGTGTGCAAAAGCTTGCGGCGGAGTATGAAGCGCTTGGCGGCAATTTCAATGTGGTGCAGGTAAGGGAACAGGATATCATGAATGCGATGATCATTGCCAACAGACACGGGCATATCGCCTGCACGCAGGGCGGGGAATGTCTTGCAGGTTTGTTCCATGCGAAACAGCAGGGAAAAATCGCCCATGAATTCGCCATTCTTGATGCGACAGCCCATGCATTGAAGTTTTCCGGTTTTCAGGAAATGTATTTTGAAAATACGTTTCCTCCGGAGTTCGGCGTCGTTCCGAAAGAAAATTTATGCAACAGACCGCATTCCGTTATTTCCGAAGAAAGGAAAAAAAGCCTTTCCGCCGGGGAATACGCGGAAGAAGCCGCCCGAAACATTGCCGGGTTCATGGGCTTGGCAAAGCGGTAGCAATTAATTTAAATATAATTAATGCTTGACAGAGAACAATTTGCAGGCTATTTGATAAGAACCGCTTTGCGGAAATTTTTAGTTAGTGTAAACTAATTTCGGAGGATACTACTATGGGTTATATGGCTAGCGTAGACGCTGATAAATGTATCGGCTGCGGCGAATGTATCGATATTTGTCCTGTAAGCCTTTATGAACTTGTTGATGGTAAAAGTGTTGCTAAAAATCCTGAAGAATGCCTTGGCTGCGAATCCTGCACGGGCGTTTGCGAACAAGACGCTATTACCATTACTGAAGCATAATTGTTTTATGCGGCAATAATTTTGTGGCAAGGCGGACGCTTTGCCACTTTTTTTATAAGAAAGGAATGAGTATGGCTCTCTATACCGATAAAGAAGCTCTTGATTACCATAAGTTCCCCCGCAAGGGCAAAGTTGAAGTTCTTCCCACTGTTTTGTGCGATACGCAGAAAGATTTGTCTGTCGCCTATTCCCCCGGGGTTGCCGTTCCCTGCATGGAAATCCATGAAGACGAGAAAAAAGTCGATGTCTACACAGGCAGGGCGAACCTTGTCGCCGTTGTTTCCAACGGAACGGCGGTGCTCGGACTTGGCAATATCGGAGCGAAAGCTTCCAAGCCCGTGATGGAAGGCAAGGGGCTTTTATTTAAAATGTTTGCCGATGTTGATGTGTTCGATATCGAGCTTTCCGAAAAAGACCCTAAAAAAATTTGTCAGATCGTCAAAGCCCTTGAGCCGACATTCGGCGGTATCAATCTGGAAGATATCAAAGCGCCCGAATGCTTTTATATTGAAGAACGCTTGAAAAAAGAAATGAATATTCCCGTTTTCCATGATGACCAGCACGGTACGGCGGTTATTTCCGGAGCGGGGCTTATCAACGCCTGCGAGCTGACCAAAAGAAAAATATCCTCTTGTAAAATCGTTATTTCCGGAGCCGGTGCGGCTGCCATCGCCTGCGCCAATTTTTACGTGTCGCTCGGCGTCAAACGTAAAAATATCTTTATGTTCGATTCCAAAGGGCTTATTCACCAAGGCAGAACGGATTTAAATAAATATAAGAAACGGTATGCGCAAAAAAATCCCTGCACTATGGCGGAAGCCATGCGAGGTGCCGATGTTTTTCTCGGACTTTCCAAAAAGGGCGTGATTGACGGGGATATGCTCAAAACCATGAATCCGCAGCCTTTGATTTTCGCCTGCGCAAACCCCGATCCCGAAATCACTTATGACGAGGCGAAAAAGGCGGTGCCGGACTGCATTATCGGCACGGGCAGGAGCGATTACCCCAATCAAATCAATAACGTATCCGGTTTTCCTTTCTTGTTCAGAGGGGCTTTGGATGTCGGGGCGACAGAAATCAATGAAGCTATGAAAATTGCCGCCGCTTACGCCCTTGCGGGGCTTGCCAAGGAAAAGCATATTCCGGAAGAAGTGAAAAAAGCCTACGGCGGGCAGGAATTTAAGTTCGGTACGGAGTATATCATTCCAAAACCTTTGGACCCGAGAATTTTGGAATGGGAAACCGTTGCCGTGGCAAAAGCGGCTATGGAGTCAGGCATTGCCGCCCGTCCCATTGAAGATTTTGCAAAATATAAGAAGGAACTCCGCTCACGGGTTGAAAACTGCCGTAAACGCGCGAAAGCCGTTTATCCTTTTTATAAGTAACCCTTACAGCTAAGGTACATTATTGCATAAAAGGGCAATTTCCTGCTTTGCGCTGTTGGATACCGTCCGATCAGCGCAGGCAGGTTTTGCTCTTTTTTGTTTTATCTTTTGCTGTTTTGTTGCTGTATGATGATGAAGCGCCAGACGCGTGAAAAAAAAATTGTGTCTTTACCGCATGTTTTAACATGAGGAGTTTTTTATGCAGGGGAAAAACTTTTATCTCTGCTGTCGCTATCCGTAAAGCTCACAAGTTTGCTGACGGCTAAAGCGGGAAACTTCTTCCCCTGCCCCCCGTTGCTCTCTGCTGCAAAACTTTTCATACTGATTTTCCGCATGCGTTTAACAGTACATAATAGTATGAATATCATGCTGAAATGTTTCAGAACTTGTACAGCGTGTCGGTTGGATTGTTTTTTTCGGCTGCGCCCGTCCTGCCGGTAAAAACGGGCAGGGCTGTCAGTGACGGCATGCGCCGGAAGAAAATCTTATTGCTGATCAACTTACTGATCAATCTGAAAATACCGTGCAGCCGCTTTTCTTTGCGGATTTTTTAATTTGTTCATGGTAAAAATAATTGACAATCACTGGCGGTGCTTCAAAGGGGAGTTTTATATTGTCATTGTTTGTTGCATAATCAAGCCCGATTTTTGCGGCGTATTTTTTTAATTTCATGTTCAGCTGTTCCCAATAATTACGGTTTCCTTTATCATAAATTTCCTGATAGAGGGGCAGCAGTTCCGGGTGGCTGTTTTGTATGTATTTCATAATTACTGTTTTATAGTCGCCCCGCAGATTGAGATTTTCCAGCCAAATCAGATTGCAGTGTTTTTTTGCGCGCCGTATGATGGCTTTTATATCGGTAAGTTCGGGAAATATGGGAGAAATGAAGCAGGTTGTGCGGATGCCTGCCTGGTGAAACGTTTCCATTGCCGCAAGCCGCCGTTCAATACTGACCGCATTGTCCATATCATTTTTAAAATTTTCGTCCAATGTGTTGACAGACCATGAAATACGGGCTTCGGGGAATGTTTTGAGCAAATCCAAATCCCGCAGGATTAAATCGCTTTTTGTCGCAATGCTGATTTTTATGCCGCTTCCTTTCAGCTGTTCCAGTAAGGCGCGTGTGCGCTTGTAATGCTTTTCCTGCGGCAGGTATGGGTCGGTAACGGAACCGATAAACAATTCTTTGCCTGCATATTTTTGGGGATTGCTGATTTCAGTCCATGTTTTGACATCTAAAAACGTTCCCCATGGTTCGGTGTGACCGGTGAAGCGCTTCATGAAAGAGGCATAGCAATAGCGGCAGCCATGGGTGCAGCCCGTATAGGGATTGGCGGAATATTCGCATACGGGCAGATTGGATTTGCTGAGAATGTTTTTTGTTTGGATTTCTCTAATAAGCGGTGTGTTCATGAGCGTACTTTCGCAGAAAAAAGGCTCTGCTTTAGTCAGTCAATGAGGTTTTCATAGGCGAAGTAAAGCGCCATGAGCACGGCACTTTGGCGTATGCTTTCCCTGTTGCCTTCAAAAAGAAAATGTCTCGCCCGAGTTTCAAACGCTCCTAAGAGTACGGGCTTGCTTTCGTTTTGCAGATAAATATGCTTCATGAGCTGGCAGGATTTGAGCCAATTTTGTTCCATGCCGTTTTCAAGCGCCTGCCCTTTTTTGATTTTGATTTTTTTGCGTAATACGGAAAAGTCCTTAGGTAAGGACAGCCCGATAAAGACAGTGCCTACCGGTTTTTCGTCATTTCCGCCGTTCGGACCGGCAATGCCCGAAACGGACAGCCCGATATGGCTTTTGGCAGCGGAACAGACCCCGCCCGCCATTTGGCAGACAGTTGGAATGCTGACAGCCCCGAAGGTTTTGAGGACTTTTTTTTCAACGCCCAAAAGAGAATGTTTAAGCTCGTTGCTGTACGTCAAAACTCCGCCCTCAAACCATGCGCTTGCGCCGCTTATTTGCGTGACAGCGGCTCCGAGCAATCCGCTTGTGCAGGATTCAGCAACTGCCAGACGCATTTTGAATTGAGGCAGAAGAATGCCGAGTTCATGGCTCAGGCAGGCGCTCATGCGGTAAAAATCGAAAAGCGCATTTTTGGCGGAATTTTCCGCAAGGCTTGAGCCTAATGTCTTATCTTGGGAAGCGGGCATGCCCGCTATGAAATCGCTCATGGAAGTTCCTTTTTCGCTTTGTATTGGCTAAGAAGCATGCCTCCCAAAATGGCGAGGGAGGCGAAATATTGTGTCGTTGTCAGGCGTTCTTCCAAAAAAAGCACGCCGATAACAAGGGTGATGACAGGAATCAGGTTGATATAGGCGGCGGCTTCCGTTGCGGAAAGCTTGGAAACGCCGTAATTATAAAAGCCGTAGCCAAGCAGGCTGACAACAACGCCCAAATAAAAAATGGAAAACAAGGGAAGCCAGTCCGGAATGGAAACATCAAGGGTGACAGGGCTGAATTCAAGAGGCAGAAAGGTGAGGGGAAGATAAAAAAGAACGCCTCCGAAGCTCATGGCTGCCGTGTAAACCCAGGGACTCATGGCGGCGGAAAGGTTACGGCAAGCGAGCGTATAGCCCACTCCGCAAAAAACCGCTCCGAGTTCAAGCATATTTCCTAAAAAAGGATTGGGAACAGCCTGGCTTGTTTCCCCGCTGAAAGAAAGCCAAAAAACGCCTAAAAAGGCGAGAATGAAGCCTGCCCATGCGTGGACGCTTTGTTTTTCCTTAAGGAATATCCAAGCGCAGAAGCCTACGCAAAGGGGCATTATGGCGAGAACCATGCCCGCTTGGGCGGAAGACGTATACCGCAGGGCGGAAGTTTCAAAAAGAAAATAAAGGCAGGGTTCGCAAAGGACACCGCCCAACAGGACGGGGAAATTCTTCCTTGTCATATGGGTGATGAGAGGTTTGAGAAAGGGCAGGCAGATAAGGCTTGAAATAAGCATGCGTCCCGCAATGACTTCGAAAGGCGTATACGCCGTCAAAGCGAATTTCAGCCCGATGAAGGAACTCGCCCAAGCTGTCATGCCGATAACGAGGGCTAGGTGGGGAATGCATTTTTGTATGTTTAAATTCATGGTTCGCTACGCCGTTATCTTGATATGTTTGTCTTGCAGCTCTGTGACATAGCCGATTTCAAAGGCTTTATCCCCGTTGTCCTGCAAAGCCCTGCTTATTCGACATACTTTTTCCTCCGGCACCGCCAGCAAAATGCCTCCTGAGGTTTGCGGGTCGTGGCAGAGCGTGGCGATAAGCTCCGGAACGCGTTCTTCAATCTGTACGGATTGTTCCGCGTAGCGCTTATTGTCGTAACAGCGTTTGGGTATCAGCCCGTTTCGGGCGTAATCCAAAACATACCGCATGAAAGGAATTTTTTCTTGCTGCAAAACAATGCTTTTTCGGGAAGCTTTCGCCATTTCCAAACTATGCCCGATGAGCCCGAAGCCCGTAATATCCGTGCTTGCTTCGATTTGAAATTCCTGGATGATGCCCGCAGCGGAGTTATTCAATTTTGTCGTATGGGAAAAAAGCTCTTTTTCGGCGTTTTCCGCATTGTCCCATTTTCCCCGTATGCCGGTGCTCAATACTCCTGTTCCCAGTGGTTTTGTGAGGATGAGAATATCACCTGCATGCAGGTTTTTATTTTGGCTGAAATGGTTTTTATTGACAATGCCCGTGACGGAAAGCCCGAAACGGAGCTCCTTGCTTTCAAGGGTATGCCCGCCGCAGGGAACGGCGCCGGCTTCAAGGGTTTTGTCAAGAGCTCCCTGCATGATTTCTTCTATGACTTCAAGGGGGGTGTCGCAGGAGGAAAAGGATAAGATGTTCATGACAGTATAGGCTTGCCCGCCCATGGCGTAAATATCGGAAAGCGCGTTGCAGGCGGCGCTTTGCCCGAACAAACGGGGATTGTTTCCGAGCGGAGCGATGATGTCGATACTTTGCACAAGCGCTTTATCCTCGTTCGGCAATGCCACGACAAAAGAGTCCTCATTGTGGCTGTGCTCGGAAAGCAGCAATGAAGAATGCTGTTTGGGCAGGAAAGACAAAAGAGCGTCCAGAACCTCCGGAGCGGTTTTTGCGCTTCAGCCTGCGTCAAGGGCTTTGCTCATCAAAGGATAGTGCATTGTTTCCCTATTTGTTTTGCGTTGATAATTTTTGCTGCAGCTGAATTAAAATTTCACGGGCTTGCGTGTCGTTTTGTTCAGCCGCCTTTTGCAGCCAGTATTCCGCTTTTTTATAGTTTTGAAATTTCGATTTCAGCAAATAAAAAACTCCCAGATCGTACTGGGCGTCCACAAGCCCCGTATTTGCCGCGCTTTCATATAAAATATGCGCTTGGTCCAAATTCTTGGGAATGCCCAGACCCTGCCTGTACATGCCCGCCAGAAGATATTGGGCTGTGGGAAAACCTTGTTCCGCCGCTTTTGTGTACCATGCCGCCGCAATGGTTTCATTTTTAGGGACGAGAATACCGTTTTCATAAAGCAAACCCACTTGCAGCTGGGCGGGGGCATAGCCTGAATGGGCGGATTTTCGGTATAACTGTACTGCTTGTCCCATATCTTTGCTGAAGCCTGTTCCTGTTTCGTACATGGTGGCAAGTTCATACATGGAGGGGGCGTGGTCTTTGGCCGCGGCTTCACGAAAAGCGTAAATGGCGTATTTGAGGGCTTCGTCGCCTTGTCCGAACCTGCCTTTGTAATAGAGCAGACCCAAATGGTATTTTGCGTCAATGTTCCCAAGCTCGGCTGCCTGTTTGTAATAATTTGCGGAACGCATGACATTTTGGCGGGGAGAGCCGGCTTCATACATTCTGCCGAGTTCAAGCATGGCTCTTGTATTTTTTTTGCCCGCCAAATCTTCTAAAAGCTTAAAGGCTTTGTCGATGTTTTTTTGTTCACCGGTATCGTAAAAATAGCTTCGCGCAAGGAGGATTGCCGCGTTTTCATCGCCCTGCCGGGATTTTTCTTCCAATTCTTCCCGGTTGATTTGCCGTTTGTTTTGTGCGGTTTCGTTTGCAGGATTTGAAAAGCTTGAATTGTCAGTCCGCTTTTTTGGGGAAAGACTCCTGCTTTCCTGTTCTTGGGAGCTGAGTTCTTTTTTTGCAGCCACAATCCGCAGTTTTTGCAGGTCGTTGATATTTTGAAAAGGCTGTCCGGATTTTTGCGGGGCTGATAACAATTTGAAATTATTGGCTTGCGGCAGGTTTTGAATTTTTGCAGGGGTCGCATATTGCTGCGTGCTTTCCAAAATAAGTTTGTTCAGATCGTCAAGGGGGATATTGTGCAGCAGCTGCGGATCTTTGACTATTTCATTGATAATGGGCTGGTAAGGGCTGTTGATTTTTCCCGTTATGGGCGCTTCGGAAGAAAATATCGTGCGCTCGAATGCCGAGGTGGGGGCCTGGCGGATGATGGTTGGCGGTTCCAAACTTTCTTGGTTTTGCAAAATAGCGAGAATATCCGCGGGAATGGCTGTGTTTTTCGGGTTCTCTTTATAGAGCTTCAAAAATTCCGCACTGACGGCATTGCCCGTATCGAAAGGCTCAAACGGGACAGGCATGGAAGCGGACCGGCTGGTTTGCGCATGAACATTTGGCACAAGGGTTAAGGAAAGAAAAAATAAATAAGGTAAAAAGTTGTTCCGCATAGTTTTTCCGATGGTTCGATTTGCTTTTTTTTATCTCGGATTTTTGTTTTTTTCAAGTTTTAAATTCGTTAAATTTTATTCTCCAGGTATTGACACAACGGAAAACTTTGTCTTTAATGATAAGGCAGGACAGAGGAAATGTTATGGCAATTTTATTTATCAGCACACAAGATTCTATACATGGCCAATCGGAAAATTTGCTCGTTTCGTTGAAAATGAGGAATATCGGTTTTTATTTCGCGTGTCTTGAAAATTCGCACAATGCCGGTTTCGCCAGCGCCAATTCTTTTAATTTTAAGGAAATTGCCACAAACGGCATCATGCAGTATTTTTCCCTTAAAAAATATGTTGCGGGGAATTTTATCACCCATATTCACGTGTTTGACCATAAGGCGCTGCGTTTGGCTTTATGGCTGAAAAGACGGTTTCCTGCCGTAAAAATTATCGGTGAATGGCATGAAAGGCTTCTGGGGGAAGAAAATTTCAGCTTGAATAAGGAAAATGCGTATCTGTATGCTTTGACGCAAAACAAGTTCGAGGTGTTTTTCTGCTCTTCTCCGGAACTGTCCGCTTTTTTGGGCAAAACATATAATATGCAGCATACGGTCGCGTTGCTTCCTTATCTTTCTTTTTCTGCAAACGCGCAGGAAACTCCTTTGTTTCAAAAAAAAGATCGGGTTTTTACGTATTTTTTCCATTCCTATTGCGAACAGCGCGCCGATATTGAAATTGTCTTTCAAGCCGTAAAACAGCTCATGCAGGAAAATTCCGGGCAAAAGCCGTATTTTTTCGCCTGCCTTGAAAAAACGGAAGATATTGCTCCAAGCCTTGCTTTGGCGCGGGAGCTTGGGGTTTCGGACCGTATGGTGATCGCGGACAAGAGCTTTTTCAATGTTTTCTATCCGCTTGCGGACTGTGTGCTTTGCGCTTCAACGGCGGGCGAGGGCGATTATGTCATGCTGCATAAGGCTTGGCATGATGAAAAAGCTGTCATCGCTTCCGACCTTTTCGTGCATACGAAATTCGTTTTGTCCGATTCCCTTGACTGCGCCTTGCTTTATCCCCGTGACGATGTTTCTTCGCTTTGCAAATGCATGCAAAAGGTTTTGCAGGACTCCGAGCTGAGGGAGCAGCTTCTCAAGGGCGGAAAACAAAAAATTCTGCAAATCACCGCGAATCTTCTTGTGAACAGGTATCTGCAAAAATTGAACTTGCTCTAATTTGTTGATTTCATAACTAAAATTTTTCAATTTTCGGTTCTTTTCCGAATGTTTTTTCTTTTGAATATTGTGTATATCTTGTTGAAATGACGTATTAATTTTCCCTTTGCATTAATCGGGAGATTGTGTATACTGACTGCGTCAGTAACATAAGAGAATTTTTAGACATATTTTGACTGGCAATAAGGAGTCGCTATGAAAAAAATCACAAAAATGTTAAGCGCTTTTGCGCTTGTTCTCGGTTTAAGTTTTTCTGCAAACGCAGTGGAACTTATCGTTGCCCATGACACCAATTTCAAACCTTTTGAATTTCGTGACGAAAACGGCAATTACACAGGGTTCGATATTGAGCTTTGGCAGGAACTTGCAAAGCGCGCGGAACTTCAATATAAATTTCAGCCGATGGATTTCAACGGAATTATTCCCGCTTTGCAAACCAAAAATATCGATGCTGCCATTGCGGGCATCACCATCACTCCGGAGCGTGAAGCCGTTGTTGATTTTACAAAACCGTATTACAATACGGGACTTATGATTGCCGTCCGTACGGAAGACGCTGAAAAAGTGAAAAGCCTTGACGATTTGGCAGGAAAAATTATCGCAACCAAAACAGCGACGTCTTCCGCCGAATATCTCCGTACAACCTTCACAAAAGCGAAGGAAGTGAAACTGTTCCCGAATAACGACGGTCTGCTTTTCGAACTTATGGCCAAAGGCGTTGACGGGGTTTTCTTTGACGAAACGATTTTGCAGGACCTCGCAAAAGCTTCCAACGGCACGGTGAAAGTTGTCGGTCCTCTTTACCAGGGGCAGTCTTACGGTATCGCGTTTCCCAAAGGCAGCGAACTTGTGGAAAAAATCAATGCCGCTTATGACAGCATGGTGGAAGACGGCACATATAAAACTCTTTATATGAAATGGTTTGGTTCCGAACCTAAATAATAACTCGCAGTTCCAAGCCTGCGGTTTGTTCCGCAGGTTTGGTTCTTTCGTTTAATCCATTTAAGGTGATTATGGCGTTTGAATTTCAACCACAAGTAATGATAGATTCTTTTCCTCTTTTGATCGGAGGATTGGAATATACTATTTTAATTACCGTTGCAGGTTTGGCTTTGGGGCTTTTTTTAGGCATTGTCGCAGGGCTTATCAATTGCGGAACGAACAAGTTTTTGAAATATGTCGCCACCGCTTATATTGAAACAATACGGGGAACCCCTCTCATTGTGCAGGTCATGTTCCTATATTTCGGGCTTCCTCTTGCGCTGGGGGTCCGTATTCCTCCTGTGACGGCGGGCGTTATCGCCATCGGGGTGAATGCCGGCGCGTATATTGCGGAAATCGTGCGCGGCGCGATTATTTCCATTCACCACGGGCAGGAAGAAGCCGCCCGTTCAACCGGCTTGAACAAATTTCAAACCATGCTTTATGTCATCTGGCCGCAGGCTTTCAGACGCATGATTCCGCCGCTCGGCAACCAATTCATCATTTCTTTAAAAGATACTTCCTTGCTTGTCGTCATCGGGGTTGCCGAACTGACGCGCCGGGGGCAGGAAATTATTTCAATCAATTTCAAAGCCTTTGAAATTTGGCTTGCCGTCGCACTTTTGTATTTGTGTTTGACGCTGAGCCTTTCCTATCTTCTCCGTCTGCTGGAAAGACGCATGAATGCCAAAATAATGAAAAACTGAACGTGAGATTATGACAAGAGCCAAAATCCACCTTTTGCCAACCGAATTACGCAATCAAATCGCTGCGGGCGAAGTTGTGGAAAGACCCGCCAGCGTGGTGAAAGAACTTGTGGAAAACGCCCTTGATGCGAATGCCACGGAAATTTCCGTCGTCATCGAGGATGGCGGACAAAGTCTTATTTCCGTTCAGGATAACGGTATCGGCATACCAAAAGATGAATTGGAACTTGCCGTTACCCGTCACGCGACAAGCAAACTGCAAACTTCCGCCGATTTATCCAATATTTCTTCCTATGGTTTCAGAGGAGAGGCTCTTCCAAGCATAGCTTCCGTTTCCCGTTTCCGGATTGTTTCAAAAACGCAGGAAGACAGCCTCGCCGGCGAACTTTGCGTCAATTTCGGGGATATCGGGGAAAACGCTCCCGCAAGCTTGAGGCAGGGCACGCTTATTGAAGTTCGCGATTTGTTTTTCAATATTCCGGCACGCCTTAAATTTCTTAAAAATCCGGCTACGGAACTCAAGCGTGTCACTGATTTGTTTGTGCGCTTGGCGCTTGGGGCTGACGGTGTAAGCTTCAGCCTTGTTTCCGGTTCAAGGACCGTGCAGGAATTTTTCAGGTTTGAAGATAAAAAAGAACGGCTTGCGAAAATTTGGTCCGGTTCGGTTATCGAAAACCTTATTCCGGTCGATTATTCGGCTTATGGCATGCGGGTTTTCGGTTATATTTCCAATCCTAAGTCTTTGCAGTCCCGTCCCGACAGAGTGCTCTTATACGTCAACGGCAGATCTGTGAATGACAAACTCATGCTCAAAGCCATCCGTCAGGCGTATGCCGGTAAAATCATCAGCCGTGATTATCCTCAATGTCTGCTGTTTTTGGAGCTTGACCCTAAAGAAGTCGATGTCAATGTGCACCCGGCGAAAAGCGAGGTGCGGTTCCGTGACGAAAGAGCCTTGTTCGCCCTTATGGCAAAGGCTGTGGAAAGCGCTTTGGCGAAATGCCCTTATTATTTCAGTGTGAAAAATTTGCAGGACGAAGAAAAGCCGGAGCAGACGCAAGCACGGTTCGGCGATTTGTACGCAGAGCAGGCGACACCGAAACCTTTGGGCTTTTGGGGCGATGCCGATAGGGAAACCCGTCTTGGTTTTGTGAAAGAACAACAGCGAAACGACAGTTCCTACGAAAGCATTGTCACAGAATATTTCATAGGCAGCTGCGATAAGCAGGAAGAGCAACTCCGCCGGGCTGAACCTTTGGAACCTTTCTTCGCCCATGATTTTTCAGAGGCAAAGGAGCCGCAGGAGAAAAAGCATGGAGAAACCGTTTCCGCGTCCCAAAATCCTTACGGATTTCAGGATAATTCCTCTGCTGTGAATTTTGACGAATTGATTTCGCAGGCTCCCTATTTAACTGTTTCAGGCAGGCACGCTCTTGCGGAACCTGCGGAAAAAATAGCCCCTTTGTCACAAGATGGTTTTGTTGGAAAAAGCGGGGCGGAGCGGAAGGATTTGCCTTACGGTTTGGAATATTTGGGACAGGTTGCGGAAACGTATCTGCTTTTGAAGAAAGATGATAAGCGGTTGCTGATTTTGGACCAGCATGCTGTCCATGAACGTATTTTATACGATGAGATGAAAAAAGGGCGGGTTCAAATTCAGAATTTGCTTTGTCCTTTGGAGCTTCCTTTGCAAAAGTGTGAAGAAAGCCGTTATGCCGAAGTGAAAGAGACTTTGCAAAAACTGGGTTTTGAATTTGCCGAACAAGAGAAAGAGCAAGGGCTTGTCGTTCAGATATTGGCAATTCCCTTGCGCTGTGACAGGGGTGCCGCCCTTGGTTTCATCAAAGAAATTTTGGCTGAAAAAATGGATGATTTGGACAGCGTGTGGATACGCCATGCCTGCAAAACGGCAATAAAAGCCAATACGCCTTTAGACAGGGCTTCCGCCGTGAAACTTGTTTTGCAGTGGCTTGCGACCGATGAACCGGATAATTGCCCTCACGGGCGTCCCAGTGTGCTCCATTTTGACAGTATGGACCTTGAAAAAATGTTTAAACGCAAGGCATGAGGGTTTTAGCGAAGAAAAAGCCGCTTCATGCCGTAAAATGTCGGGTATGGCATTTGCTTTTTGCCGCCAAAGATGATACGCTGTTTTTAATATCAATATCAATAATGATATTAATATTGAATTTTTGACGGAGAATGAACCATGTCAGAATTGGATACGCTTTTATCAAAGGCTGTGGCTGAAACAAAACAACTTGAACAAGGCGAAGTCTTTTATGTGCGGGATTTGTTCAAAGGCTACAAATGGAACAGAATACCCAGAAAAACCCGTATCATGCTCGGAACCCTTTTTTTGAATTATGTTAAATCAAACAGCTGCGGAATAAAACCTGATGAAAATTCCACGGCGGGACAGCAGCGTTATATTGTGGGATAATTTTTTTGTTCTGATTTTTTTTATGTGAAATTCGGCAGAACGCAAAAAACTATTCCCGCAGGATGTCCGTTTCATTGATTTGTCCTGACACGGAAACGATACGTTTATGGCAAAGCATAGCACAAAATTGATGTTATTTTTTTCAGGGACAGCCGTTATTTTTTTATCAGGCCTTTGCTGTTGGTTCACCCGTACTTTTGGCAAAGTACATATCACGCAGATTTTATGGCATATCGAAAAAGCGGGTACGATAAAAGGCTTTGATGAAATTGTCATAATCGATTTAATAAAATGGCTGTGCATTTGTTCCGCCCTATGCGTATGCTGGTTTTCCGCCGTTTACGGGAGCGCTGTTTTTTCCCGTTTATGCGGAAGAAAAGCCGTAAACCGGACGTCAGCAAAGGCGGACGCTTTTTTATGGGCTTGTGTTTTGCTCGCAGGCCTGTTTTTGGGCTATGACACATTTAATACGTTTTCGTTGTACGATTTGGTGAAAATGAAAAGTATCCGCTATTCGGAAGAAAATGATTTCATTTTAAACAATTATCAGGTTCCGAAACGTGCGGATGTGGTTTTTGAAAAAAAGAATAATCTGGTCATTATCCTTATGGAGTCGTTCGGAACGAAGCTTTGTGTTTCGGAAAAGGAAAAAACGGCTTATATTCCGAAATTGCAGAGTTTGTATCCCAAGTATCAGCATCACGAAGCCTTGGTAAGCTGCCATGCGACAACGTATACCATAGGGGCGCTGACGGCATGGTTTTTTGGTGTTCCGTTAAAATTGCCGCTTGGAATAAAGAAGAATACGTATGGGGAAGACAGTTTTCTGCCCAATGCCCGAAGCGTTTTCGACATAATGGCGGAAAACGCTTACGCCTGTTATCTGTTCATGGGATCGACCGCGGAATTTGCAGGCACGGATTCTTTGTTCAGGCGCGGAAATTTCACTGTTTACGATAAAAACTATTATAGCCAATCAAATAAAATTGATGAAAACAATCGCTCTGTTTGGGGCGTGTATGATTTTTTTCTTTATGACGAACTCTATGAAAAATATTTGGAACTAAGAGAGAATGAAGAGCCGTTTGTGCTTTTTTTGCAGACAATAGATACGCATTTTCCGGGGTATTGCCCGAAAGATAAGGAAAAATACGGCGATATACGCGACAGTTGGGTTCAGGCTGACAGGCTTTTGTATGATTTCATGAAAAAAATGGAACGGTTTTTGGAAACGGACAATGTGAATATTCTGATTTTTGGCGATCATTTGCCCATGGGGGAATTTTCCGCCGTTAATGCCCGCGGCACGCTTTTTAATCTTTTTGCGGGCAGAGCCATGCCGGAAATTCCGAAAAGCAAATTGACGCAGCCGGTAAATCCCATGGATATTGCCCCGACCATTTTGCAGGCGGCAGGGGCGAAATGGAACAATGACCGGTTCGGCTTGGGCGTAAGCATTTTCAGCGAAGAAGAAAGTTTTTCGCAAAAAGAGGGCAAAGAAAATTTGGACGAAAAACTGCTCTATTATTCAAAATTCTATGACAGTTTTTTCTGAAAATCTGTTTACGCGGCGCACCGTACACGAGTACGCAGTTTGTTGAAATTGGCAGGGGTTGGAAACGTTTTTTCGGGAGCGGATAAGAAAACGGACCACCCCGTTGTTTTTTTGTTTTTCTCGATCCGGCTTTTATCCGGATTAAATATTTCAATCCTGCTGTTTGCTGTTTTCAGGAGGGGGCTTTAAAAAACGTGCGGCATCCGCATTCGTTGTTTTGCGCTTTGACGTTAATGTTTATTTACCGCAGGGCAGTTCTGTCCGCTAAGAAACAATAGACAATTTTTTTTGTTTAGCCGTTATCGTGCGGAAAATGGCGGTCAAGGGCTGAAACTCATTGTAAATGATGATGAAACCGCAAACAGCGTGAGACTGCAAATAAGAAGCCTTGTCTGCATTAAGCCCGTTCACCGGTATTGTCCGGTAAACGGGACTTTTTTGGTTTTTATTTTTGTTTTTCAATAATTCTGAAGCCGGTATCACTATCGATTTTTGCGGCTTCTTTTTTGAAGTTCTGAAGCCACTGTTCGCCGAAAAGAAGTTCGGAAAGCCATTCCGCGCTGTGCAGGACGGGGTGTTTGGCAAGTTCCGTGTAGCCGTCTTCCTTGATTTTGATAAGGGTGCGGCTGATACCGATTTTGCAGGACGGACAGCCCACAATGATGGGCACGTCTTCCATATAGTTCGGCAACAGGTTGATAAGGCGGTTTTTCTTCCTTTCACGCAGGGCATTGTAAATACCGGGGGAAGAATACGCGCCGGTGCCGGATTCTCCGCAGCAGCCCGGACTTAATGTCAGGTTTGAACCGCTTATTTTTTCAATGGCCCTGGCCGCCATGACGCCCCCTTTGACCGCTTTTATGCCGGACCATTCAGGGTGGCAGGACGCATGGTACAGCACGTCTTTTTTGGCGTCGACACAAAGGCTGTGTTCCTGTTCGCTGATAAGTTGGATGAAATCTTTTTGTATGAGCAAATTGCCCTGCGCGTCAGTGAGCCCGTACCGCTGCAAAGAGTCCCTGCAGGAACCGCATGCGGTGACAAGATGACGGACATGCAGTCCTCTCGCTTCCGCCGCACGGATGAGGTTGCTGAGGTATTCTTGGTTTTTGGCAAGATTTTCCCTGTAATTGCCGTCCGCTCCGGAAGAAAGGAGGGGATAGCCGCAGCAAAGGTGCTGTTCGGGCACAATAACGGGAATATTGGCTTGGGTGAGCAGGTTGAGGGTGGCAAGTCCGATTTTGCGGTAAAACAGCGAACCGCCGCAGCCAGGAAAATAAAGGACGGCTTCAATGCCGTTTTGGCTTTGCCGCAATGCTTCATAGCGTTCTTTCGGAACAAAATATCCGCCTTTTTCAAGCCCCAGTTCATTGTACATGCTGTGCAGGCCAAGGTTGGGTCCCTTTCCTGAGAAGAGCGGGCTTTCAAACCTGTCCCGCCACATTTTAGGCACGAAACCGAGCACGGTATTGCCCACTTTCTGCCCGACGGCTGCGGCTTTCGCCATGGTCGGGATACGGGATTGGGGATTGGCGGAAAGCCAGTTGAGCACGGAACTTTTAATCGGGTGTCCGCCCATGCCTTCTTCTTTTAAAAACGCGAGCATGGCGAGGGCGACTTTTGCGGATTCGATTTTTACGGGACACACGGAGGTGCAGCGCCCGCAGCCTGTGCAGTGTTCCACCATGAAACGCAGTTCTTCGAGCAGGCTGTTTTCAATTCTGCCTTTTGTGGCTTGCGTGTAATAAATGGCCTCGGTAATGGCTCCCAAAATCATATTTTTATTGCGCGGGTGATACTGGTAGGAGCGTTCGGGGTAAACCATAGGGCATACCTGCTTGCATTTTCCGCAGCGTGTGCAGGCTTGCACCGTGCTTAACAGCTCGATGAAACGTTCCTTGTCGGCAAGTCCGCTTTCCTTGATATCTTCAATCAAACGGTTGAAAGAGAATGTGAAAGGCCGTACGGGCAATTCCTGCTGGACGAGTTTTCCCGGATTTAAAATTTCCCTCGGGTCGACACGTTCTTTGAACGCGCGCAGTGTCTTGATTTTACTGCGTTCCAGGAAGCTGATTTTTGTAATGCCTATTCCGTGCTCTCCGGAAACGGCTCCGCCCATTTTTTTCGCCATTTCCATAACCCTGAGAACCGCTTCTTCCGCATTTTCCATCATGTGCGGGTCGTTGGAGTTGACAGGGATATTCACGTGACAGTTGCCGTCGCCCGCGTGCATGTGGCTTGCGATGATGATGCGGCTTTTCCGCATGTACTGGGAAATGGCTTGGATTTTTTCACGAAGACGCGGATAGGCTTCTCCCATGGAGTCGATGAAAAGGGTCGCCCGCATGGTGAGTTCGTCGTCGCTGATTTCAATTTCACCGTTTTCAATGTCTATGTTTTCTGCGCCCGCAATTTTGGAGGCATAGGAAAATTCTTTGTTAAATTCCGTATCCTGCATGGGGAAACCCTGCAGGCGCCCTATTTCCTGCAAGGCATAGCGATAGGCTTTGCCCGCCATTTCAAGATTTAATAATTCCAAGAAATGGGCGAAATCAGGAATTTTAGGCATAGGAATAACAACGTCCTCGTTCATTTTAAATCCGGAGGTACGTTTTGCGATTGCGGACAGTTTATGCCTGTCCTCCCAAAAGAGTTCGCTTTCTTTCTTGTCTTTGGCAAGGGCCGCATAAATATATTTGTTGTCGCCGACAAGGGCGAGGATTTCTTTCACGCTTTCATCGAGAAGCACTTCGTCGTTGCCGTCGACCTGCACGATGATGACGGAAATGGGATCGCCCTCGTTCCTGGGTGATTTTCTTTTATATTCAATGGCTTGTACGTATTTGACGTTAAATTCCTCAAGGGCGGAAACACGTACGTAGTCGCCCTCGTTGCGTATTCTGTTCCTTAGTTCCACGATTTTATTGATAAGTTCCGCGGCAGGCTTCATGCTCCGTCCGAAAAATTCAAGGGCGAGGACACGCGAATATTTAGGCTGGTCATGCAGGGTGAAAACAGCGTCGATAATCAATCCGTCAACGCCTTCTTTCTGCATGCCGGGCAAGCCGCCAAGCACCTTGTTGGTAACGTCCTTGCCAAGTCCGGGCAGGCGTATTTCGTCGCCTCTCAATTCAACGACGCTGCGAAGACCGCCTGTGTCGTCATCACGGACTTCAAAGGTTGCGGTTTCCGTTTCCAAAATCTTGTGGCGGGGGTGGCAGACCCTTTCAATGCGGATGAGTTCGCCCGTGGGGGTGACCATGCGCCAGGAGAGGAGGTTGTCAAGGGTTGTGCCGTATTCGAAACAAAACGGACCGCCGGAGTTTTCCGCAATGTTTCCGCCGATGGAAGAAGCTGTTTTCGAGGCTGGGTCAACCGTAAAGAGGAGTTTGTATTCGGCGGCTTTGTCAATGGCGTCCTGGGTGATGACTCCCGCTTCGCAGAGCATGGTTTTATTTTGCACATCGACTTCCGTTTTGGTGAGGCGTGTCATGTTGACAATAACGCTGCGCTTGCGGGCAGGCACGGTGCCGCCGGTCATGCCGGAACCGCCGCCTCTTGGAATGAGGGCGAATTTCATTTCATTGGCAAGCCGCACCAATTGGATGATATGTTCGATATTGTCGGGTTCGACCACTAAAAGAGGCAGTTCCATGCGAAGGTCGGTTGCGTCCGTGCTTGTTTCGACAAGCGCTCCCGGGCGCGTAATCACGCATTCCTTCGGCATGAATTCATATAAGCGTTCCACAAGTTCATGGCGGAAACTCACTTCCGCATCGTGGGCGCTCCAAAACATGGTCATGCCTTCACTTATCGCCGTTGCGTAAACATGGGCGAGGGCATGGGATTCCCGTTCAAAGCGTTCTTCAACGCTTGCCTTTACGGTTTGGGCTGAAATGAAAGGGTTATAGGCGACAAGGAACAATTCTTCGGCGATTTGGCTTGCAAGTTGCTGCACGGCGGTAGGCCAGCTTTCAAATTCATCGAGATTTATCCGTAAAATGCGGTTTACCACGGAAGCTGCGGAGATAGAAATGTGCGGTCCTTTATGAGCCATGAAATACTCCTTGTCGTGTATTTGCAGTACATTACAATAACATATTGTTATGCGGCATGTTTTTTAGCGCGCTTTGCTCAGGCGCGTGCTTATGTTGCTGCGTACCCATTTAGGGTCGATCCATTCCTTAGGCTGAACGGCGATTCCTCCCAAATATATTCCGAAGTGCACATGATCGCCGACGGCAAGCCCCGTTGTGCCCGTCGTGCCGATGATTTGCCCTTTTTCAACGGTGTCGCCGACAGCGACAAACAGTTCCGTAAGGTGGGAATAAATGGAATTAAGTCCCATTCCGTGTTCAAGGATGACGAGGTTGCCGTAAATGCCGTTATAGCCGGCGAAAACAACGGTTCCATGATTTCCGGCAGGAACATTGTCTTTTGCGACAGAAGCGAAATCATAGCCCAAATGGACCTGCTTATCAATTTCTTTTTCACCGAGGTAATAGGTTCTTCTGTCGCCGAACTGGGCTTTCACGGCGGAACGGGGCAGAATTTTAAAATCATTTTCCCATTTCGGCTTAGGGCTTGTGTTTTTTGTGCAAACGTCGGAAATAAGCTGGTCGTTCTGCTTTCTGATATTGCCGTTTGCCTCTATGTAACGCTCAAGCGTTGTTTCTTTGCCGGGTGCGATTTTTTTTAATTCTTCCTCTTTCAATGTTAAAAAGGTTTCGGTGATTTTCACCTTGTCCGTAGGATAATTCCTGTTGACGGCATTGACGATTAAACGGCTTTCGGTGATGTTGCCCGCCGTGTCTTCCGCTATGATCTGCGGAAAATATTCGGAACTTGACAAAAATTCGGGAAAGGCGAAAAGGCAGGCATAGGTGTTTTCTTTTTGTTTGAAAGCGGGGAAAAAGATGTCGTTCACGAAAATACCCGTTTGGGTCAATTCTTCGGAGGCGGTATAAACAATCAGCGCCGTTCCTCCCCTGTGTATTGTGGGAGGCGTTGTTTCAACCGCGATGCGGGGGTGTTTGTTGTCCATGACGAGGGGAAGCTCGCGGGTGGTGCTGTTGCCTTTGTTGAAGCCGGCGAAAGACGCGTCATGTGTTGTGACGATGAGCGTGAACGCTCCCTCCGGAAGTTTCGCGTCTTCCAGCGTAAAGGCGTATTCTGTGGATTTTGGCGAATCCGCATAGTTTTTTTCATAAAGCTCTAAAGTTTTGCCTCCCCGTCTGACGGAAACCTTTATTTTTCTGATACCGGAAGTGTCGGCGGCGATGACTTTTATTTCTTTGCGCGGACCGATTTTTTGACCGAGTTCTTTATTGTCGACACTGAAGCTTATGCTCGGACCTTGTAAATCTTTCAGGAAGACATATCCGAAAAGTACAATCAATGTTAGGGAAATCAAGGCGATAATTGTACTTAGTTTTGATTTAAGCATGGGTGCTTTCTTCCTCCTCTTTCGGCAATAAGGAAAGTGCTATTTTTATGAAATCGGCTTCGGTGAGAATACCCACTAAAATATCGCCCACGACAACGGGCAGGCAGCCGTATTTTAATTTCAAGAGTAAATTTCCCGCTTCAGCGATGGAAAGATCGGGCGCTGCGCAGACAATATCCGTTTGCATGATGTCTTTGACCAGAATGGCTTGGTTGATTTCTGTTTTGGTTTGTTCGTCAATGTCAGCCAACTGCGAAATGGTGTGATTGAGCAAATCCCTGTGCGTGACAAGTCCGCAGAAACGTCCGTCGGAATTGACAACAGGTGCATGGCGGATTTGGGCGCCTTCCATGAGTTGTTTCACGTCGTGCAAAGAGTCCGTAGGCTTAATAGTGTAGACACTATCCGTCATATAATTCTGGACTGATAACATAAGCCCCCCTTTGTTATAGGTTATTATCGGTGCCGGATATTCATTTTAATTTACTCTGTAAAGAGGCACTTCGTCAAGAAAAGCCCCGGAATAATTTTTAAGAAACTGAAACCGCAGGCTGCACAAACCGTATGGGAAAGAATGAAAAAAACGGTACTTTTTTGTTTAATTATAAAAGTAAGAGAGGATGATTAATTTGCTGTCTTATTTTTACCAATAATATTTGATCCGTTATTTTTTTAGTTATTCTGTTTGTTTTTCGTGAGTTAAGAATTTTTTATTGCATATAGAGTGAAATTCTTATGAAAAAAAGAGTTCAGGCATGATCCTTAAGGGCTGAATAGCCATAACCAATCAGCATAATTTTGATTTTTAAATAATTATTTCAATAAGCTTTGTCAAGTAGACTTGCGTAAGATTTAAAATATGTTCATTTGAGCGAGAGCATTTATTTTTGTGAAACTTTCCTACGCGCGGATGAAAATGTTTTCCGGCAGAGGGGGAAGTTCGGGGTCCTCGCTGAAGCGGATGTATCCTTTGAGTCCCGGATGCAGGGTATCGACCTGCTTTTGGGCGTGGTTATAAAGCGTGTAGCCGGAGCGGTCTATGCGGGGTCTTTCCATGCAGGGCAGGAGAAGGGAGGCGTTTTTTTCATTGCTCCATGTGCTGCGCACATCGACTTCATAAAAAAGAGGTTTGATTTCTTTGCCGAGCCTTGCCACAATGGGGCGGGGAACATAGTCTGCCGGCGCTTTTCTGTCTTTGCGTTCCGGAAGGAAGAAGCCGGTGGACAAAGGACGCGGATTTTTGCCGGAGCTGTTAAAAAGTTCGAGCATGAATTCTTCTTTGCCGATATCCCGCTTCGGTTGAAATTTGGGTTCTATTCCTTGTTTTTGGCAGGCAAGATCAAGGGCTGTCCTGTAAATGTCCGTGACTTGCGCCACATAGGAGGGGCTTTTTGTTCTGCCTTCGATTTTCAAGGAAGCAGGCTGCATGGTGACAAGTTCGTCCATGAACGGAACAAGGCATAAATCGGAGGGAGCGAAAATGGCGCTGAAATCGGAGCCTTGTTCGATGTCCCAGCAGTCTTCGCCCTGACGCTGTCTTTCTTCGACGGTAAGGGAAATTTCATTGAACTTTTTGCCGCGGTATTCAAAACGGCAGGGCTGGGTGCATTGCCCCAAATTGGCGGGTCTTTTGTTGATCCATGCGGACATGAGGCAATGACCGGAAAGGGCGAGGCACATTGCGCCGTGCACGAAAATTTCAAATTCCATGTCCGGAAATTGTCTGATGATGTTTGTCATATCGTCTTTGCCGAGTTCGCGTGCCAGATTTATCCGCTGCACGCCGGTTTCCTTCCAAAATTCCACGGCGGCGGAGTTGACGGAATGGGCTTGGGTGGAAAGGTGGATTTCAAGGTCCGGACAATGTTTTTTGGCAAGCCAAAGCACGCCGGGGTCCGCAATGATAAGCGCGTCAACGCCTGTTTCCGGCAAGGCTTTGAGCATGCCGACAACATCGCCGAGCTGTCTGTCATACGGCATGGCGTTGAGGCAATAATAAACTTTCGCTTTGACGGCATGGGCTTTTTGCACGCCGAGTCTGAGTTCTTCGAGGCTGAATCCGTCGCATTTCGCACGCAGGGAAAGTTCGTTGCCGCTTAAATATACGGCGTCGGCACCGTAAAGAAGGGCTGTTTCCAATTGTTCCGGTCCGCCGGCTGGGATTAAGAGTTCAGGTCTTTTGAGCATGTTTATTTCTTCTTATAGAGTGTTCTTGTATATTTTGCCATATTGAGCATGTCTTCCAAAAAAGAGCCTTTGCCGCCCTTGAGCATGATAGTGGGCATGCTTTCGACGGACGGCGTTTCCGCGTCTTCGTTTTTGGCTTGTCCCGCCTGTTTTTTTTCTTGCGTATTGTTTTCTTTCAGCGTTTGGGCGAGTTTTTCTTTGAGCGAGGGGGGAGTTTCTGCCGCCGCGGCTTTCTGGGTGGTGTTTCGGCCGGGAGTTTGGGCAGGGGGCTGCAAAGGGTTTTTGCTTGGAGGCGGAGCTGTTTTCAGTGTGTTTCCCGTGCCGTTGATACGCGATAAGTGCTGCTGTTCCAGATAGTTGAGTTTTCTCTCCTGTTCCTGCTGTTTTCGGTATGCTTCGCCGTCAAGGACAATGTCCCTGATATTGGATTTGAAGATGATTTGCCGCAGTTCCTTTTGCGAGTCCAGATAACCGGCTATGCTCGGGGGAAATACTTTCGAACCGTTCATTTGCAGTAAAAATTCCGCAATTTCATTGACCGGGAAAACGGTTTTCGCGCTTTCGATTATCTTATTCACGGTATTGTAATTCGTGAGGGCGAAATTGTTTTGCAGTGCTGTGAAAATAGGGTTTTGCCCTTCCGGAAAGTCTTGGGAGAAAAGTTTTGCGCTTTTTGCGGCGTTGTCCCAGTTTTCTGTTTCGATATAGGCATGAATGGCGCGTTCAAGATAATATCTGCCCGTTTCAGGGTTGCCCAGCTCCTTGTGTATCCCGTACAAATAGGCAAGGGAATCGGATTTGCGGGGGGAATTTTGGCTGCTTGAGCGTTCAAAACAATGGGTGGCTTGGTTGAAAAGCCTGTCTTTGTATTTTTGTTTGCCGACGAGGAATATTTCCTCATAATCGGCATCTTCGGCGGGGGTATAGAAGAAGCGGACGAAACTTTTCTCGAAACTGTGCACGCGTTTTTTCCAGTTGCTTGAAAAAGCGAGTCTTTTTTCTTCGGTCGTTTTTTCAAGAGCGTTCAGTGTGGCATGGTATTTTTGCAGTTCCTGCGTGTACTGGAAAAGCGAATCATTCGCCTTTTCAAGAAGTTTTCCGAGACTGAAAGGATGAATAAGGAAAAAAGCCGCTCCGAGGGTACTGAGATTGGCTTGTTCTTTTTTTAAGAAATCGTTGTCAAAGGCGGTGTTTCCGGGGTAAAAGACAACTCCGACGGGAAAAAGCGCGCCAAGGGGGTGCAAACGTAAAAGGGAAAGCAAAAATGCGGCATTGAAATCGCCTAGGTCATAATCGCATAAAATGAGAGCGGAGTAGGAAAGTTTCGTTTCTTTTTTGGTGAGGATATGATAGAGGGCGTCGGCAGGGGAAGAAAAGATTTTTATATCCAGAACATCGATGGATTGGGCGTTGGAGTCGTAAAAAGAAGTGTCTTCCTGATTGGTGATGACAATGAATTCCTCGAAAAAAGGCAGGGCGGCTTCACTTGAATACGCATAAGAAGAAGCGTCCGTATTTGTTTCTGCCATTCCATTCTCCTTTTTGTTCCAAGCTTGAAATTATCCGTTTTTTATCGTTTTGTACAGTAAAAAGTATCGGATAAAAGAAATAAAAATTTTTTGCTGTTTTTAACTGTTCAAAGTGAAAAAAAAATGCTATTTGATAAGTAATTAATATTAAGTTAGGGGAATATAGAATAAAAAGAAGTATGAAACAACAAAAACAAAAAGTTTTAGTCGTTGATGATCAGCAAATAAACAGAATGCTTTTGTCTAAGATATTGGATAGCCGCTATACCGTATTGCAGGCGGAAAACGGGCTGGAAGCATTCAATGTTCTTGAAAGGGAAAGGGAATCCATCCAAGTCATTCTTCTTGACCTTGTCATGCCTGTCATGGACGGGTTCACTTTTTTGGAAAAAGTCAAAAATTCCCCCTTTGCCAGTATTCCCATAATCGTTGCTTCCCAGGCAAACGAAAACGATTCCGAACTGAAAGCTCTTGAAATGGGCGCTGTGGACTTTGTGACGAAGCCTTATTCTCCGAGCATTATTTTGCAGCGTATCATCAATACCATCGCAATGCGCGAGAACGCTATTTTAAGAAATACCGCGGAACGGGATTTTCTGACCAAATTATATAATAAGGAAACGTTTTATCAAAAAGTTTCCGAGCAGATCCACGAAGACGCGGATACGGTCTATTCGCTGATTTATTTCGATATTGAAAGGTTTAAGGTCGTCAATGATTTCTTCAGCGAGCAAAAGGGCGATGAGCTCCTGGTTTATCTCGCCGATATTGTCCGTTCTTTTTCCGGAGATGTGAACTATTTCGGGGCGAGGCTCAATGCCGACTGTTATTGCGTCTGCATGCCCCATGACAAGGTGAATGAACTGCGTTTTGCAAACTTCGCCATGTCGCTTTTGGATAATTTCCCCGTCAGTTTGAAAATCAAAATCAATTTTGGCGTTTTTGTCATCAATGACATCAACATTCCGGTAAGCATCATGTGCGACAGGGCGAAGCTCGCTTTGAAAAGCATTGTGGGCAAATATGACACCTTTATCGGGTATTATAACGACGCAATGCACAAAGCCCTCATGGAAGAGCAGGAAATCGCCGGCGAAATGAATACGGCGTTGCGGAACAAGGAATTTGTCATTTATATCCAGCCCAAGTTCGATCTGAATACGTTCGGCGTGATCGGGGCGGAAACGCTTGTGCGCTGGAAACACCCGGAAAAAGGGCTTATTCCGCCTATCAAGTTCATTCCTATCTTTGAGAAAAACGGTTTCATCACGGAACTTGACATGTATATTTTCGAGGAAGTGTGCAAGACGCTCCGCGGTCTGCTCGATAAAAACGTGCCAATCGTTCCCGTGAGCGTGAACCTTTCCCGCGCCGATATTTATAAACCCGATCTCTGCGAATTTATTGTGGATGTCATGGCGAGAAACAACCTTGATCACCATCTCATCGAGTTTGAGATTACGGAAACTTCCTATACGCAGGATTCGGAACAGCTTATCAATATCGTCAACAGACTGCGCGAACTCGGCTTCGCCATTTCGATGGACGATTTCGGCACCGGCTATTCTTCCTTGAATATGCTCAGCGAGGTGCCTGTCGATGTTTTGAAAATCGATATGCGTTTCCTAAAAAACTTCAACGACGCGGATGTGAAGTCCAAAAACATCATTCATTTTATCGTTTATATGGCTAAATGGCTTAATCTGCCCGTTATCGCCGAAGGGGTCGAAACCTTGGAGCAGGTCGAATACCTGCGCAGCGTCGGCTGTTACAACGGGCAGGGGTATTTCTTCGCAAAGCCGTTCCCCATTGAGGAATATGAAGAGCGCGTGAGCAATGTCACGTTTGCGGCTCCCGCTGTTTCTTATAACATCGAGGATATTATTCCTGTCAACGATTTATGGAATGTGAACTCCCGTTTCAGCCGGCTTTTCAATTCTTTCGCCTGTCCGCTGACATTGATGGAGCTGAAAGGCGATAATTTGGAATTAATCCGTGCCAACAAATGTTTTTACAATGAAATTCTGCCTTGCACACAGGCATTTTCCAATGCGTCATGCCATGCT
This sequence comes from Taurinivorans muris, assembly GCF_025232395.1. Classification (GTDB taxonomy): domain Bacteria; phylum Desulfobacterota; class Desulfovibrionia; order Desulfovibrionales; family Desulfovibrionaceae; genus Taurinivorans; species Taurinivorans muris. Next base: position 1,729,518 of record NZ_CP065938.1, read on the forward strand.
TTGGAGTTCATCATACCTGAAGACAGGCAAAAAGTTTTGGAAGAACTGCAGCAAATCGACGAGAACAATCCATGGCAAAAATGTGTCATCCGTATAAAATCACCGGATACCGGCAATGTTTTTTGGCACTGCGCGCGGTTCAGTTATCTGCAAAAAACCAATGACAGCAAGCTTTTTGTTCTGCATATCAGCAATATCACCGATTACAAGAACAAGGAGCTGCTTTACGGATTGCAGGAAGAAAGGATAAACGCCGTTTTCGAGTATACGAAATCAGCCGTTATTGATGTGAACATATCGGACAAGCAGTTCCGTTTAAATAAGGTGTGCGCCGGACTTCTGAATATGGACGAGCGTGTTTCCCATTATGCGGAGCTTGTGGAAAACTATGCTTTTCCTTTTGAGCAGAAAGACGAAGTGCTCGCCCTTTTCGAGGCTGTTTTCGAGGGCAGGAGACAGGAAAAGCCTCTTCTTGTTTCTTTTATCCGCAAAGAAACAGCCCGTGTCTGGTATGAGCTTAAATACAAACTGCTTCCTATGGACGGCGATCCTCAGCTGGCTGTCGTTTACCTTGAAAATGTGACGCATAAGATCATACGCAAAGAAATTTTCGAACACGAAATGGAATTTAGGGATTCCGTCATCGGGAAAAATTTAAATTATATCGAATTTGAGCTGACGAAAAAAATCGTTTTGCGCAATTCTGCGAATTTCTTGGCGAATATCGGCTATACAAAAGACCATTCCGTGGATGAGTTTTTCGCCAAAGTCGGAAACACGCTTATCCATCCCGAAGATAAATTGAAATTTTTGCAGGTTATGAATGCGGATTCTTTCAATGATTTGCTTTTGACGGAAAATAAGAAGTTCTGTTTTGAATGCCGTTATTTGAATTTGGGTGATTTCAAATGGATACGGGTGAATCTGGATATTGTCGCTTCTCCCGACAATTCCGAAATCACGGCTTTTTGTTATCTTGAAGAGCTCGGGGAAGAATATGCCGTTGCGAACATCGAAGGCATGCGCTCCAGACGGGACACGATGACAGGATTTCATTCCGAAGAACTTTTCGCAAAGGTTATAACCAATTATTTTGAACAGTATAATTCCGGGCTTGGCGCTTTGTTTTATATCAATTTGTCGGAAAAATATTCCGGTTCGAATTGTCCGAAACGTTCTTCCAATTATTCTATTGTTTCCATGTCCAATATTTTGCGCCAATCGTTCAGGAGCAATGATCTTATTGCGAAAATCGGAGAATATTCCTTTGCGGTTCTTTTGCAGACCGTTCCGGGCGAGGATATTGTTCTGCAAAGGGCGCAGGAATTGTGCGACGGCATGAATGCGTATAATGAAAAAGATTTTTCCGATAAGATTATCGGAAATGTCGGCTGTATCATGCTTCAGGGACAAAATTCATACCAGCTTGCTATGGAAAATGTGAAGACCGCTTGCCAACTGGCCAGGCAGCAAGGAGTTAATACTTCATATTTGTTGAAAGAGTAGGATATTGATATGATTAATAAGTTACGTGATTGGGGCTGTGATGTTGAAGAGGCTTTGGAACGTTTCGTTAATGATCAAGAATTGTATTGCACCTGTTTTTCCATGTTCCTTGCCGATGACTCTTTTAATGCCTTGAAACAAAGTGTTGAATGCGGAAATTGCAAAGCTTCCTTTGAAGCCTGCCATACGCTCAAGGGCGTGGCGGGAAATTTGGGCGCAGGTCCGCTATATGCCGAAATTTGTGTTTTGACGGAAAAGCTCAGGTCCGGCAATCTGGATGACGCGATGCATCACGTGGAAAATATTTTCAAATACCGTGATGAGGCATTGAATTTGATAGCGGGATAAACCATGAAGATTTGTGCGGATGCGAAAAATATTTTGGAAATTCTTAAGCGGCATACGGATATTGTTGTGACCATGCATGCGAACCCTGACGGGGACGCTGTCGGCTCCGCTCTCGGTTTGGCATGGTTTTTGCGGGAAAGCCTGCGGAAAAATGTCTGCATTTATAATGAAAGCGATTTTCCGAACTGGCTTTCCTTTTTGCCCGTGCCTTGCGCTTACGTTACGGATTTTCGGGAAATTCCTTTTTCCGCTCCGCTTGTTGTCATGCTTGATGCCGGTGAAACGCAGCGTTTCGGTGAAAAGTTTCCGCCGTATCTGGAAGGAAAAAAAAGCGTCTGTATCGACCACCATTTAGGTGATACGAGGATTGCGACGGAATACAACTGGATAGATCCGTCAATGGCGGCGACAGGGCAGATGGTTGCGCAAATTGTTTACGCCGAGAATGAAAAGACTTTCGAAGAAGCGGCAAAAGCCCTTTATGTCGCTTTAAGCTGCGATACGGGCAATTTCACTTTCGGCAACACAAGTTCGGAATGTATCCAATGCCTTGCGCGATTGGTGGAAACACCGCTCGCTCTTTCTCCGATCAGGGAGGCGATGGATAACACATGGACAGTGCGGAAACTGCATTTTTGGGGCAAGCTTTTCAGCATGGTGCGGTTCGCTTTTGATGAACAGCTCGCTTTTATTGCGGTTCCGCAGGAAATGTATGCAGAATACGGCGTGTCAAAAGAAGATTTGGAAGGGTTTGTCGAGCAGATGCGCAAAGTCAGAACTGTGCGTATCGCTCTTTTAATGCGTGAAGAAATGAAAAACGATTCCCCTTTTATTAAAATAAGCATGCGTTCAACAGGCGATGACGATGTCCGCGGAATTTTGACGCGGTTTAATGGCGGAGGGCATAAAAATGCCGCCGGCGCGGGTGTTTTTGGAACACCGGAACAGGTTTATGCCATGCTTTATCCCCATATCGGGAATGTCTTGCAAAAATAAGGAGTTTTTATGCTGAAAGGTGCAATTTCCGCTTTGGTTCTGCCGTTCAAAAACGGACATATTGACGAAGAAGCGTATCGTGAGTTTATTGAATGGCAAATCGAGCAAGGCATTGACGGGCTTGTTCCCTGCGGGACAACCGGGGAATCGGCGACGCTCAGCCATGAGGAACATGAAAAAGCGATTAGGATTTGCATTGAACAAGCGAAAAAGCGTGTTCCGGTTATTGCAGGCTGCGGCTCGAATAATACTGCCGAGGCTGTTCGCCTGACACAGTTTGCAAAATCCGCCGGAGCGGACGCCGCCCTTTTGATCAGCCCTTATTACAACAAGCCCACCCAAGAGGGAATATTCCTGCATTATCAGGCTGTGAGCAGGGAAGTTTCTTTTCCGTTTTTGGTTTACAATGTTCCGGGGCGTACAGGCTCCAACGTGACGGCTGAAACCATGGCGCGCATGTATCATCAGATTCCGGATATGATAGGGGTCAAGGAAGCTACGGGAAACTTGGTGCAGATTTCAAATATGCTTGAAAAAACAGATGAAAATTTTATTCTTTTATCCGGAGATGATTCCACGGTGCTTGCGACGCTCGCTCTTGGCGGAAAAGGCACAATTTCCGTCACTTCAAACGTCATGCCGAAAAAAGTGCATGAACTTTGCGAGGCATGGGAAAAAGGAAACGCGAACGAGGCAAAACGCCTGCATTATTATCTGGAACCGCTGAACAGGGCTATGTTTGTTGAAACAAACCCCATTCCGGTTAAAACCGCCCTTTTCCTTATGGGCAAAATGAGCGCGGAATTTCGTTTGCCTTTGTGCGATATGCGGGAAGCGACGCTGGCGGTTCTGAAAAAGATCATGCAGGATATGAAATTGATTTAGAGAGTTTCCCCCGAATTTTTCGGGGGATTTTTTTGTGCTGAAGCGGACAATAAAAAAAGCCCCTGCAAAAGCAAGGGCTTTTCCATTTATGGGAATGTGTCGATTATAACATTCTGTGTGCGGCTTCAAACACGCCTTCCGCAAGGGTTGGGTGGGAGTGAATGGTGTGGGCGATATCCGCAACTGTTGCGCCCATTTGCATTGCCATGGTGACTTCCGCGATAATATCGGAAGAGTGGGCGCCTGCAAGGTGGGCACCGAGAACTTTATTGGTTTTGCAGTCGACAATAAGTTTGAATGCGCCGGCAAGCTGACCCATTGCTTGGGCTTTGCCAAGTTCGCGGAATTGGAAGATTTCGACTTTGTAGTCGGTACCTTCGACAAGACCTTGTTTCTTGAGTTGGAGTTCGGAAGCACCGACAGTGCCGATTTCAGGGGTGACAAATACGGCGGAAGGAACAACGCTGTAATCTTGTGCAACTTTCTTGTCACCGAGGATATTCTGAACAACTGTCAAACCTTCGGCAACAGCCATGTGTGCAAGCATGATTTTGGCAGGTCCCAAAATATCACCAATAGCCCAGATATGAGGAATACTGGTTTCAAGGTATTCGTTTGCTACGATATAGCCGCGGTTGAGTTCCATACCGATTTCTTCAAGTCCGAGACCTTTGCTGTTTGCAGAACGGCCAACAGCGGAAATAACAACGTCAGCTTCCGCAAATGCCGGTTCGCCCGGAGTTGCCGGCGGACAGAAAGGAGAGTCCACAACTTTTGCTTTAACTTTGCCGTCAACGATTTCAACGGATTCAACAACACGTCTGACTTCGGTTTTGATACCGGCTTTTTTCATTTCACGGGTAAGAATTTTGCTCATTTCTTCGTCAAGGCTCGGAACGGGAAGAACTCTGTCGGCGCCTTCGATGATGGTTACTTTTGAACCAAAAGTATTGAAGACCATCGCAAGTTCGGAACCGATAACGCCGCCGCCTACAATGATAATGCTTTTAGGCACATATTGGAGAAGGAGGGCATCATCGGAAGAAAGAATGTATTTGTGGTCGACAGGAAGGCTGGGAAGGTTGAGCGGGGAAGAGCCGGTTGCGATAATGATGTCATCGCTTTCCACTTTTTCAACGGAGCCGTCGGCTTTGGTGACTTCAACAAGGTTTGCGCTGATAACTTTGGCGGTTCCCATGATAAGGTTGACTTTAAGCTGTGCGGCTGTTTTTTCCAGACCGCCGCGAAGAACGGAAGAAACCTTTTCTTTGCGGGCGATTACTGCCGGCATGTCGACAGTCGCTTCACCGGCAACATTGATGCCGTATTCTTTAGCTTGGTGAATGGTTTCATACGCTTCGGCAGAAGACTTCAAAGTTTTTGTGGGAATGCAGCCGCAGTTGAGGCATGTGCCGCCAAGCCATTTCGCTTCGATAAGGGTAACGCTCGCACCTTTTTTTGCAGCGTCGAATGCAGCGGTATATCCTCCGGGACCCGCACCGATGACAGTGATACGTTTACTCATAACAACCTCTTCATATTATTATAAAATTTGCTAAACTAAATGTTTGCAGAATTTTTATGGCACAGACATATCCGTTGTCCGCTCCGTGATAGTATTCACAAATACAAATTAAAGCAAGTTCTTTTCCTAAGATTTTTTTGGCTTTTTTTGGAATAATGCATGCATCAGTCCTTCTAAAGCATGCATTATCTTCATCTAACTATGCTAAAATAAAAAACTAAATTTAATAAAGGGATTGGGCATAAAAAATTGAAAATTTTGTTATTTTTGTCACAAAATGCTTGACAAAATTTTTCCGCACGGCTAGAAAGATTTCATTGCTTTGCTGAAACAGAGTAAATATCATTATTTAGGAGAATTTAAAATGGCACTTTTTAAATCAGAATATCTTGGCGATTTGCAAGTAACCTGCACAAATACCGTAAGCGGCGCTTCCATTACCACCGATGCTTTCCTCGGTTATCAAAATAAGGGTGATTTGCTGAACCCTATCGACCTTTGCGTTGCGTCTTTGTGCTGCTGCTCCCTTTCAATGGTTGGCACGTATGCAGATAACCATGAAATTGATATTGACGGAGCATATTCTGAATGTGATTATGAAGTTGCTGTTAATCCTAAGCGCATTACCAAAATCACCCTTACTTTCGTAATGCCTAAGGATAAAGAATATTCTGACAAAGAAAAAATGATGCTTGAAAAAGTTGCTGTTTCCTGCGGCGTACACCATAGCTTAAGCCATGATATTGAACAAGTTTTCCATTTTAGCTGGTAATAACCGTTATTTTGGAAATAATTGACTTCCATAAATACGAGCAAGGCATATCCTTACGGGTATGCCTCTTTTTTTGGTCTTGTTTCGGAGAGCGGCAGAGTTTTTTATTTTGAATGGGGAGATGAAAGAGGACCGTTTCTTTAGCGTATTTTTTCTGATTGCTGAGAAAAATTATAACCGTTTTTTTTTTCTATATTCTTTTCAAACGTCTTGTTTTCATAGGGAGGGGCTTGTCTGTTTTGCGACACCGGAATATTTCTTTCGGTACACTGAAAATTTTTGAGGAAAGCTTTTTGGGGATGTTTTGGGGCGGAGCGTGTTTGACAGCCATGAATTTAAACGGGAGTATTTTCATTATACCATGAGGAATTTTTTAGGCAGGGGAAAACTTTTATCTCTGCTGTCTTCATCCATAGGTCTTTCGCTGTCCGTAAAGCTCGTAGACTTGCTGACTGCTAAAGCGGTTCTTCCCCGTGCCTCGTTATAGAACTTTTCATAATAATGTTCAGCATACCTTAACATTATACAGCAATATGAATATCATGCTAACATGCTTCAGACATGTTAAAAAGAAAACCCTGCGTGTCCGATTTTTGCAAACAGGACGTGCACAGGGCTGTATTTTTTTGCAAGCTTGCTTATTTATTCAAGAAAGCGCGGTATGCGTCAGCGGTTAAAAGACCGTCGATATCGGCTTCGTTTTCAACTTTTAAGCGGACAATCCAAGCTTTTGTGTAGCAGTCTTCGTTCAAGGTTGCAGGAGCGTCTTCCAATGCGGTATTTGCGGCGATAACTTCGGCTTTTACAGGGGTGAAAAGTTTGTTTACGCTTTTAATGGATTCAACTTCACCGTAAGGAACGCCGGCATCGAATGTGTCGCCTGCGGAAGGAAGTTCAATGTAAACCACTTCGCCTAATTGGTCTTGAGCGAAGTCGCTGATACCGCAGAGATAGCTGTCACCGTCTTTTTTGATCCAAATGTGTTCATCGGTATAACGACGGTCGTCAGGCAATACGATTTTGTCTAAAGTTTTCATAGCGGGAAACTCCTCTTATAATTTTTTTGGGGTATTTATATGAAAAATAGCAATAAATACCATAAAATTCACAAGAAAACATTAGCACAGTAAAAAAACTTTGTCTAGCAAATGTCACTTCTTTTATGTTTATTTTATGATTGCAAGTTTTTTTAGTGTGTTACTGATATTTTCAATGCTGATAGGCTTTGCTATGTGGGCGTTCATGCCCGCATCCAAACTCTTTTGTACGTCTTCATGGAAAGCGTTTGCCGTCATGGCGATTATCGGAATTGTTTTCGCCTGCGCGTGATTTGAATGGCGTATGGCTTTTGTGGCTTGGTAGCCGTTTAAAACAGGCATTTGAACATCCATGAAAATAAAATCGATTTCATTTTTCTTGCTTTTCAGGAATTTATTCACGGCGATTTCACCGTTTTCGGCGGTAATGACCGTTGCTCCCATTTTTTCAAGGAATTTGGTGGCGACAAGGCTATTAATGGGGTGGTCTTCAACAAGCAGGATTGTTTTTTTGCTTAAATCGATAGTATGGAAGTTGATTGCCGCATGTCCTTCCGGTATTGTCTGCTGTTCCGCAATGGCATATTCCAAATGCAGGGTGAATGTTGTGCCTTTGCCTTTTTCGCTTTCGGCGCTGATTGTGCCGCCCTGCATTTCCACCAAGGCTTTCACGATGGCAAGTCCGAGCCCGGAACCTTCGATATGCTTGATTGTGTCGTTTTCTTCCCTTTGGAACGCTTCGAAAATTTTCGGCATTTGCTCTTTGGAAATACCGATTCCCGTATCTTGGATTTGGATTTTGAAATGGGCGGTTTTGGGATTGTTGGTTGCTTCCTGGAACACTTTGAAAATGATGGACCCGTGCATCGGGGTGAATTTTACGGCATTGCCGAGCAGATTGGTGAGTATGCGTTTAAAGTTGCTTATATCGCCGATAATGGCGTCGTTTTTAATGGAACTGAATTCAAATTTAAATTCCTGCTCTTTTTGCATGACAATACCTTTGAAGGTATTTGCAATTTCCTTACAGGCTTTTGAAAGAACAAAGGGTTCGTTGTTGAGGTTCGCTTTTCCGCTTTCCATGCGGTTGACATCAAGAATATCATTGATAATCGCAAGCAGGTTTTCGGAACTTGACTTGATGACGTCCAGACTTTCCTTGATTTGTTCCTTATTGTCAATGTCTTCAAGAGCGATATTCGCCATGCCGATGATTGCGTTCATGGGAGTTCTGATGTCATGGCTCATGGAAGCCAGAAACTGGCTTTTCGCTTTTATGGCGTCATTTGCCATTTGCAGCGATTTGTGGAGCATGGAGTCTTTTTCCTGTTCGACTTTGAAATTGTCCGTGATATCGATGCTTCTTTCGCAAAAGGTATGGGAATTTTCATCAAGCATGAAAAAGTGAGCCCGATTGTAGCGGATTTCGCCGCCGTTGGCGGCAGTGCGGTAAATGAAGCTGAATTCCCCCTCAAGCCTGAGGCGCTCCAAAATGTTTTGAGGTTTTACGGTTTCTATGTAAGTCGGGCGTTCCTCTTTGACCACCATTGAATTGGCGAATATCAGATAATCATAAAAGTAATTGCCGGAAAGGGCGATGTTTTGAAGGTTTTTTTGAACTTCGCTGCCGAAAGAATATACGTAATTGCCCGTTGCGTAGTTGATACGCAAAATGAAATCGTATCTGTGATTGGAAAGTTTGTTGCTGTAAGCCTTTTTAATGTGGCTGATTGTGATGTCTTCCATCGTGATTTTTGCAAAATTTTCCTGTGTTGACGGATTTTTCAGCAAAGTGATTTTGAGAGCGGTCCAAATGCTGTCGATGCCGCTTATTTTGAAAGGAAAAATGATTGCATCTTCGGCTTTTTGTTCGCCGTAAAATTTCAGGAGGTTTTTGCTGTCGGCACTTTTCAGAATAAGTTGTTTTTTATCTTCGTCAGGGCAAAGAGCGGCGATATTGTTTATCAATTCCTGCAAACTTAGGTTTTCATGGTTAAGGGATTCTATTGATGACACCATGCGGATAACTTTTTTCTCATTAAAGCTGTATATGCAGTTTAAAATGGTTGCTTCGTTTTTTGTGTCAAAAAGTTTAAATTCCTGTTTATAGGCTTCTTCAAGATTTTTTTGCTCTTGGATATTGTAAATCGTGCCGATGGCGGAAGAGGGGTTGCCTTTCTTGTCCGTTTTTATGGAAAATGAAATTTGGTGCCAAACATATTCGTCCGTGACAGGATCTTTTATCCGCAAATCTTCCCTGATCACGGCATCGCCCGTTTCGATTTTTCTGAAGATATTTTTGCATTTTTCTCTGTCGCCGGGGTGGATAAGTCTTGCCTTAAAAAGGCTTTCCGGAACATTGACAAAGGACGTGGTTTGAAAAAAGTTTGATTTCGGGTGGTTTTCAAGCGTCAATGTTTTTGCTGCGAAGTCGTAATTCCAAATGTAAAGTCCCGTCTGTTCCGTGGCGGCGGAAAAAAGTTTTTTCAATTCCTTAATTTCGTTGATGTTTTCGCATGTTCCGATAGCGAGCAGGGAATTATCGGCTTGTATGGCGCTGTAACGGATTTTTTGCCATTCCTCTTTGCCTTCCTTGTTATAAACTTGTATGTCGGCGGAAATTTCCGTTTCGCCATTTAAAAGGGCTTTGTGCAAATCAAGCAGTTTTTGCTGCGAACGGAGGGTGACATTGAAAAAACGGCAGAGCATTTCCGTAAAGTGCGTATAACGGATTTCTTCCTTGTTGTTGAAGAAATCAATATTGCCTTCGTCTTTGACAGGGTCGTATTCCCAGTAAAAAATGCCGCTGTGCTCCAAAGCTGTTTTGAGTTTCAGGAGTTTGAGCGGAATTTGGTTAAGAGAGTAAGGAATGCTTTTTTGAATTTTTGAAAGGTCGTTGTGTTTCAAAAGAAAGTTCAGGGAACGGAGGCGGAGATTTTTTACTTTATTGATAAGTTCATGGTTGTTTGAATTGTCGGTGCATTCAAAAGGGCATTCGCTGCAGGTTTCGGCATCGGAAGCGCTGCCTTGCTCTTGAAAGCCGTTATCGGAATAGGGAGGAAAATCGGAAGAATGCGCTTCGCCGCCGTCCGCTTCTTCGCCTGAGAAAAGAAATTTCACTTTTGAAGCGTTTTCCAAGGCTTTGGCGAGAAAATGCACGGAGCGTATTTTATTGCCGCCGATGACAAAATGAACTGTGACGGAAAGGCTGGCACGGGGAAAATCCGCTTCAATGAAAAGCGCGGACATGGCGGTGCTTTTAAAAAGGAACTGTTCGGAAACAAGTTCAGGCTGCTCCGGTTGTTTTTGATTTAAACCTGAAAAAATCTCGTTGAATTTATCGGAATCGGTTATTTGATAGGCTGTATCCTGCAATATGACAGTTAATGGGAAATCACAAAGCGAAAGGGCGAGTTCATAGTCTTTGCCAACAAATATGGCATGGAGAAACTGAGAGCCGAGAGAAGATAGTTCCGATGTTTTCATGGATAGTTAAATCTGTTGGTTAGAAACTTTTTTCTTGAAAATATTCAGTATTGGACACAATGTCAAGCAATGTATGCATCGGTTTTCGCAGATTTTTCCTATATATATATATATAGGGATAAGTAAGGGAAAATATTGTATTTTTTATTCTTGCGGAATGAAATTTTTATGAGGAATTTTTTTATGTTATTTTTGTATGATAAAGCCGATAGCGGAGCCTGCAAAAAAGCTGCGGTTTTGCGGATGTGCAAATTTTGTTGCGCATGCGGTCGGTTATTGTCTGCGCTTTTTATTTTTGAAAACAGAAAAAATTAAAATTTAATAAAAAAACTTGACAAGCGTTTGCCAAGTGTATATAAGAAATTTCTCAAGTGCGCTTGTGGCTCAGCTGGATAGAGCAACAGGCTACGAACCTGTAGGTCGGGCGTTCGAATCGCTCCAGGCGCGCCATAAATTTCAAGGACTTATGATATTCATAAGTCCTTTTTTTGTTCCTGCAAACGGATACGATTTGTTTGAACATGATTTTTTTTGCCGTTTTTTTGGGTCTTGTCTGTTTTTATATGAACTGTCAAGCAAAATGCGAATGCGGATGCTCAAACAAAATGGCAGAAGCATTGCGGAGATGCAGGCTGTTTGAAAGCCGGGAACGGGACAGACGGAACATTCTTTCGGAATTTGCAAATGGGCGGAATTATTCCTTGCCGTAGGAGCTGACGAGGAAGACGGAACCGAGCAGGGCGATACAGGCTATGACGTGGTAAAAGGTCAATTCTTCGCCAAGATACGCCGCGCCGAGGACAAGGGCGATGACAGGGTTCACATATTCATAGGAAAGGGCGACAGCGGGGCGCACATGGTATAACAGCCATAAATAGGTGGTATAGCCTACTATCGAGGTCATAAGGACGAGAAAAGAGAGAATGAGGAAGCCGTTGAAGTCAAAGAGGCTCAAATCCCAGCGTTCACCGATGAGAAAACCGAAACCGAGGCTTTCCAGCCCGCCGATGAACAGGATTAAGCCGGTTGATTGAAAAATGTACAGGCTGTTGCTTTGGCAGCAGATTTTTGAATAATGCCCGGAAAAGACCCATGCGAGCACAGCGCAGACTGCGAGCGCCAAACCGACGGGAGAAATATGTCCGTTGAATAAGGTGCTGATATTGATTGATAAAATTGCGGTCAGTCCGACGCCTAAGCCGATAAAGTGCTTGAGTTTCGGGCGTTTTCCGCCCCACAGGAGCCATTCGCCAAGTACCATGAGCAGGGGAATGGTGCCGCATAATAAGGCGGCAAGCCCTGATGTGATGGTTTCCTGCCCTTTCGCCAAAAGGGCTGAGCTGAAAAAGACCTGAAAAACAGCTAAAATTGTTGCATATTTAAAATCGTTTAAAGTTATCGTATAATATCCTTGAGTAAAAATACCCAATAAAAAAAGCAGTATGCCGGAAATTGTGGCGCGAACGCCCCCAAGCAGGACTCCCGGAACATAAGCAAGCCCCAGTTTGGTGAAAAAGAAAGACGTGCCCCATGCGATGTAAAGAAGAAGCAGGCAAAATAAAATGAAAAGAATGTTTTTGTTCTGTTTTGAAAGTGACATACCGCTGTTTCCTTTTTTTTAGGCTCTATCAAAATTGTATGAATTGTCAATAGGTTTCAAGGGGGCGACCCTATGTTTTTGAAAAGGGATGTTTGCATCATCCGTATGCTGTGAAAAGAAAAAAGGCTTTTTCCTGCGAAAAAGCCTTTCATTATTATAAATAACTTTGCAATTATTTATTTTGAGCCTGCAATTGTTCAATCAGCTGGCTGAGAACATGGGTTTGGTTGACCACTTCGTCAACGGCTTTGCGGGCTTCCTGCATGTTGTTTGTCGTTTCTTTCGCAATATTGTTGATACTGTCGACAGATTGAGTGATTTCCTCGCTGGTTGCTGACTGTTCTTCGGAAGCGGTCGCAATGGCGCGGACTTGGTCGGCTGTGGTGTCCGCAAGCTGGACGATACCGAGCAGCGCTTCGCCCGCTCCGCTTACCATTTCAGTAACTCTTTCAATCTTTTCCACGGCATCGACCACAAGACGGGTATTGTCGGCGGTTGATTTTTGAATTGCGGAGATCGCATTGCCCACATCGGTCGTGCTTGTCATGGTTTTTTCGGCAAGGTTTCTGACTTCGTCTGCAACAACGGCAAATCCGCGTCCCGCTTCCCCCGCCCTCGCGGCTTCGATAGCGGCGTTCAAAGCAAGGAGGTTTGTTTGGTCGGCAATATCGGAAATCACGTTCATGATTTCGTTAATCGCCTGCGCGTGTTCGGAAAGCACACCCATTTCCGTTTGCAGCTTCAGGGATTCCTCTTTTACTTCATGCATTGCTTTTACACATTCCTGCATGGATTCGGAGCCTGCGGAAGCTTCGGAACGCACGCTTGCCGCACTGTCGGAAGTCGTGCCGGCGTTTCTTGCGATTTCAAGAACGGTCGCGTTCATTTCTTCAAGAGCGGTCGCTGTCGTGGCTACGCGGTCCGCCTGGTCCTGCGCCCCGTTTTCGGAAAGTTCGATTTGGGCGGAAAGCTGTTCGGAAGCGGAAGAAGCGATGGTTGCGACCTGTTCCAGTTCTGCTGCGATGTTTTGCATGTTTTGGTGGGAATCCGCGATAACTTTGTTTTGACGCACGGTTTCCGTAATGTCCTGCCATACGCTGATAACGTCGGTAACATCGCCGTGAGCGTCAATAAGAGGCTGGGCAATGGTTGCAACGTTGATATGTTTGCCCTTATGGGTTTCGTATTCAAGGGTCAATCTGCCGGTTTGTTTGCTTGCGATGGCTTTGCAGGTCGCGGTGTTGAAGTTTTCCTGACGGTACATGAACGTTCCGGAAGTTTCGCCTATGCAGTCTTCCATTTTCTTCGTGATTTCAAGCAAGCCCATCATTTCCCTGTTGGCGTATTTGAGTTTGTTATTGGAACCGAACACGGCGATAGGAATAGGCATGGAGGAAAGCACGCTTTGAGAGAACTGCAGCGTTTCCTTCAGTTTTTCAATCATCATGATGATGTTGCGGTATACGCCGATATGTTCTTTTCCGTCGTTGATGTCATAATCGCCGTTTGTCACGCGGGTTGCTACGTCGGAAAGCTCTTGAGGGTCGGCGCCAAGTTGTTTGAGAACGCTTCTGCTGATATAAATGTTAAGAATAACGGCGATGACAAAAGCGGTTATGCCGATTGTGAAAATCTGCATGATGGCGGATGCTCTGGTCTTTTCAAATTTTTCATGGGAGATGGCGGAAAGTTCGCTGCCGATTTCTGTTAATTTCGCAAAATGTTCCGTTCCTTCGGTAATGGTTTTTTGCAGTTGGATATGCGCGTCGACAAGAGGCAGCGTGCTGGCTGCGTAACGGTTTGCATTTTCAAGCAAGTTGCCGTATATCGGGTTGTTATGATTGGTATCGCTCAGCGTTTTTATTTGGTTGAGGTATGCATGCACGCGGTTATATGAATCTTCGCTTTTGCTCATTTGGAAATTCGCGAGTGCTTGGCGAAGCTGCATGATAAGCGAATCCAATTCGGAAAGGCGCATGTAGCTGTCGGCGTTGCCGGTGGTATTGTATTGGTTCAGTGATTTTTCCATAAGGTCGGTGAGTTCTTTGTATATCTCATCGCCGATGACGGTAAGTGCGTCGTCAGTTTTACGGATGTAATCGAATTGATTGCCGATTTTTGAAAGAATTTTGGGCAATGCGTTTGTTTCTTCCGTTGTGGTGCTGAGTATGGCTTTTGTTTTCTCCATGGTGGCAAGCTTGCTCAGTTCGGCGACTACTGTGGTGCCGGCTACGAAATCTTTAATCGCATTGTTGATGATTTGGGTGTTGTTGGTCGCAACGGCAGTAAGAACTTCTGACTTGGCTTTCAACACAGTGGAAACATAGTTTTCTGCGAGACCTAAAAAGTTTTTTTCCCTAGTCAGGTCTTTGACTGCAAGCCATGACAAACCAGAAAGAATCATCATCAGGATTGTCAGGCAACTGAAAGAGAGTACTAGTTTGTTGGAAAGTTTCATAAAGCACATCCTTATTTTATAATAATGCCCTGTCGGAGCATATGTTACAGATTGGCAATATAAAATTAAAAAATTGCCGGAACGGTATTTTTAGCTACCATAATGAATTTAAGTTAATTGTCAATATTGCTTATCGGCATTATGGTTGGATTGAATAGGGGAATTTGCAAAAAAAAAGAGCTTTTTCATTTTTTGAAAAAGCTCTTTTATGGTTAGCGGGATGTCGGCTATTTGTTTTGACTTTGCAATTGCTCGATAAGCTGGCTCAATATATGGGTCTGGTTGACCATTTCATTCACAGCCTTACGGGCTTCCTGCATGTTGTTTGTCGTTTCTTTCGCAATATTGTTGATACTGTCGACAGATTGAGTGATTTCCTCGCTGGTTGCTGACTGTTCTTCGGAAGCGGTCGCAATGGCGCGGACTTGGTCGGCAGTGGTGTCCGCAAGCTGGACGATACCGAGCAGCGCTTCGCCCGCTCCGCTTACCATTTCAGTAACTCTTTCAATCTTTTCCACGGCGTCGACCACAAGACGGGTATTGTCGGCGGTTGATTTTTGAATTGCGGAGATCGCATTGCCCACATCGGTCGTGCTTGTCATGGTTTTTTCGGCAAGGTTTCTGACTTCGTCTGCAACAACGGCAAATCCGCGTCCCGCTTCCCCCGCCCTCGCGGCTTCGATAGCGGCGTTCAAAGCAAGGAGGTTTGTTTGGTCGGCAATATCGGAAATCACGTTCATGATTTCGTTAATCGCCTGCGCGTGTTCGGAAAGCACGCCCATTTCCGTTTGCAGTTTCAGGGATTCTTCTTTCACGTCAAGCATGGCTTTTACGCATTCCTGCATGGATTCGGAACCTGCGGAAGCTTCGGAACGCACGTTTGAAGCGCTGTCAGAAGTCGTGCCGGCGTTTCTTGCGATTTCAAGAACGGTCGCGTTCATTTCTTCAAGAGCGGTCGCTGTCGTGGCTACGCGGTCCGCCTGGTCCTGCGCCCCGTTTTCGGAAAGTTCGATTTGAGCGGAAAGCTGTTCGGAAGCGGAGGAAGTTATGCTTGCGACCTGTTCCAGTTCAACGGCGATGTTTTGCATGTTTTGGTAGGAATCCGCAATAACTTTGTTTTGGCGTACCGTTTCCGTAATGTCCTGCCATACGCTGATAACGTCGGTAACATCGCCGTGAGCGTCAATAAGAGGTTGGGCGATAGTCGCGACATTGATATGTTTGCCCTTATGGGTTTCATATTCAAGGTCCAGCTTGCCAGCTTCTTTCGTTGCGATGGCTTTGCAGGTCGCGGTGTTGAAGTTTTCCTGACGGTACATGAACGTTCCGGAAGTTTCGCCTATGCAGTCTTCCATTTTCTTCGTGATTTCAAGCAAGCCCATCATTTCCCTGTTGGCGTATTTGAGTTTGTTGTTGGAACCGAACACGGCGACAGGAATAGGCATGGAGGAAAGCACGTTTTGAGAGAATTGCAGGGTTTCCTTCAGTTTTTCAACCATGTTGATAATATTGCTGTAAACGCCGATATGCGCTTTGCCGTCGTTGATGTCGTAATCGCCGTTTGTTACGCGTTCAGCCAGAACGGAAAGGTCGCTCGGGTCTGCTCCCAGTTGTTTCATCACATTTTTGCTGAGGAAAACAGCTAAGGCGACACCGAGTAATACGGAAAATGCGGCGGCGATTAAAAGCTGTCTTTTGATTTCACCTTCAACTCTTATGAATGCCGCAAGGGCGATATCGGTAATGGCGGAACCTTCGGATAAGTTGTAAGCGCTAAGTTCCATGCCTTTCGCAAGGGACGCGTTGAGTTCCTTGTTTATTTCAAACAAAGGAGTTGCCGTTTCAATGTAGGAGTCCATGCTGCCGATAATGGGAGCGAAGAGCGGGTTCTTTTTTAAAGGCGCCGTTTTCTCTTGCGCTTCTTTTACGCGTTGTTTTACAACAGCAAGGTTTTCATCGGAATAGGAGATTAAAAAGTTTGCGACGGCAAGACGGATATTGGTGAAACTTTCGCCGATAAGTTTGCAGGAAAGCAAATTTTCCGCATTTCCGGTGAGTTCATAGTGTTGCTGTTCTTTTTCCGCAATATTTGCCAAATCGTCTTGGAGCTTGTAGCCGATTTTCGTAATGGCGGCATCCGTGGCATAAAATTGTTTGAAAAGGTGTAAAATGTTGTCAATAAGAGGCACGTATTCTTTTGAAGTTTTTTGAATATTGTGGAGATGTTCCTTGGTGATTTCCTGTCTGACAATGCTGAGCAGGTCTTCGGAATTGTCGAGCGCGGCTTGCAGGTGTGTTTTCACTTCGTTGAAAAGTTCGGCATTGTTTGCCGCGACAGCCGCTCCTGCCGCTTTATCCGCTTTTAAAATGGATGAGATAATGTTTTCTGAGTCGGCAAGAACCCGTTTTTGCCTGTCGAACGTAGCTGTCGCCTTCCATGAAAGGACCGTGATAAGCATGATAAGCAGGATAGTCGTGCTGAATGCTAAAAGGAGTTTCGTAGTTAATTTCATTTGCTACCTCTTTTATTTGCCCCTTGAGCAAAAGAATGTATTTTATGCTCCTAAGAGCATTTTCTTTAGTATATGTGATTTTTATTTGTTTGTGTAGTTGATTTTCGCAAAATAAAATTTTCAATATGGGTGCGGAGGAAAAAAGAGAAGAGAGGAAGAAGTGTGGAGAACGTGAATTTGTCTATACGGAAAGAATGGAAATCCGGCACATGAAGTGGGATATTGTTTTATTGAACATACTGCTGATACTATGTTTTTCCTGTTGTCTGAAGTTTTTTTTGAAAGGCTTTCTTGTTCGGAAAGCCTTTCTTTTTTGATGTTCGCTATGTTTTTTTATCATACTTTCAGCTTCATTGAGCGGCTTAAGTACTATTGGTTTTATGGTTGTCTTATGGGGGAATAAGGGTTTTTGGCTTATGAAAACCCTTATTCCTGTTTATTTATTATTCAGCTTTGTTCTGAGCCTGCAGCTGTTCGATCAGCTGGCTGAGAACATGGGTTTGGTTGACCACTTCGTCAACGGCTTTGCGGGCTTCCTGCATGTTATTCGCGTTTTCTTTAGCGATATTGTTGATACTGTCGACAGATTGAGTGATTTCCTCGCTGGTTGCTGACTGTTCTTCGGAAGCGGTCGCAATGGCGCGGACTTGGTCGGCTGTGGTGTCCGCAAGCTGGACGATGCCGAGCAGCGCTTCGCCCGCTCCGCTTACCATTTCAGTAACTCTTTCAATCTTTTCCACGGCGTCGACCACAAGACGGGTATTGTCGGCGGTTGATTTTTGAATTGCGGAGATCGCATTGCCCACATCGGTCGTGCTTGTCATGGTTTTTTCGGCAAGGTTTCTGACTTCGTCTGCAACAACGGCAAATCCGCGTCCCGCTTCCCCTGCCCTCGCGGCTTCGATAGCGGCGTTCAAAGCAAGGAGGTTTGTTTGGTCGGCAATATCGGAAATCACGTTCATGATTTCGTTAATCGCCTGCGCGTGTTCGGAAAGCACGCCCATTTCCGTTTGCAGCTTCAGGGATTCCTCTTTTACTTCATGCATTGCTTTTACGCATTCCTGCATGGATTCGGAGCCTGCGGAAGCTTCGGAACGCACGTTTGAAGCGCTGTCGGAAGTCGTGCCGGCGTTTCTTGCGATTTCAAGAACGGTCGCGTTCATTTCTTCAAGAGCGGTCGCTGTCGTGGCTACGCGGTCCGCCTGGTCCTGCGCCCCGTTTTCGGAAAGTTCGATTTGGGCGGAAAGCTGTTCGGAAGCGGAAGAAGCGATGGTTGCGACCTGTTCCAGTTCAACGGCGATATTTTGCATGTTTTGGTGGGAATCCGCAATAATTTTGTTTTGACGCACGGTTTCCGTAATGTCCTGCCATATGCTGATAACGTCGGTAACATCGCCGTGAGCGTCAATAAGAGGCTGGGCAATGGTTGCAACGTTGATATGGTTGCCCTTATGGGTTTCGTATTCAAGGGTCAATCTGCCGGTTTGTTTGCTTGCGATGGCTTTGCAGGTCGCGGTGTTGAAGTTTTCCTGACGGTACATGAACGTTCCGGAAGTTTCGCCTATGCAGTCTTCCATTTTCTTCGTGATTTCAAGCAAGCCCATCATTTCCCTGTTGGCGTATTTGAGTTTGTTGTTGGAACCGAACACGGCGACAGGAATAGGCATGGAGGAAAGCACGTTTTGAGAGAACTGCAATGTTTCCTTCAGTTTTTCAACCATCATGATGATGTTGCGGTGTACGCCGATATGTTCTTTTCCGTCGTTGATGTCATAATCGCCTTTGGTTACGCGTTCAGCCAGAACGGAAAGTTCTCCCGGATCCGTGCCGAGCTGTTTCATGATGTTTCTGCTGATGAGAATTGTTAAGAGTATGCCGAGCAATATGGCGACAATGCTTGCGATAACAAGCTGCGTTCTCACCGTTGCGCTGACATCGTTGAATAATTTTGTGGAAAGGTTGGCGACAGCGGTGGATTCCTGCAGCGCGTACTGCACGCCTTTATTGGATTGTTCCCTCAAATCTTGGATTTTCGCGCCGGTTTCAAGAAGAGGTTTCACTTGGTCGAGATATGTTTTGATATCCGAAATGGTTTCCGCAAAAATAGGATTGTTTTTAACGTTGTCCTGGTTGAAAAGCTTGTTGGCGTTATCGATTAAGGTATTTGCGTTTTTATAGGTCTCATCGTCTTCAACGAATAAAAATGCCATGAGGGAATAGCGGATGTTTGCGGCGATAAGAGCGATGTCGCTTGCGATCTTATATTCTTCCGCATCGCCTGTCAGTTCGTATTTTCTTTGCGTTTCAACGGCGATTTCATCCAATGTGTTTTGCACTTTGTTGCCTAATTTTCTCACTTCTTCATACGTTGCATTAAAATCTTTGAAGAGGGTTTCGATTTGATTGAGTATCGGTGCGTAATTGCCGATATTGTCGAAAATATTGTTAAGGTGGTCTTTGTTTTCCTGGCTTGTGACAATACCTAACAATTTACCGGCACTTTGTTTTCCGTCTTCAAGAACTTTATACGCTTCCGCAATGGGTTCCGGGTCGTAATCGATAATGGCTTTCGCAACATGACTTTCTGTTTTCATAACATCGGTAATGATGGTTTCGGCAAGAAGAAGAACTTCTTTCTGTCTGTCATACTTTGCGGTAGCGTACCAAGAGAGGCAGGAAATTGCTGCGATTAAGACAATGGTCGCGCCAAATGCCAAAAGCAGTTTTGTTGAAAGTTTCATAGCTACATCCTTTTGTTTTTTTTGCTCGTGGGAGCAGGGTTTATGTATAGACTTAATTTCGGCAGCAAAATTAAATAGTTTAGTAAAATCAGTAAAAAAAATTTAACTTTTTTTAATAAAAATATCTTGTGGTTAAACTTTTTTTAAGGTAGTGTCACCGAGTGATAGTGGCAATAGCGCGCCCTTTTGGTTTTTATTAGCATTTAATATGGAAATGAACAAACGTTCTTTTTGGAAAAATATTGCGTTTTCGGGATATTGAGGTGAAGCCGGTATGCTTTTTTACGAGAGAGTGAAACAAAATAAAGCTGTTCTCCTGCAAAAATGGGTTGACAAATATTATGCCGCCTATCCTTTGGGCAGCACGGGCTTTGTGCGCACCAGCACGGACAGGTTTAAAAATCCCATCGGAATTATCACGCAAACCAGTCTGAATACGTTATATGATGCGGCGATCGGTGAGGATATCGAACTTGCCGGCGTGCATAATGCTCTCAATGAACTCATTAAACTTCGTGCCATTCAGGAAATGCCCGCGTCAAGGGCCGTGGGTCCTATGGCGCAGCTTAAAACCCTGTTTAAAGAAGAAGTATTTGACGTACTCGTCAAAGAAAATAAAGACTCGAAAGTTTTACAGGAAATTTTTGAGGAATTTTTCATGGTGGCGGCCCGTATTGACGGTCTTTTGCTGGTGTCTTTGGATTTATATGCCGAGGATAGGGAAAGGGTGTACAATTTGCGGGTTGAGGAAATACATCGCAGTCAATCTCAGGTTGTTCGCTGGGCCAAACTGCGGGAGGAAAAAATGTCAACTAACCACAACAACTCTGAGGAGTAATGGAATGGCTATTGCATTAGCAGCAATTTTAATCATTCTTGCCATTGCTTGGGGTGGAGCTTTGATAGGATTGAAATATGTGCTTGGTGTTGTTTTGCCGATGCTCGCACTTATTGTTTTTATCATTGGCTTTATCATGCGATTGGTGTATTGGGCTAAATCACCCGTGCCTTTTGCGATTCCAACTACCGGCGGACAAGAAAAATCTCTTGACTGGATTAAGCCTGCCCGTCTTGATACCCCGACGTCAACAATGGGGCTTATCGGACGCATGGCTTTGGAAATCTTTGCCTTTAGATCCCTTTTCAGGAATACAAGGGCTGTTCGTACCGATGATAACGGCACACCGCGTATCACGTATTATTCTTCCAAATGGTTATGGCTTTTTGCTTTGCTTTTCCATTACAGTATGCTTGTCATTATCATTCGTCATGCGCGCTTTATCCTTGAGCCGGTTCCGTTCTGCATTAATGCCGTGGAATTTCTGGACGGGCTTTTCCAGGTCGGAACGCCTCGCTTTTTCATTTCAAACGCATTGATTCTTGCAGGTTTGGGATTTTTGTTGCTTCGTCGTTTGTGCAATGAAAGACTTCGTTATCTTTCTCTGCCCGCTGACTATTTTGCGCTTTTCCTTCTGCTTGCGGTTGTTTGTTCCGGTATCTGCATGCGTTATATCGACAAGGTCGATATCGCGATGGTGAAAGTCGTGCTTATGGGACTTGCCACATTCAATTTCCCAAGCATGGAACAACTGGCGCAAATCGGACCGATCTTTTTTATCCACGTTACTTTTGTAAGCGTGCTTTTGATTTACTTCCCATTCTCAAAACTTATGCATATGGGCGGTATTTTCTTCTCCCCGACACGTAATCTCAAATGTAATACTCGTGAAGTGCGCCACATAAACCCATGGAATCCTCCTAAGAAATTCCATACTTATGCGGCTTATGAAGATGATTTCCGTGAACTTATGGTTGAAGCTGGACTTCCGGTTGATAAGCCTCTTGAAGAAAAAGCAGACGAACCCGAAGTTGACGGGCAAAACGAAAAAGCACCAGCTTAAGGAGATAGAATATGGCAAAAATGCCTACCTCTGATCAGCTTTTGGCTCAAACGCCTACTAGCTTTCCCGACAAAGGCTGGATGGACATTAAAGCTGAATTTATCCCCGGTCGTTATCCTTACCCGGCTAAAGCTGAAACAATGGAAAAAATGGGCTTTGTCAATGCCCATACTTGGGCTCCTGAGGATGAGGACTGGAATCTTCCTGAAAATTGGGAAGAAATTTTGTATGATGGTTTGAAAGAGCGCCTTGAAAAACACCGTTCTTTAAAAGTATTTATGGATACCTGCGTTCGCTGCGGTGCTTGTGCGGATAAATGTCACTTCTTCCTCGGCACGAACGACCCTAAGAATATGCCGGTGCTCCGTGCGGAGCTTTTGCGTTCCATTTACCGCAAGGATTTCACGTTAGCGGGTAAAATCCTCGGCAAATATGCCGGTGCGCGTTCCGTGAACAAAGACGTTGTGAAAGAGCTTTTCTCTTATGCTTACCAATGTACGGAATGCCGCCGTTGTTCATTGTTCTGCCCTTACGGTATCGACACGGCTGAAATCACGGCTATCGTCCGCGAACTTTTATACGATCTCGGACTCGGTATCAACTGGGTTATGGAGCCTGTCGCAAACTGTAACCGTACCGGCAACCACTTGGGCATTCAACCCCATGCGTTTAAAGAAATCGTGGAATTTTTGTGCGATGATATCGAAACCGTCACCGGTATCCGTATCAATCCTCCTTTCAACGAAAAAGGCCATGAAGTTCTTTTCATCACCCCTTCCGGTGACGTATTCGCCGACCCCGGTATTTATACGTTCATGGGATACCTCATGCTCTTCCATGAAATTGGGCTTGACTACACCTTGTCAACGTACGCTTCCGAGGGCGGTAACTTCGGTTCTTTCGTGTCTTTCGACATGGCGAAGAAACTCAACGCAAAAATGTATCATGAAGCGGAACGCCTCGGCGCAAAATGGATCTTAGGCGGAGAATGCGGTCATATGTGGCGTGTTATCAACCAATATATGGCTACCTATAACGGTCCTACCCCTCCGAATATGGAAACGCCGGTTTCTCCCATCACCGGAACTGTTTTTGAAAATGCGAAAGCAACAAAAATGGTGCATATCGTCGAGTTCACTGCCGACCTTATCAAACACAACAAATTGAATTTGCGTCCTGAACGGAACGATCATCTCATCACGACATGGCACGACTCCTGTAACCCTTCCCGCGCCATGGGCTGCTTTGAAGAACCCCGCTCCATTCTTAAGGCGGTATGCAATAACTTCTTCGAAATGCCCGAACATACCATCCGTGAAGAAACATTCTGCTGCGGTTCAGGTTCCGGTCTGAACTCCGAAGAAGTCATGGATTTGCGTATGCGCGGCGGACTTCCGAGAGCAAATGCCGTGCGCTGGGTTGCCGATCATCATGATGTGAACCGTGTCGCCTGCATGTGCGCGCTTGACCGTGCTATTTTGCCTCCTCTCATGAATTATTGGGTTCCAGGGGTTGATGTCAGCGGACTTCATGAATTGGTAGCGAACGCTCTTGTCATGAAAGACGAAACACAGCCGCGTACCATGGACCTTCGCCAGGAAGATTTGGAATTTCCCGATCCGGAACCGGAAGAGGAAATCGATGAAAGCCAAGCAGGCGAAGAACAAGAAAATGGAGGAGATGAATAATGTATAATTCAAAATATGTTATTGCGGGCATTATCCTCTTTGTTGCGATTTTTACCAGTCCGTTCTGGCTCAATATCTTCTCTGCGAAATATGATTACCCCGAGCTTGCGAAACCTGTCGGAAAAAACGGGGAAACTCTTGAATGTGTCGAACCGAAAGAATGGATGCGCGCCAACCATATGTCACTTCTCATCGAATGGCGTGATAAAGCCCTTCGTGAAGAAAAACGTGTCTATGTTTCCAGCACAGGTAAAGAATGGGAAACAAGCTTGCAGAAAACTTGTTTGGCTTGCCATACTGATTACGATAATTTTTGCAAAAAGTGTCACGACCAAAACGCTGTTGAGCCTTATTGTTGGGATTGTCACATTCAGCCTCAGGGGAATAAATAATGAATGCTAATAGACGTTACTTTTTGAAAGTTGCGGGTCTTTCCACTTTTGCCCTTGCGGCGGGTGTCGGCGCAAGCGCAGCAAAAGCCGTGACTGCAGCTAAAGAAGCAGGTGACGGTTCTTACAAAGTATCTGAACAAGCTGTGCACGGCAAACGTTTTGCCATGGTCATTGATACTCGTAAGTTTGAAACCGAAGAAGACATGCTGCCGATTATCGAGGCATGCCATAAGTTCCATAATGTTCCGAAAATTGACGGAGCAAAGGAAATCAAGTGGATTTGGCACGACTCTTTCCACCATGCTTTTGTTGACGATACTTCACCTCTTATTCCTGACGAAGTGAAAAGCCGTCCTTATTTCATGCTTTGCAACCACTGCACAAACCCAAGCTGCGTGCGTGTCTGCCCTACGAAAGCGACTTATCTTACCTCTCAAAACCTTGTCGCTATCGATTATCACCGCTGCGTAGGCTGCCGTTTCTGCATGGCTGCCTGTCCTTATGGTTCACGTTCATTCAACTTTACTGACCCCCGTCAGTACATCAAGCCGGAAGATTTGAATTACGAATATCCTTCCCGGATGCGCGGTGTCGTTGAAAAATGCACGTTTTGTGCGGAACGTCTGGAACTTGGAAAGCTCCCTCTTTGTGTAGAAGCCTCCAATGGCGCCATTTTGTTTGGTGATTTGAACGATCCTGAGTCTGATGTCCGTCAAGCATTGGCTGAAAACTTTACTATACGCCGCAAACCAGCTCTCGGTACCGATCCCGGCGTGTATTATATTATTTAGGAGGCATATATGCTTGAGAAAGTATTGAAAGGTTCACCTAAATACTATATGTGGCTCGGCTTCTTGCTTACGATAATCGCCGTCGCCGCTTGTGTGTACGTGTATCAGCTCATGTACGGGCTTGGTATCACAGGTCTTACAAGAGATTCCTCCTGGGGATTTTATATTGCGCAGTTCACGTATCTGGTCGGGGTTGCGGCGTCTGCCGTCATGCTCGTTCTTCCTGCGTATTTCCACCATTATGTGAAGTTTAAGCGTGTCATCATCTTTGGTGAGTTTCTCGCCATCGGTGCCGTTATCATGTGCATGCTTTTCATTGTTGTGGATATGGGACAGCCGCACCGCGTATTGAACGTTATCCTGCATCCGACACCGGGTTCCGTCCTTTTTTGGGACGCAACCGTTTTGTCAGGCTATTTGGTGCTTAATGCCGTAATCGGCTGGACGACCTTGGAAGCGGAAAAAGTTGGCATGGCTCCTCCGAAATGGATTAAATACCTTGTTTATCTTTCCATTATTTGGGCTTTTTCCATTCACACCGTTACCGCTTTCCTTTACGCCGGTTTGCCGGGACGTCATTTTTGGCTGACCGCTATTTTGGCGGCTCGCTTCTTGTCCTCCGCATTCTGTTCAGGTCCTGCGATTTTGCTTCTTTTGATCATGCTCTTGAAGAAAGTCGCCGGTTTCGACTGCGGTAAATCTGTCATAAAAACACTGACCCTCATCATTACCTATGCAATGTGTCTGAACGTGTTCTTTTTCTGTTTGGAACTCTTTACGGCATTTTACAGCGGTATTCCGGGCCATCAGCTCCCAATCCAATATCTTTTCGGTTTCGGGCATGCAGAAGGCGCTTGGATCGGACCTTGGATGTGGGTTGCCGCAACGCTTGCCATTGTTTCAGTAATCCTTTTGGTTGTTCCAAGTTTCAGGGAAAATCATAATTTGCTCCCATGGACTTTGGTTCTTCTTGTCATTGCGACATGGATCGATAAGGGCTTAGGACTTCTTATCGGCGGTTTCAACCCGACTCCGTTCGAGTATTTCACCGTATACACGCCGACTTTTGCCGAAGTCACCATTTCCTGCGGTATTTTTGCCGTCGGTGCGTTGGTGGTTTCCATCCTTTGGAAGATTGCTCTTGATGTCAAGAAAGAAGCTCGCAGCTTTGATTTGCCGGCAGGCGAATAATGAATTGAAAGAGGCTCTGAAAAGAGCCTCTTTTTTTATTTGTTGACAACTATGTGAAAATATGCAATTTTTCTTGTAAGCAAAATTTAGGAGGAAATATGGCAAAAGAAGAAGCCATTGAAATTTACGGTGTTGTTGAAGAAGCATTGCCAAATGCGATGTTTAGAGTGCAATTGGAAAACGGGCATGAAATCTTGGCTCATATTTCCGGAAAAATGCGTAAATTTTATATCCGTATCCTCCCGGGCGATAAGGTTAAAGTTGAGTTGTCTCCTTATGATCTCACTCGCGGAAGAATTACCTATCGTGATAAATAATCCGAGGCTCGCAGGAGCCTTTTTTTATGATGAAATACCGTTACCGCGAACCTAAAAGACTGCCGCAGGCAAGACGGAGCAGCGTATTGTATTTGCAGCTTGCGCCAAGCCATATGGCGATGTTCCGGTTTTTGCTTGAAGCGTATGATAATGTCGCCATGTTTACGGTTTTGGAACCGAAACAAACGCTGTTGAAATTGATATATTCCCCTCATGATGAAAACTATGTGCATGAAATTTTGGCTTCCATGCAAAGTAAGGTTCCGTTTAACGTGCTGCGGATTTTTGATGAAGATTTGAATTGCTGCGGAAGCAAAGAACATTGAAAATTTAAATGGGCAGGAATGTATGAGGCATGCGGCGTGCCGTCGCCGTATTCATTCTTCGTTTTTGGAACAACTAAGATTTATTTTATTTATAAAATCAAACAGATAAAGAAAAAATAAAAAAAGATTGAAAAAATGAAAATTTTTTCTTGACAGGTTGGGTAAGATGGTGCATAAATACACCTCGCGACAACGGAAAACGTAATTTGTTTTTTGAAGTTGCTTATGGCCGATACCATGCAGGTTGGCCGAAGAATGGTTCCGGCGGCGGGAGTCGGTTGGGACGGGTCATTGACAATTGAAGAGCGAAATGGAATATAATAAAGAGCTTTGAGTTCAATTGTTTGAATTATTGTAATTCAGACGGAATCATATTTTTTAACTGGAGAGTTTGATTCTGGCTCAGATTGAACGCTGGCGGCGTGCCTTACACATGCAAGTCGAACGTGAAAGTACCTTCGGGTATGAGTAAAGTGGCGCACGGGTGAGTAACGCGTGGATAATCTACCGGGAAGTTCGGAATAACAGCTGGAAACGGTTGCTAATACCGGATACACTACATATAAACGTATGTGGGAAAGACGGCCTCTGCATATGCTGTTGCTTTCCGATGAGTCCGCGTACCATTAGCTAGTTGGTGGGGTAAAGGCCTACCAAGGCGACGATGGTTAACTGGTCTGAGAGGATGATCAGTCACACTGGAACTGGAACACGGTCCAGACTCCTACGGGAGGCAGCAGTGGGGAATATTGCGCAATGGGCGAAAGCCTGACGCAGCGACGCCGCGTGAGGGATGAAGGTCTTCGGATCGTAAACCTCTGTCAGCAGGGAAGAACGGTCACTGTGCTAATCAGCAGTGAATTGACGGTACCTGCAAAGGAAGCACCGGCTAACTCCGTGCCAGCAGCCGCGGTAATACGGAGGGTGCGAGCGTTAATCGGAATTACTGGGCGTAAAGCGCTCGTAGGCGGTATGTCAAGTCAAGGGTGAAATCCCCGCGCTCAACGTGGGAACTGCCTTTGAAACTGGCAAACTGGAGTGTGTGAGAGGATAGTGGAATTCCAGGTGTAGGAGTGAAATCCGTAGATATCTGGAGGAACATCAGTGGCGAAGGCGACTATCTGGCACATAACTGACGCTGAGGAGCGAAAGCGTGGGTAGCAAACAGGATTAGATACCCTGGTAGTCCACGCTGTAAACGATGGATACTAGGTGCAGGGGAGTATTTTTCTGTGCCGTAGCTAACGCGTTAAGTATCCCGCCTGGGGAGTACGGTCGCAAGGCTGAAACTCAAAGAAATTGACGGGGGCCCGCACAAGCGGTGGAGTATGTGGTTTAATTCGATGCAACGCGAAGAACCTTACCCAGGCTTGACATCTAGGGAACCTAACAGAGATGTTGGGGTGCTCTTCGGAGAACCCTAAGACAGGTGCTGCATGGCTGTCGTCAGCTCGTGCCGTGAGGTGTTGGGTTAAGTCCCGCAACGAGCGCAACCCCTGTCCTTAGTTGCCAGCAGGTGAAGCTGGGCACTCTAGGGAGACCGCTTCGGTTAACGGAGAGGAAGGTGGGGACGACGTCAAGTCATCATGGCCCTTACGCCTGGGGCTACACACGTACTACAATGGTGCATACAAAGGGTTGCGAAACCGCGAGGTCAGGCTAATCCCAAAAAATGCATCTCAGTTCGGATTGGAGTCTGCAACTCGACTCCATGAAGTCGGAATCGCTAGTAATTCCAGATCAGCATGCTGGGGTGAATGCGTTCCCGGGCCTTGTACACACCGCCCGTCACACCACGAAAGTTGGTTTTACCCGAAGCCGATGAGCTAACAGCAATGAGGCAATCGTCTACGGTAGGCCCGATGATTGGGGTGAAGTCGTAACAAGGTAGCCGTAGGGGAACCTGCGGCTGGATCACCTCCTTTAAGAGCATTCCATTCGTTCTTCAATTACGATACGCAAGGGTATCTTTGCGGATTGTATGAAACCTTACAGAACAGACCACACGTGAAAGCTGTAGGGTGCTTTAGCAAGGGCAAGTTATTTTGTCATTCAAGATAATTTGTAGGTTAAGGCAAGCTTTTGTGAAGCTGTTTTTGTTTTAGACAAGGAAGTTGAGTTTATCTCGAGGGAGTGTATCAAGACATACATGACCGAGAGAGAAACGAGACTGACGCGGTATAAGACAAAAAAAGCGAGCAAAAAAGGGCCTGTAGCTCAGGTGGTTAGAGCGCACGCCTGATAAGCGTGAGGTCGAAAGTTCAAGTCTTTCCAGGCCCACCACAAATCGGGGGCGTAGCTCAGCTGGGAGAGCATCTGCTTTGCACGCAGAGGGTCGGGGGTTCGATTCCCTTCGCCTCCACCATTGAAACAAGTTTGGCAGAAGGAATAAGTAGCCTTATTATTTTTATCCGAATTTGTTTCGGCAGTAACGCAAGTTACGGTTCTTTGACAATTGAACAGAAAAAGAAGAAGACAAGTTTTTTTGAGACAAGTTATTAAGAGCAACGGGCGGATGCCTTGGCGCTGGAAGGCGATGAAAGACGTGATAAGCTGCGATAAGCGTCGGTGAGGAGCTAAATATCCATTGACCCGGCGATTTCTGAATGGGGAAACCCAGCCGGAGTAATGTCCGGCTGCCGCAACATGAATGAATAGTGTTGCAGGAGCTAACCTAGGGAAGTGAAACATCTCAGTACCTAGAGGAAAAGAAATCAAACGAGACTCCCAAAGTAGCGGCGAGCGAAATGGGAAGAGGCCAAACCTGTAGGATTCGTCCTATGGGGGTTGTAGGGCTGACAGAGGCAATCATTGAGTAGGTAGAAGAAGCTGGCTGGAAAGCCACACCATAGGGGGTGAAAGTCCCGTATTTGAAGCCGAAAGGGGTGCAGTCAGTCCCTGAGTACTGCGAGGCACGTGAAACCTCGTGGGAATCAAGGAGGACCATCTTCTAAGCCTAAGTACTAACCAGCGACCGATAGTGAACCAGTACCGTGAGGGAAAGGTGAAAAGAACTCCAGTAAGGAGAGTGAAATAGAATCTGAAACCTGTTGCTTACAAGCTCTGGGAGCAATTTTACGATTGTGACCAGGTGCCTTTTGCATAATGAGTCAGCGAGTTAATCTGTACAGCGAGGTTAAGCGTAAGCGGAGCCGTAGGGAAACCGAGTCTGATAAGGGCGGATGAGTTGTGCGGATTAGACCCGAAACCGGGTGATCTATCCATGAGCAGGTTGAAGCAAGGGTAAAGCCTTGTGGAGGACCGAACAGTCAACGGCTGAAAACGTTTCTGATGACTTGTGGATAGGGGTGAAAGGCCAATCAAACCCGGTGATAGCTGGTTCTCCCCGAAATATATTGAGGTATAGCCTCAAGGATTTTCTAACGGAGGTAAAGCACTGAAAAGGCTAGGGGTCCTACCAGATTACCAAACCTTATCAAACTCAGAATACCGTATAGAATTACCTTGGGAGTCAGACAGCGGGTGCTAAGGTCCGTTGTCGAGAGGGTAAGAGCCCAGATCAACAGCTAAGGTCTCCAAATACATACTCAGTGGTCAAGGTGGTGGGGTTGTTCAGACAGCCAGGACGTTGGCTTAGAAGCAGCCATCGTTTAAAGAAAGCGTAATAGCTCACTGGTCTAATGACTCTGCGCCGAAAATGTAACGGGGCTAAGTATGTTACCGAAGCTTTGAATTGCACGCAAGTGTTCTGGTAGGGGAGCGTTCTCTGACAGGCTGAAGGTGTGCCGTAAGGCATGCTGGACGAGAGAGAAGTGATTATGCTGACATGAGTAACGATAAAATAGGTGAAAAACCTATTCGCCGAAAACCCAAGGTTTTCCGGGTAAAGTTAATCTTCCCGGAGTTAGTCGGCCCCTAAGGCGAGAGCGAGAGCTGTAGCTGATGGGAAACGGGTTAATATTCCCGTACTTTTATGATTGTGCGATGGAGGGACGCAGAAAGATAGGCTATCCGGCTGTTGGATGCCGGTGCAAGTGTGTAGGAGCAGGATACAGGCAAATCCGTATCCCGGGTCTGAGACACGAGTCCGTGAGCGTATGCTCTGAAGTAGTTGAGTCTATGCTGCCAAGAAAATCTCCTAAGTTTAGGTCATAGAAACCGTACTGCAAACCAACTCAGGTGGGTGGGATGAATAATCCAAGGCGCTCGAGAGAATTCTGGCCAAGGAACTCGGCAAAATAACCCCGTAACTTCGGAAGAAGGGGTGCTCTTTATTGTGTAGTTTTTTTCTGACGAAGCATTGAAGAGCCGCAGTGAATTGGTGGTGGCGACTGTTTACTAAAAACATAGGTCTGTGCGAAGTCGCAAGACGATGTATACGGACTGACGCCTGCCCGGTGCTGGAAGGTTAAAAGGAGGGGTCAGCGCAAGCGAAGCTCCGAATTGAAGCCCCAGTAAACGGCGGCCGTAACTATAACGGTCCTAAGGTAGCGAAATTCCTTGTCGGGTAAGTTCCGACCTGCACGAATGGCGTAACGATCTCCACACTGTCTCGGCCAGAAACTCGGTGAAATTGAAGTCGCGGTGAAAATGCCGTGTACCCGCAGAAAGACGGAAAGACCCTGTGCACCTTTACTATAGCTTGACATTGGATTTTGGGCCTACATGTGTAGGATAGGTGGGAGACATTGAAGTATGTACGCCAGTATGTATGGAGTCATCCTTGAAATACCACCCTTGTATGTCTAAGGTCCTAACGTGATGCCGTGATCCGGCTCACAGACAGTGTCTGGTGGGT
Organism: Taurinivorans muris; assembly: GCF_025232395.1. Taxonomy (GTDB): domain Bacteria; phylum Desulfobacterota; class Desulfovibrionia; order Desulfovibrionales; family Desulfovibrionaceae; genus Taurinivorans; species Taurinivorans muris. The sequence goes on from NZ_CP065938.1 coordinate 1,760,750, forward strand.
AGTTTGACTGGGGCGGTCGCCTCCTAAAGAGTAACGGAGGCATACAAAGGTTCCCTCAGGCTGTTTGGAAATCAGCCGTCGAGTGCAAACGCATAAGGGAGCTTGACTGTAAGAGAGACATCTCGAACAGATACGAAAGTAGGTGTTAGTGATCCGGTGGTCCCGTATGGAAGGGCCATCGCTCATTGGATAAAAGGTACGCCGGGGATAACAGGCTGATCGCATCCAAGAGTTCATATCGACGATGCGGTTTGGCACCTCGATGTCGGCTCATCACATCCTGGGGCTGAAGCAGGTCCCAAGGGTACGGCTGTTCGCCGTTTAAAGTGGTACGCGAGCTGGGTTTAAAACGTCGTGAGACAGTTTGGTCCCTATCTTCTGTGGGCGTAGGAAAATTGAAAGGGCCTGTTCCTAGTACGAGAGGACCGGAATGGACGCACCCCTGGTGGACCTGTTGTCGTGCCAACGGCACAGCAGGGTAGCTATGTGCGGAAGGGATAACCGCTGAAAGCATCTAAGCGGGAAGCCTGCCTTAAGATAAGTTTTCCCTGAAGGACCGATGCAGACTACATCGTTGATAGGCCGGAGGTGTAAGCATAGCGATATGTTCAGCTGACCGGTACTAATAGTCCGTTCGTCTTGTTTCTCAAAAACTTTTCTTCTTTTTCTGTCAATTATATATTTTGCTCGCCGCACGGCTTGAGCATCAAATTTGGTTTAGTGTCCATAGAGAAGAGGGTATACCCGACCCCATTCCGAACTCGGAAGTCAAGCTCTTCTTCGCCGATGATACTGCAGTCTTTATTGTGGGAAAGTAGGACGATGCTAAACCTTTTTTTATTTAATTCCTTTCCCCCAACCGCCTGCATAAAAAAGCAGGCGGCTTTAAATGATTTATCCCATATAGCTTGGTGTACTTGTTATTTTTCTAACGCCTCCGTCAAAAACACAGAGGCGGTTGTTTAATCTCTTGCAAATCTCCCTGAATAGCTCTTCATAATGAAATCACAAGAACGTAACAACATCCAAGATGTTGTAACTGCCTCATATCATAGTTTTATTTTTGATGAAAAGAAATACTTTCAGATTGATTCGTATGGCAAATCTAACAGAAAAAATCCAGATAAGGTTAGTCAAACCATACAATTCGACAAAGAGTTTGCAGAAAAGATTGTAACATTACTAAAACAAGAGTTCCAAATTTAATTTATTGAATTTATTTATTAAATTTTTGCTGGCGCTACTATACACGCTTTGTATAACAGAGCGTATTTAATTTATTTTTATTTTCTAAACGCCTGTATAAAGCATATACAGGCGTTTTTTTATTGTGTAACATGTTGGAATTGTTTTATTCTCACTCTTTTATTCTTTCTCTTGGGAGGAATTATTCCCCTCACTCCCTCATTCGCATACAGTTATGGACAATGCCCATAACTGGCTGGTTTTCCATAATCTTAGAACAGTTTCATATGATATTCATAATGTTATGTAATTTTATGAGCATGTAGAGATTATCATAAAAAGTTTTGTAAAAAGGTGCAGGGGAAGAAAATTTTTCGCTTTAGCCGTCAGCGGACTTGTAAGTTTTGCGCCAGCTGTTAGTGAGTTTACGAGCTTTACGGATAGCGATAGCAGAGATACAGATGAAGACAGAAGAGATAGCACTTTTTCCCCTGCATAAAAATTCCTCATGTCAAATAGAAATGCTCCAGAACAGTTCCGATGTGATTGTTTGACAGGTATTATTTTTTGTCCATATCTCGCAGGCTTTTGGTGAGGGATACTTCCCCCAATGGAAAAGCGGGGTATACTTAGGGGGATTGCTCAACTCCCCTTTCAGTTCCTCAAACAGCCTTTTATAACTAAGAGGGATATCTCTATCTTACAGGGAGGTAAGCAACAGGGGGCTATCGTCCCCTAACTCTCTCCTCCTGCACCCCAAGCTTACCCTTATTACACTTTTCCGGCAAAGAGCTGACGCTCCCGCATCTAAAGCGTGAAATGCCGCAAATCAAAGACTATCTGCAATATTACAGAGAACTACAACAGTCGTTCTTTGTGATTAATATTTTTAATTGTATTATATTTTATCTTGTTGGATATGATACGTTACGGATAGAGCGTAACATACTGTTTGTCGTTTGATTTGATTAACGTACTTTGGAACAATATTCCCCACTCAAGCATGAAAATTTTGCTTGCTTTCTTTGCGGGGGAGAGTAAAATATAAAACGTGGAATTGTAATTTTTTCTATAACTTTTGGTTATGGAACAGTCAGTTCGTATTATAGGACTATTTTTAATTTAATTATTATATGTTAATGTGTAATTGATTTAAAAAGGAGATGAAAAAATGAAAAATGTGCTTATTGTTTCAGGGCATAATGATTTAAACAATTCACTTGCCAATACGATTATTCTTGAAAATTTGCAAAATTCGCTGCCGGCGGCGGAATTTGATTTTTTGGATAAATTATATCCTGATTATGAATTTGATGTGAAAAAAGAACAGGAAAAACTGGTAAAAGCCGATATTATTGTTTTGCAGTTTCCTATATTTTGGTACAGCGTGCCGTCTTTAATGAAAAAATGGTTTGAGGATATTTTTATTCATGGCTTTTCCCATGGCTCAACGGGTAAAGCATTAGCCGGCAAAACCCTTATCGCTTCTTTTACGACAGGTTCTCCTGCCGAAGCGTATAAGCACGGCGGTATGCAAAATTATACGCTTGATGAGTTTTTGCCTCCATTGATTCAGCTTGCGGCAATTTCCGGCATGAACTGGGGAGGCTATGTTCATACAGGCGGTGTTTCCTACGCTTCAAGAAATGATGAAGCCGCACAAAAAGAAATAAAAGAAAAATCATTTCAGCACGCGCAGCGGCTAATGGAAAAATTGACTGCGTTGTTTTAATGGGAAAAAGCGCCAACAAGAGTTAGCATGATACGTGTTATGGGTGGTAAAATTTATTCATATCCATTATCAGAAGAATAAATAAACCAGAAGTGTTATGGGTGGCGTTCTGTTTTTTCAAGCAAGAAAAATTTGATGTGTCACAAGCAGATACTCTTGATGTTTGTTTGCTATCGGGCGATTTTCTCGAGTTGTGTCCTTTTCAGCTTAACAGCTGTGTATCGGAAAATTTTTTCTATTGTTTGCCGGGTGGTCGTTCTGCAAAACAGTCCGGCAAAAAGCCAGCCGGTACTATTAAAACTTGAAGTTTTTCAGCGAGCTTTGGGAAAATACAAATAAAATCACGATAGTGTCCTAATTAAAATAACTGATTGAATGGGGATGGGAATATGGGCATTTTCATTGAAAATGAAGGGGGCGAATATGAAAAAATTATACAGCGGCATATTGTTTGGCTTGGCGCTTGCGTTCATTGTTCCGCTGTCTGTTGCTTATGCCGAAGAAGCACGGGACGAAACGGACGCATTCAAAAAAAAGTATCTGACAGTAACGCCTCCGACCGGCTGGGAGATAGAAAAACAATCGAGCGGCGCCGCCGGTTTTATGACCGGAATGCTTGACAGCGGCATTGTTTATGTGCGTACCGGCACCATGTCGGGCGTTGTTATCTGTCCCGTATTCAATCTTGATGAATTATCCGCCGAGTGGAAAGAGGCTGAGCCGGATTCTTTCCGCTCCGGCCGCTGCCTTATTCAAGGCGGCAATGATATGATCCTTATCATGGCTCCTTTGAAAAAGGATAAAAAAGGGCAGAATGGCGCTATGTTCATTATTATGGATGAGGAGGCGTCAGGTGCGGAGAAAATTCTGCAAAATGCCCTGCCTCTGCTGCGTCTTTTCACGCATTTTGATTTATCCGAAGCAATTCTTGAGGGTAAAGTATAAGGGGAATTTTTTTGTTGTGATGTTACAATGGTTTTCTCTGTAATAAAACTGTGATTGCTGCTGTTTTGCCGAATAGTTTTCCGCAATCAGGAATAGTGCTGCCGTCTTTTTATTATTGCTTTTTTCTTGTTTTGATTTGGAATAATCCTTTTTGAGGGCGGAGAGCTTAGCCCATTGCCAAGAAGAACATAAAAGGGAAAAATGCCGTTTTTGCAATAGGTAGTTTATAGGCGGAAGGGGTATCTTCGGTTATCGCAGAAAACTGCTTACAGCACGAAAGCCGCAATCAAAGCCGAGGATGGATTGACGCTTTCCGGGATTTTGAGCATTTCAGCAAAGCATATGCCCGAGTTTTAAAGCGGAAAATGCGCCTGTACGGATGATGATTGCGCAAGCAAACTCAACGGGTGATTGAAACCGGAATATTGCCGGTAAAGAACAATAACAAGCATGTTCCGTTTTCTTTTTTCATTTTTTAATCGTTTTCGATTAATTTTGAAATGGCGACAGCAAGCTCATTATAATGGTCAAAAATAGTTTTTCGTATTTGTTCGGGATTTTTGGTGAAGAAAGAATCCACAACTTTCTTATGTCTTGAGTAAAACGATTGGGGGTTAAAGGATTTTTTCCAGTATTCACGGCATAAGTATTTTGAAATATTGGAAGAAAAACGGCGTGCGTTTTCAATTAATTGTTCATTGGTGCAGCGGGATAAAAGCATATTGTGCAAAAGTTCGTCAAGCTCGGCAAGGTCTGTGATATCGGCGGCTTTTTTGCTTTTGTTTCCCATTTTTTTTAGAATATTGAGCAAATCTTTGTTATCTTCATCGGTCCAATTATCAAGGGACATGATAATTCCCTCTGCTTCCAAAATGGCGGTAAGGGCGTATCCGTCAATAATTTCTTTTGCAGAGAGCACCCGAATGGTTTTTCCTTTTTGCGGTTCGGAAACGATAAGACCGTCTTGGGTGAGAATTTGCAAAGCTTCACGTATCGGCGCTCGGCTGATGTTGAGAAAAGTCGCCAAATCGTTTTCTTTTACAGGGGCGCCGGGGGATAATTTTCCCTCTTGAATCATTTTTCTAATGAATTGACTGACTTGAATCGCATACGTTTGCTTTTTAAAATCCATTTCACACCTTACGTATTTATTTTCGATATATTAAGTTAAAATCCGCGCACATGTCAAGACCAATATTTCTTACATGAATTTGCTTGACATTGAAACTGTAAAAGTATATTTATTAAATGTCGACATTAACATTGTATGAGGTTAGTATGAAAAAAATCATTTCAAGCGATAAAGCCCCTAAAGCGATAGGACCGTATTCACAAGCTGTCCGATCCGGCGGTTTGGTTTTCTTTTCCGGGCAATTAGGTATCAATCCCGAAACAGGAAAACTTGCTGAAGGCGGGGTTAAAGCTCAAGCGGAACAGGCATTGAAAAATATCAGAGCTATTTTGGAAGAGGCTGGAGCCGGTGTTGAGAATGTTGTAAAAACAACGGTGTTTATCACGAAAATGGACGATTTTCAGGAAGTCAATGCGGCATATTCTGCTGTATTCAGCGGGGATTTCCCCGCTCGTTCCTGTGTTGCGGTCCACCAGCTGCCATTGAACGCTTTGGTTGAAATTGAAATTATTGTCGCTTTGTGACAACAGGATTAAATTAAGGAGGACAGCGTATGAATTTAGCGCAATTTCCACGCCGCGGCTATGTTAAGGAAGCAACCCCAATCGAATTTCTGCCGAACTTTTCTAAAGCGCTCGGCGGTAAAGTGAACGTGTATATCAAACGTGACGACTTGTTACCCGGAACAAGCGGCGGCAACAAAACCCGTAAGCTTGATTTCTGCATTGCCGATGCCTTGGCGAAAGGCGCCGATACCATTATCACATGCGGTGCCGTGCAATCCAACCACTGCCGTTTGACTTTGTCCTGGGCTGTGAAAGAAGGACTCGATTGTTATCTTGTGCTTGAAGAACGTGTGAAAAACAGCTATAAGCCCGAAGCTTCCGGCAACAACTTCCTTTTCCGGCTTCTCGGCGTAAAGGGAATTACCGTTGTTCCCGGCGGTTCCGACATGATGGGAGAAATGGGAAAAGTCGCTGAAAAATTGAAAGCGGAAGGCAAAAAGCCTTACATTGTTCCCGGCGGGGCTTCCAATGCCCTTGGCGCGTTGGGCTATGTGGGCTGCATGGAAGAAATCATGCATCAGATGTTCATCCAAGGTCTGACCTTTGACCATATGGTTGTTCCCAGCGGTTCCGCCGGCACGCACGCAGGCATTATCGCCGGCATGATCGGCAACAATATCAATATCCCCGTTACGGGTATCGGCGTAAACCGCCCTAAAGCGGTGCAGCAGGAAGCTGTGCATAAGTTGGCGAACCAAGCCCTTGACCTTATTGGTGTTGAGCAAAGGGTTCCGGCTGATAAAGTCATTGCGTTCGATGATTATGTCGGTCCCGGTTATTCCCTTCCGACGGACGCAATGGTTGAAGCCGTAAAGCTTCTTGCCCGGACCGAAGGTATTTTGCTTGACCCCGTTTATTCCGGCAAGGCGATGTCCGGCCTTATCGACCTTGTACGAAAGGGATATTTCAGGGAAGGGTCCAACATCCTCTTCCTGCATACCGGCGGTTCTCCCGCTTTGTATGCGTATTTGGATTGTTTCGGAAACTAGTTTCAAAAGGGGAATTGTCCCCTTTTGAAAAAGATAAAAAATATGGAGAAGATTATGAGAAAGGTAATAATTTTTAGTTTGCTATCTACTCTTGTTTTTTCATTTTTTTCGTTGACGGCTGCTTGGGCGGTAATGCCAATTAAATTGGCACATCCCAATGTTCCCGCAACCCCAATGGGACGAGCTTATGAATTGTTTAAAGAAGATTTGGAAAAACGTTCCAATGGATTTTTTAAAGTTCAAATTTATGATAGCTCGAAATATGGAAATTTTGATGCAGTAGTCCAAGGTATAAGCATGGGGGTATTGCAAATGGGTTCTGACGGTATTGGAAATTTTTCTGTGTTTAATGATGCTTTAATGTTATATGATATGCCATTTCTTTTTCCAAGTTATGAATCCTGTGATCTTGTTGAAGATGGACCTATTGGGTAAGAATTGGCAAAAAGCCTTGAAAAACAAGGTATTATTGGTTTAGGCTATATTGATATAGGTTATAAACATATTTTTAGCAACCGTCCGGTACGTAGTTTGGAAGACGCTAAAGATTTGAAGATTCGCTCAACACATTCAAAAGCACATATCGCTGTTTTACAAGCGCTTGGAATGAATCCGACTCCAATCGCATGGGGTGAAGTCTATACAACCTTACAGCAAGGTACCGTCGATGGTATTGATATTGACCTGAATTTAGCATATTTTAATAAATTTCATGAAATTACAAAATATGTGACATTAAGCGGAACGGTCTATACCCCTCACCTTGTTTTGTTTTCAAAGCGTGCTTGGGATAAACTTAACCCGGAACAACAAGGCTGGATAATGGAATCTTTTAAAGTTATGCAAGATTTTGAGCGGAAGACAAACCGTGCTAACGAAGAAAAGATCATTGCGGAAATGAAGAAAATGGGGGTTGAAGTTATTGAATTACCTCCAGAGGAAAGAGCTCGTTGGGTTGAAGCGACAAAGTCAGTTTATGAAAAGTTTGCTGATCAAGTAAATCAAGAACAATTAAAAAGAGTTCAAGAACTTGTGCAACAATAACCTAAGCCGGAGGAAGATTTTTTCTTTCTTCGGCTTAAGAGGTTTATATGTTAAAATTATTTGATAAAATTGATGAAAATTTATCAGCAATATTTCTGGGTGCAATGACAGTTATTACCGTAATTCAAATCGTATTTCGTTATTTTATTTCTTATTCTTTATCATGGCCGGAGGAATTGGGACGATATTTGTTTATTGCTGCCGTTTATATTGGAGCAAGTTATGCTGAAAAGGAAAATAAGCATTTAGCAATTACTATTTTAAGAACCAACGCAGGAAAATTGTGTGCAAAGTATGTTCCTGTTTTAGCTCAAATTGTGGATTTATTGTTTTGTGTAATCATGACATGGTGGGGAATGATTATGACACAATTTGTTTACCATTCAAATCAGTTGGCACCGGCAATTTTAGTTCCTATGTATGTTATTTATGCGGTTTTGCCTTTTGGTATGGGATTAATGGCAATTCGGGCTTTTGTGAACTTGATTAAATTTATACAGACGGCAAGAAATGATTTTTAATGCAAAATTGAGGTGTCAGAATGGAATTACCAATTTTATTAGCAATTATTACACTTATTGTTTGTTTAACATTAAGTGTGTCCATCGGCGTTTCTATCGGACTATGTGTTGCGGTTGCTGTGATTGTCGGTGATTTGCCCGTTGAATTTTTAATGCAGAAGATGTTTAGTTCTTTGGATTCTTTTCCGTTGCTTGCAGTTCCTTTTTTTATTTTGGCAGGTGAAATCATGCAAAAAGGAAGCATGGCTCAAGCACTTTTAAATATCTCACGGTGCTTGGTAGGTCATATCACTGGCGGTATGGCACATGTTTCTGTTCTTACTTGCATGTTTTATGGTGCTTTGTCAGGATCAAGTCCCGCAACTGTTGCCGCGGTTGGAGGCATTATGATTCCTGCCATGAAAGAAGACGGATATCCGGAAGATTATGCGACAGCTGTAAATACTTCTGCTGGGTGTCTTGGAGTGATGATACCTCCTTCCGTTCCATTGATTATTTATGGGACAACGGCTAATGTTTCTGTCGGGGATCTTTTTATTGCAGGTATTATTCCCGGGATTTTTGTTGGAATTTTTTTAATGCTGATGAGTTGGTATTTGGCAAAAAAACGTAATTATGGTAATTTGATTGAAAAAGCTTCCTGTAGGGATACGTTTGATGCATTAAATAAAGCGAAATATGCTTTACTTGTTCCTATCATTGTTTTAGGCGGTATTTATGGAGGAATAACAACTCCAACCGAAGCAGGGGCCATAGCGGTTATTTATGCTTTTTTCGTTGAATTTTTTATTTTGAAGACATTGACATTAAAACGTATTATAGAAATTTTTAAAAGTGCCGCTGTAACCAATGCCGCAATTTTTATTGTTGTTGCGACGGCCACAGCTTTTGGACAATTATTGATGATTTATTCTGTGCCGGATTTGCTTGTTGACACATTATCTGGGCTTGTTTCAAATAAATATTTATTGCTTTTTGTTGTGCTTATTTTCCTTATTATTATGGGAACCTTTATGGACGCGCTTGCCAATATTCTTATTCTTACTCCATTGCTGCAGCCTCTTCTTATGAGTGCAGGAATTGATATGACTCATTTTGGCATTATTATGATTGTCGCTTGTGCAATGGGCTTTTTGACTCCTCCGGTTGGGGTGAATCTTTTTGTGGGCTGCGGAATTTCTGGAATGAGCATCGAACGGCTAAGTTATGCTGTTTTGCCTTTCTTGGGAGCAATGATTGTTGCGTTGTTGCTATTGACTTATATCCCTGCAATTTCATTAATGCTTTTATAAGAATTTGGTGAAAATTTTATACTGGTTATAGTGACTTATTGGATTTTCTTTGTTTTTTTAATTGAACCTGATAGCCTAATGTGAATTTTTATAATGGTTTTATAGTGATAAAAGTTTGCATTGGGCTGTTTTGTATTGTATTAATGAAAAAAAGTAGTATTAATAAAGGTAACTATGGATTTTACTGCTATTGAAATAAAACCCGCCAAGATCGCTCTTATGGGGCACAATGGAGTTGGGCATGCCGTAAGCCATTCCGGTTTTAGACAAGATGATTCTTATGGGTTTGCAATGCTTGTGAATATGTTACAATTATGTGTTCCTCTTGATTTAACAATTAAAAATATTTGGACGGATACTTATGGTATTGAAATTGAACTTATTTGTGGAGGAAGAGCAAAAGCTTATGTTCGGCGTGGTGTGAGCTTTGCAGAGAAAGAACTATTAAAAAATGCTCTTGGCTTATCTTCGTATGCTCCGCAAAATTTGGCAATGAAGATTTTTGGAAGAATATACGGACAAGGTGTAAACGAAGTTTGTTCTGCTTTTAATTTAGCTTATTCTAAAGCGATATTGGATAGTTACAGAACGGCATGGACAGAAACGCATTATGCGGAAGATACCATTTCAAATAGTGCGGGAGCATTTCTGGCTGGTTGTATGCGTATGAATGGACAAGTTGTTGCATGGATGCTGACGGTGAATGCAGGGCAGGGAGGACTTGGTCCCATTGAAGATTCTGAGGGAAATATTCCTATAGGCAGCAAGGGTGAAATCATGCAAAAAATGGGTATGGATACTATCCCTACCATTGTTCTTGAAAGTCGTGCGTATGTGCCTGCTCTATCAAAGGGTTTGAAAGAAGCGAGTTTTTGGGTTCGTTGGAATAAAGAGTATGATAATAGTGTTGTTGGAAAAGCCTTGGTACAGGTTCTAAAAGAAGAAAGCTTACCCTATGTATTTTCTGATGATGCTTATATGCGTAATGATTTAAGCCTTGAGAAGGAGAGTGAAAGAATTGGACAATGTCTGATTGAACTGGGAAAACAATATAAGCAAAGTCAAACTTCTGCAGAACGGGTTGAAATTGCAGGAATTTTAGCACAGCTTGTTTCTGAAGATATGGGTGGAAGTATTTTTATGAGCAATAAACTTTTTGCATTAACAGCGGGTGGAGGCTTATTTCCCGGACTTGCCGCAGTTTTTTCAGTGCTTGTTCCATATTCTGAGTATGTCGTTACGCAACAAATTGATTATAGAAAAAAGGAAATTGAGCAATCCGCCTTAGTTCTTGTAAAAGCAATTCAATATATTCTTGAACATTACGCAGAAACTTTGGAAGAAATCAAACGGAAAAGAATGGTGATTTCTTCTGTCGAGTTATTGCAATTAAGCTGAAATCAATAAGTGTATTTTCATCCTAAAAGTAAAATTATTGAGGTGATACGTTGCTATAATATAAAAATCCCCCCTTAACTTCGGTTAAGGAGGGCGGTTCATGATTGTTTGTGTTTGTTTTAGTCAACAGCAACCATGCTGAGGTTATATTCCACTTCCATTCCGGCTTCCAAGGAATAGGTCAGCAAAGAGCCGTCAAGCATGTTTTCTTCGACCTTTTTATAAATATCGCGGTATTTTTCTTCAAGACCGATTTCAACATCAAGAATAAGCACGGAATAACGGGTTCTCATCGCGTGGTCTTTTTCTTTTTCCGTATCGGCAGAAGCGCGGATGAATTTTATTTCCGCTCCGTTTCTTTTGAGGGAATTGGCAAAGGTGTTGATGTAACAAGCCAGCGCCGCAACGCAAAGAAACCGTTGTCCCGTGTGGTCTTGGTTTCTTTCCTCGTCGGATACCGCATTGAAATTGAACTCGATTTTCGGCAGAATAACGGAGTTCACGTTATAGGTGTCAATACCTTTTTCCATGTCACGTTCAAAAGTGATTTTCGGCATGGCATTCTCCTTGATGAATTTAAAGATGAAATTAAAAGTGATTGATTGTTTCAGCGTCAAGACAGAGGTCTGTGATTTCGTCTTCTTCTATGATTTCAATGCCTTCAATGATGTCCTTTTCGTCAATGCCGCGCAGTTCGAGACATTTTTTCCTGCAATAAAGGGGAGCGTCGGCGTCCAGCAATTTTTGTATCATGGCAGCATGGTAGCCTGATTTTTGGGTTGCGCACCAAACCCCTTCTTCGGAAAAAACGAGTTTGACATCGAAACCTTTTTCATGACACGCCCAAGCCATTCTGATTCCCAGGGCGGAGAGCTCGACCCCCAGGGGCTTCGTATCAAAGATAACAAAAGAATTTAACATGGTTCGCTCCTTTAGTGCCCAATGGTGAGAAAAACATCGGAAGTCATTAAAAATTTGGTGAACGTTCCCCCTATGTCGCCCCATTGTATATTGCCGGCATAAGGATACGCTTCAATTCCGCGTGCATGCTCATTGGTATGGCAGGTGGAAATATTCGCTCCCAGTTCGCCGAGTTCGATTAACTTTTTAATAACTTTGTTTTTTTCAATATGGTCTATGAGCGTTTGATTGATATGCAGATCTCCGGTAATCGGAGTTTCCGTTTTGGAAAGATTGACAGCATTGCCGAATAAATAAATATTTACTTTGTGTCCCTTTGCAAGAACTGCTTTTGCCAATTTTACGGCTGTAAGGGCATCTTCGTTTTCGGCAGCTCCGGAAGTGAGCATGATGGTAAGTGTTTTCGCCATGGCAATTTCCTTTATAATGAAACGACTTGTTCGTTATCAAATAAAATATCGGCAATTCGGGCATAGCTGACCGTTTCGCAAGTATCGCTCACTGCAATGTTTCTTGCCTCTATGGCTTCTTCTTCCGCATAAATTTCTTCAACGTTTAACGCTTCAAATTGTTTTTGCCAATATTCCGCGGCAAAGCATACGCCATCGCCAACGAGCAAAAGGATTTTATCTTCATCGCCGCCGGCAAGAGCAAGGCGCTTTATGAGCGACGGATTGGATTTATTGATAAAAAACAGCATGGAAGACCCTCCTTGTCATAGGGGTATTGTTTTCATCCGCTTGTTATAAAAGAAAAAGGGAAGGGGTGTTTTTGAATAAAACGGTACCCGCATTTGTGAAAACAAATGCGGGTACGGATTGATTATGCGCAGTCGTGTTTATCCCATGGTTCCCTGTTGTCACGGGCGATAACGGATTCCATGCGGCTGATCGCTTCTTTCAGTTTGTTGATTTCGGAAATTTTGAGGTTCGGGTCTTTCATCATTTGATATAAAATGGCGCCGGTACATTCTGCCGTAATCGGCAAATCGGTGATGTTGGCGATGGTCACGTAAATATCTTGGGCATTGACGGCACGGTTCACCGCACCGGCTTTATTGTTTACGCCGTGTCCCCAAAATGCCGCGCCCTTATCGGAAACCACAACAACAAGGGTTCTGCGGTCAACGTTTTCAAGAATCACATCAATATTGCCGTCTTTTGTGTATACGCAAGCCTCTCCGGCTTCAAGCGCCTTTACAGCCTCATCGCAGCTTGCGATGCTTTTGCCGTAGCCTGCGACAAGGGTTTCCAAACCGTTTGCATCCGCTTGTGCGAAGGTTGCGCATTTTTTACCGAATTTACTGTCCGCGTCAAATGCCACAGCATTTGAGAAAATGATAATCGCTTTTTTTTCAGCCATGATATTTTTCCTTTTTTGATATTATACTAAGTTTGGATTTTCTAAGATTTGATAAATCGGACCGCCTTCGGCATCGGCAGGAACAGGATTTCCCGTCACATAGCAAAGGGTCGGAACAATATCTGCAAGCCAGCGCGGACGTTCGTAACGGAAGCCTTTTTTCACATTGGCGCCGTAGAACATGAGCAGGTTTTTAAGGCTGCCGCATCCTGATTCGCCGGTCGGGAAACCGTAGCCGTGTTCCGCCATATATTCGGGTTTCAAAGCGTAAACAACGTCACCTGCTTGCGCCCCGCCCATACCGAACACATGGGCGTCTTCTTTGCGTACCGCCAAAAGCACGGGACGTTCACCGGTTTCAGGGTGTTTGTAATCAAGCAGGGCGTCGATGATTTGGTCGCGCACTTTTTCGTAATCTTCAGCTTCCACAATGCCGCCGGGGTACTTGCCTTTCAGGTTCACGTAAACGAACATGTAGCGCTGCGGAACGGCGACTGATTTTGAAACGTCGAGAACATAGTCGAAACCTTCCGTTTCTTCGTAAATATCCCAATAGTTTTCTGATTTTTTCGGCTCGTAAGAACAAAGCCCGGCTTGTTTCAAGGCATGCGCCGTATTGAGAATCGGTCCGATGGGGGTTGCTCCGTGGTCGGAACAGATGCAGGTTATGCAGTCGTCACCGAAAGCGTCGAGCAGGCGGCCAAGCATCGTGTCTTCAATTTCGTAAATCTTCCGTTCGAGGGTGCGGGCGTTTTTGCGCTTTTCAGGGTCTTCGCTGTCAATTTCATGGAGGAAGCCGTGATAGAACCAGTCAATGGGGTGGGAATGCATATAGAACAAATCCCAGTCGGGGTTTTTCTTAAGCAGTCCGTCCACCACATTCCAAAGCCAATCGCTGTGGAATTGGACGAGTTCGCCGACGGTTTCAAGGTCGATGACCTTATGCATGTAAGCGACCAAGCCGATGTCGTTTGCCGTGATTTGCTTGGAAAGGTCGATACCGTCCATGGCGCCTGCCGGAGCCACCCAGCCGAGATGTCCGGCGATACCGGACACATACAGGAGGAAATCTTCCGCGTCTTCTGAAAGTTTCATCAATTTGCAGCGGAACGTGCCTGTTTCCATGCGTCCGTCTTCGGCGACTTTGAATTCATGATTGATAGGAGCGCTCCATTCACGGTTTTTAATGGTGCAAAACGCCTTGCCGTAATCGCGTTCCGGGCAAAGGGCGACGGTATCGTAGCCGTCACCGTTCATATCAAGCGCAAGAACATACCAGACTTGGTCTTCAAGAGGGTCCATGCAGTCACGGAATTTAATGGTTACTTCCATTTCCAGCGGATCGTCTTCGCTTTCGGGAAGATTCGCCCAGCCTTTCGCCCTGTCGAAGCTGCCTTGTGAGCCCATATGATAAAAATCCGTGGAGATGACACTTTCGGAAGCTAAAAATTCCTTGTGTTCGTTACCGACCAGCGGCCAGCGTTTTTCAATGGGAGAAATGCCTTGTCCCATGACCATGACGCCGTGCTGCATTTTGGAGGGCCAGGAAACGGGATAGTTTACGACAATGGATTTTTTGCCGGCTTTGTCCCATGCGTCCCAAATGGTTTCTGCGGTGAGAATATCGGAACCGAAAGCCTGGGTTGTTTTTTTATGTTCAAGGCTTTCGCCTTCCATATAGTAATAATAGTCTTCGATACCATGGGTGCGGGGATATGCTCCGGTGCAAATGGTCGCCCATGAGGGAGGCGTTACCGTCGGAAGGTTGAATCCTTCGGGAATATAGCTGCCTTGTTCCATCACACGGCGGAAGTTTTTCAGTCCGCCTTCTGCGAGCATCGCTTCAAGACGTTTGGGAATTAAACAGTCAAAACCGATAAGGGCCGCTTTTTTTGCTTTGCTTGCCATGATTGTCTCCTTTGATAAATTTGCCATAGCGTATGATAAATCTTTTGTTCTTTTTATATCAAGAAGTATGCCAAAGGCGTTTTGCCGTTGTTTTTAGGGAATAAACGGAGTTCATTTTTCTTTTTTCATGGTTTAAACGGTTTTTTGTGAAAATAATGTGATAAAAAACGACAAATATGTCGCGTATTGTCGAAATAAGAGGAGATTTTTCTGTTTTTGAAAACAAGTGCGCGTCATTTTTGACGTATTCTTTATGGATATTAATAAAAATAATGTGGATATGTTATTATAATTATATAATATAGCAGGTGAATTTTTGTAATTGAATGATTTGTCCGTATTTTAGAAATAAAATTGTAAGCGACATTTATGTCGTACTATGGAAATAAAAAAAGGCATTGCCTGTGCAACGCCTTTTCAATTTGAATGGCTCATGCCCGCTTAGTCGTCATATTCGGCTTCAAGTTTATAGGTCATGTGTATTCCCTCATGAACGGAACCGGTAACCAAGCAGCCGTTTTTCATAATTTTTTGGCAGCGTTCGAAAATGGAATCGTCTTCGCCGTCCATTGCGACTTTCACGTCTAAATTGATGCCGGTGACGCGTGCCTGCTTGTTTTCATTATGCCCCAAATCTATGTTCGCAATGCCTTCTATTTCCGTGAAGTTTGCCCCGCGGGCGGTCAGCGCGCTTCCCAAGGTTGCGATGTAGCAAGCTAAATTGGCGGCGGAAAGAAGGGATTTCGCAAGTCCTGCCCTTTGTTCTTCCGGGATTTTATCGTAATCGATGATGATGTTGTCTATTGCGGGAATGCCGAAATCAATGGTGTGAACGTTTCCTTTGCGTGAATACTTTACAATAGGTGCTGACATAAGATACTCCTTAACAATTTACAGTGCCTCAAAAAATTTATAGTGTTTTCATACGGTATGGTGTTTCTATAAATTTAGAGTATCTTATAGCAAAAACTGTTCCAAAGGAATTGGAGTGTCCTATGGCAAACTCATTCAAATTTCATTTTATTCCGAACTGCTTTATTTTTCTTTGCAGCGTTCTTAAATTCATGTCGAGGCATTCCGCGCACTTAGCCGTATTTCCTTGATTTTGGGACAGGGATTTCATAATGATTTGCCTTTCAAACTCTTCCGTTGCCTCTTTGAAAGAAAGCGTATTGGCGGTCAGATTCATTAAGAAACTGTCTTCTTCGGAAAAATGCAGGCTTTTGAGCGCGTCTTCGCCAAGAAACAGGTATTTATCCAAAAAATTATGCAGTTCCCGCACATTGCCGGGCCAATGATAGTTTTGCATGGCTAAACGGACTTTCAGCGGCAGCGTGATTTTAGCATTTTTGCGTTTGAAATAATTTTCAACCAAAAGGAATAAGTCATTTTCCCTTTCCCGCAGCGGGGGCAGATGAATTTCCAGCACATTAATCCGGTAAAAGAAATCCGAACGCATGTTTTTTTCCTGCACCATTTGGTTTAAATCCCTATGCGTCGCCGTGATCAGACGAAAATTGGAATTTTTGGGCGTGTTGCTTCCCAAAGGCGTATAGGTTCTGTTTTCCAGCGTGCGCAAAAGTTTCACCTGCAAATTGAGGGGGATTTCCCCTATTTCGTCTAAAAAGAGCGTGCCGTTGTCGGCGGCGGCGATGAAGCCTTGTTTATTGGCGTAAGCGCCGGAAAAAGAACCTTTCGTATGTCCGAAAAATTCACTTTCCATAAGCTGTTCGGGAATAGCCCCGCAGTTGACGGGAACATAATCGCCCTTTTTGCCGCTGTATTCATGAATGGCTTTTGCAACCAAGTCTTTTCCGCAGCCGGTTTCTCCCAGTATGATGACATTCATATCGTTTTCAGAAGCTTTCATAATGAGTTCATAAACATTTTGCATGGCTTTGCTTCTGCCGATAATGCGTCCCAGGCCGTTCGCCTGCTCTATCGAGGCTTTGAGCTGTTTATTTTCTTCCTGCAATTCCAGTTCATTGAATTTTTCTTCGGAAATATCCATGATTACTCCCTTGTAACCGATGATATTTCCTTGCTTGTCATAATCGCCCGCACCGATGTCCCAAACCCATTTCAAAAGCCCGCTCGCGAATTTTATGCGGTATTTCATTTCATAGGACTTATGCTCCCTCACTTGGTCATAGCTGTAATTATGGGTTCTTTTTACATCGTCCTCCGTCATTAAATGTTCAAGCACGTTTTTATTTTGTTTTATAAATTCGGCTGCGGAAATGCCCACAAGCTCCATGCAGCCCTTGCTCGCGTATTCCAAAATAAGGGAATAATCATACGGATTGTCCGTTTTTGAGGGAATGAATTTGCAATAATAAGCCAAACCCGGCAGAATATCGAAAATATTTTTTTCAAACTCGCTGAAATAATTGCCGTCTCTGTATTGTACCATAAAATTCCCGCCTTTTTTCCAGTATATAGAAGAAGAGTGTGTTAGTAAATAATAAAAAAAGCCGGTATCGAGCCGGCTTTCTTCTTTTTGGCGATTATGAACAAAATATTTTTTATCGGCAGTCTGTCACTTCGTCCAGTTTGTCGCCTTTGAGCATTTTTATCCATGCGTAGGCAAGGAGGATGACAGGAATGCAGATGAAAATACCCGCCAGCTTGCCAAGCATTTTTGCAACTTCAAGCCCGCCCATGGTAAGGGCTCCGAAAGCGAGCAAGCCTTGCAAAAGCGCCCACATGACCAAATTGTATTTGTTGGGATCGTCGTTGACTCCGATTCGTTTGGTTGCTGTTGCCGCCATGATGTAACAGCTTGAATTGATGCTTGTTGCCAGGAAAATGGTTGAAACCATCGCATACACGATAAAAACCACGGTGCTGAAAGGCAGCGTGTCAAAAACTTCCGCCATGAGGGCGGCGCCGCCTTGCTTCACCAAAATACCCGTAACGTCAATGATGTTGTTGTGTGACAGGTATAAGGTGTAGGAGCCAAGCACGCCATGCATGCAGTAACCGCCAAGAACCGCGAAGAACAAACCGCAGCCTACGATTTCCCTGACCGTTCTTCCGCGGGAGATCCTTGCAATGAATAAGCCCATGAAAGGTCCGTAGCCCAGCCAGTTCATGGCATAGAACATTGTCCAGTCCTGGGGCACGGTTTGGTCGGTGAACGGGTCCGTCCAAAGGATATAGGTAAGGAAGTTGTTGGCTGTTCTGCCCACGGCGTTGGTGAACGTATCGAACAATGTGGCTGTCGG
The DNA here is from genome assembly GCF_025232395.1 of Taurinivorans muris. Classification (GTDB taxonomy): domain Bacteria; phylum Desulfobacterota; class Desulfovibrionia; order Desulfovibrionales; family Desulfovibrionaceae; genus Taurinivorans; species Taurinivorans muris. Next base: position 1,778,972 of record NZ_CP065938.1, read on the forward strand.
ACCGCACAAGAAAACATAAATGAGCAAAGCAAACGCCAAAAGCACGTTGAGGTCGCTTACTGTTTTAATTCCTTTTTTCAAACCGAAATAAACGCTGACGGCGGAAATGGCGATAGTCGTGAGTAAGATTTTGCCTTGCAGGGCGAGGGAAGGTTCAAAGCCTGTCACTTTGCAGATGGTCGCTTCCACGGTCGGCAGGGAAAGGCACATGGTCATTGTCGTACAGAACATCAGACCCAAAATGAAGCAGCAGTCCAAAAATCTGCCTAGGAATTTGTCTTTGCGTTCGCCGATGACAATTTCAGAAGCCGCGCTCACACGCAAAAGAGGCTGTCTTCTGATGTGGAACATATAGCAGATAGGCAAGGCGCAGATGAAATAAGAGCTCCATGCTGTGGGGCCCCAGTTTAAAAGAAGGAAACTTAGGCTGAGGTTGTACGCCTCCACGCTTTCGGGCGCCGCATTCATAGGGGGCGTCACCAAATACCATGAGGGTTCGACAATAGCCCAGAACATGCATGCCCCTGCAACGCCGGAGGTGAAAATCATGGCAGCCCAGGAACCAAGAGGAAATTCGGGTTTTTCGTCAGGGTCGCCAAATTTTATGTCGCCGTATTTGCTTATGGCGAAATAAATGAGCATGAAAACAAAAATCGTCACAAGCCATAAAAACGAACTGCCCAATGCCTTGTTCAGCGGGTTCACAATGCCTTTTAAAAAGGCTTCCATTTCCGCGCTGAAAAAGATTGCAGGCAAGCTGACAAGCAATAAAACAAGAACAACCGGCAAGGCAATTGATTTTTCAACGCATAAATCATTTTCATCCAATGGTCTGCAAGTGAAATCGTCGTCTTTTGCCATGGGAACCTCCAATGTGCATATGTTTTTTGCTCTAAAAATCACAAAACATGCCATTACGAATAAAAAGTATTATATTGGCATATTAGGATAAATAGGATTGGAAAAACGCGTATTGCTTTGTCCATTAATGCGACATTTGTGTCGTTCAATTCTTTTTGAGAGAAATAATTAGTTTTTTATGACGACAACTTTGACATTTTTTTGAATTTTACTTTTAGAATGACAAAGAAAATTTCATTTATTTCCAGGTGATTAGGTTTTTGAAAGCGGGAAACGTTTTTTATGACAAATATGTCGTCAATGAAAAGATTTTATCGTTCTTTTTGGAACAAAGTCCTTTCATTATTCCGATATATATAATGAATACAGCGGAAATTCGGACTTTTCGGGGGGTTTTCGCTTGGCATAATTTTTGCTTTTTTTTATGGCAAATATTTGCAGAGGTGCTTATGGGGTCAGAAATACTCACTCAAACAAATTTTGTCAAAACAGCGGAAAGGGCGGCGGAACTGCGTGAAAAAAAAGATTTGCTCTTTGCCAAAAAAGGTTTGGTTCTTGGCATAATCGGCGGTATCACGTGGGCGGTATCAAGCGTTTTTCTTTTGGGCATGGGGGTTAAAAGCGGTGCCTTCGCACAGCCTGAATATTGGCTTGTCGCTCCTTTTGCGGCTGCGGGTATTCATGATTTTTGCGGCGCAGTCACATCTTTGGCAGTCAATGCTTACAGAGGGCAATTGAAAGAAATTCCCCGAACCATTAAAAATAAAGCCGGCAGGCTTTGCATGCTCGGCGGATTTTTGGGCGCGCCTTTCGGAATGGGAGGGTATTTGATGGCTGTTTCCTTAACCGATCCGGCGTATGTTTTGCCGATAACTTCCCTGTACCCCGCTTTTGCGGCTATTTTGGCAATGGTCTTTTTAAAGGAAAAAATCATCGGAAGAGCATGGATCGGTTTGCTCGGCTGTATTTTGGGCGTGTTCATCATCAGTTTTGTCGCGCCTTCCGGCGGCGGGTCCGAATATTTTTATTTAGGTTTGCTTTTCGCCGTTGTCGCCGCCTGCGGCTGGGCCTGCGAGGGCGTTGTGGTGACCTCCGGAATGGATTTTGTCGAACCCGGCATTGCATTGAACATTTATCAAATGACTTCCGCATGCATTTACTGGTTCATTCTTATTCCGCTTGCCTGCCATTTCACGCTGCCTGCGGATATGGGTTATTTTTCAGCTATCCAAGGTTTTTTAACCAGTGACAAACTATACCTTGTCATGCTTGCGGGGATTGTGGGGGCTTGTTCCTATATGTGCTGGTATAAGGCGATGAATACGACAGGGGTAAGCCGTGCCATGGCTTTGAACATCACCTATGCACTATGGGGCGTGGTTTTGAGTGCTGTTTTCCTGGATACGGAGATTACCGTAAATCTTGTCATCGGTGCTGTCGTGATTTTCTCTGGCATGGTTCTTGTTATCGGAAATCCTAAAGACATTGTCAATTTGCGGCAAGTGGGCTAGCTTCGGGCAAACGGGGAGAAATTATGAAACATCCGATCAGATTGGAAATTTGTAAATTGTTGGATATGCATGCTTCGCTCACAACACGGGAAATTCAGGATTTGCTCTTGCAGTCCCACCCCGGTGAAAAGCAGGTTTATGCCGCCGATGAACATGTTTTGTCTTTGCGTGCTGTCGGCATTGCGGAGCTTGTGGAAGAATGGGTTGAGGACGCCGGCGAGGGGGAAATGCTGATGCAGCGCTGGCGGCTGACTAAATTCGGCAGGGAAAAATACCGAAAATATTGGTAACAGGTTAATTTTCCGATATATGGCATGAAAAAGGAGCGTATGCTCTTTTTTTTATCCCTTGCAATCAGGTCACGTTAAAAGGTGACGAGGAAGAGGAGGAAGAAGACTTTTTTCTATCCCTTTTTATCAGGTCATAGTATGGTTTGTATCTAGTACCCTGCTGACATGTCAAGGAAAACAGGTAAGATTTTATTAAAAAAATGTTTTCTTGGGGAATATTGTTTGGTGCCGAATTGTTAAAATAAAAGCCGCCGTTTTGTATGCGGCGGTTTTCATTATTTTATTTGAATATGCAGGCATGTAAATTATTGTATGTTGTCGGAATTGTCCGCGCTTGCCATTGTGTAATTCGTATTCGGTATTTTCACCTTTTGTCCGATGGATAAGCTGTTGCCAGCAAGATTGTTGTAAGCGACAATCGCATCAACCGTGACATTGTAATTTTTGCTTATGCTGTAAAGGGTGTCGCCTTTTTTTACGATATGGACAATGGGTTTTGCCGCGGCGAGCTGTGTTTTGGACGGTATGGTGATTGTTTGTCCTATGGAAATGCTCGTGCTGAGGTTTTTGTTATGTGTCTGCAGTTCCGCGACACTGAGCCCGTGTGATTTTGCGATGGAATAAAGGGTATCGCCTTGTTTTACCGTATAGGTTTTCTTTTTTGCGAGATTTTGCCGCGGAGCTTCTTTGCTGTTGCTTGCAATATAATTTTCATGGGCTTTAACAAGAATGCTTTGCCCGATCGCCAAGTTTTGGGGAGACAATCCGTTGTTCATTTCCTGAAGTTCGGCAACGGTCAAACCGTGTTTTTGGGCGACGGAATAAAGGGTGTCTCCTTTTTGGATTGTGTAGCGGCTTTTTGAACGTTTTGCGGAGGAAGCGGGAGCCATTTCCTGCTTTTTGGACGCCGTTTGCTGAATTTGTTTGGTTTTATTCGCCGCAATGAGGTTTTGAACGGGTTTTTGTTCTTTGACTTTGAAATGTTGTTTGGTTCCGGGGATACGAATTTGCTGTCCGAGAGCGAGTTTGGTAACGTCTTTGATTTGCGGGTTCGCTTTTTGCAGTTCCGCAAGGGCAAGTCCGTGGTTATTGGCGATTTTGCCGAACGTGTCGCCTGATTTTACCGTGTAATTGAGATCTCTTTCAGGACGGGTTCCGAGGCTTGAGGATTTATTCGCATTTTTATCCGCTATGTAGGTGTTGTGTCCGGGAAGCCTCAAATGCTGTCCTATGCGCAAAGGTTCGCTGACGGCGTTGGCTTGGCGCAAAACGTGCACGGGCACACCTGTTTTTTTGCTGATACCGGAAAGGGTGTCCCCTTTTTTAATGGTGTATGTGGACCAGCCGGCGAGCATTTCCATGCGGCTTACTTCCAAACCTCTCGCCTGCAGGCTTGCCGGCACGTAAAAAACGGTATCGGCGTTGAGAGGGGTTACAGTTTGCAAAAAGGCGGGGTTATAGTCGCGGAAGTGTTGCCATGACATGTCCATTTCACGGGCAATGGCTTTCAAATCGGAACCGCGCTGCGCTTTTATGGCGATAGCCTGTTCTTTGATGACATTGTGCCCTTTGCCGAGTTCATTCTCTTTTGGCTCAAAACCTAAGGAGTCGAAGCTGCGGATAATTTTTGCCATGGCGATAAAGCGGGGCACGTAATCCGCCGTTTCTTTCTTGATTTTAATTTTTGAATTTTTTATGGTTTCGTTGGCATCCATAAGGTCGAAGAAATTATCCGTGCCTGTTTCCGTCAAAGCGCGTCTGATTTTTCCCGGTCCTGCGTTGTAGGCTGCCAAAGCCAAGTGCCAGTCATTAAATTCATTATACATTTCTTGGAGATAATCGGCTGCTGCATAGGTCGCCTTATATGGGTCGAGGCGTTCATCTATCCACCAGTTGATGGTTAGTCCGCAGTGCCGGGCTGTCGGCGCCATGAACTGCCACATGCCGAGGGCGTTGGCGGAAGAACGGGCGAAAGGATGATAGCCGCTTTCCACAAAAGCGAGGTATGCCAATTCTTCAGGCATATTTTTCTCACGGAAGACTTTTTTGGTGAAATCAAGATAGGGCATGGCTCTGTACATGAACCGCTCGATAGTCACGCGTCCGCGGGGATTTTTTATATAATGCTTGTATTCTTTTTCAACGCATTTCAATTGTTCCGCCGTAATATTCCTGTCGATTTCACTCACGGAGAGGAACGCTTTCTTTTCAGCTTCGAGAAGAGGACCGGTTTCTTCGTCAACGCTCAGTATGTAGTTTTCATACAGGGAATCATCGGTGGAAACATAATTGTCCTCTGGCTGATAATTTTTTGTTCCGCAGGCGGTAAGGGACAGGCAGACGGCGGCAGGCAGGATTAAATGCCTCAGTTTGGATATTGAAAAAGAACGCACAACACTCTCCTTAAAATAAGCTGTAAAAATACTTGTATTAATATTTTATTTCAGTATGCTTTGCAAAGCTTTCATTTTTTCAGCAAGGAACACTCAATGCAAGAAAAAAAATATACACCGTATGGCAATCAGAAACAAGAAAATTTAATCAAAAAAAATAAAAAAAATTCTCAACATATTTTATCGGGTTACAAGCCGGTCATGGAAGTGCTTGAAAAAGAACCTAATAAAATAGACCACTTATATTTGCGCAAAGGAAGGAATATTAAAGAAAGCAGCCGCATTCTTTCCCTTTGCAAAGAACACTCCATACGGCATACCGTTGTCGGCGACGATGTTTTGCACCGTCTTTGCGATAACGTGAATCATCAGGGCATTGCCGCGCGTCTTCGCGAGGTGGGCTATGTTCCGTACGAACATCTGCTGGAAACGGCGTTTGAAGCGCCGCTTCCGCTCATTGTCGCTCTTGATCAGGTGCTTGACCCCGGAAACGTGGGAACATTGGTCAGAACCATGTATGCGATGGGAGCGGCAGGGCTTGTTGTTCCAAAACATAACAGCGCGTTTTTAGGCGCCGGAGCTTCGCGTTCGGCAGCGGGAAGTCTGGAGAGACTGCCTATTGCCGAAGTCGTCAATCTTGCAAGATCCGTCGAGCTTGCGGAGAAATCCGGATATACGGCTTATTATGCCGATATGCATGGAAAAAACGCCCTTTTGCAGGAAACGCAGGAGGGGTTGCGGTTTCCGGCTTTACTGGTGCTCGGCAGTGAAGAAAAAGGCGTGCGCCAAGGCGTGCGGAACCATTGCTCCTGTGCTTTGTCCATTCCTTTTTTACGGGAATTCGATTCGTTGAATGTCGCCCAGGCGGGAGCGGTTTTGCTTGCTTCGTTTTTTCAGGCGCACAGTAAACGGTTTGCCTGCGAAATGAATGAAACTCAAGTGCCTGCAAAATAAATCGGTTGATTTTCGTAATTCTTAAAAAGAAAGGCGGGGAAATTTCCCCGCTTTTTTATTCGGCATAAATTTTTTTGTCCTGGACGCGGTAAATTTTTGTTCCCTGCACGATTTCCTGAAGAATTTTTGCCGTCCGTTCATGGCAGGTATAAAAAAGAATTTGCTGGTTATTATACAGATCAAGCGTTTCTTGGACCATTAAATCCAAAACTTTGGCTGTATTTCGTATTCTCCGTTCGTCGAAGTTGACCAGAATGTCGTCCATTAAAATAGGCAGGGGACGTTTGGTGAGCGAACGGTTTTTTATATGGGCGAGGCGCAGGGAAAGATAAAGCTGTTCTTTCGCGCCCTGGCTGAGCATTTCCGCTTGCAGGTATTTGCCGTTTCCGTCAATGACATGGACGCTTCTGTCGTCCAAATTGACTTTTATCCCCTGCCATGCATTGTCGGTGATTTCAGTGAAAAATTCAGAGGCGATCTGCACGATTTGGGGTTGGCTGTTTTCTTCGTATTGCTTTTTGGCGCGTTCCAAAATTTCTTTTGCAAAAGCGTATTCCAGCCATGACTCATAGTTTTCTTTTATTTCCTCTTCGGTTTTTTTCATGCGGTAGCCGGCTTCGTTGGAAAGGCTTTCTTCATACATGAAGGTCCGTTCCGCTTCAACCTTGCCTTGCAGGGATTGGATATGTTTTTCTATACGGTCAAGTCCGGCGTCTTCTTCCTGCAATTCTTCCAATTCCGCTTCAAAGCGGGTTTTCGCGTTTTCATCAAAATAGGCGAAAATTTCCGGCAGCGGTTTTTGGTCGGGCAATTCCCTGTATTCCCGCTTGCTTGGCGTATCGCTTTTTCCGATGAATTGCGGAATTGCTTCTTCCCTCAGGCTTTCTTCAATAATAACAGCCTGCTGGGTATAACGTTCGCTTTCTTTCATTCGGGCGAAAAGGTCGGCGAGGGCTTCTTCGTTTTCCACATGGGCGGAGGCGTAAAGCTCCTGCAGTGTTTTTTCCACTTCCTGGACATCTGTTTTCGCTTGGTTGTAGCGCTCTTTTGCTTGCTCGTATTCTTTCAGCAGGTTTTCCTTTTGCTGGAAAAGGGCGTATTCTTCTTCAAGCTCAAGCATGAGGTCCCGATACGCCTGAATATAGTCGTTTTCCGTGCGGATTGGTTCTTTCGGAGAAAAGTCGGTACGGATTAAAATTGTCCGCAGGGGTTCGATGAAATCTTTGAGCGCCTCATATTGCGCCGACAACTGTTCTTTGCGGTTTTCCTGTTCCGTATGAAGCGTATGCAGGTGGTAAAGCATTTCCACGCATTGTTTGACATTTGAAAATGTGCCTGAAAAAATATCTTGTTCCTGTTCTTCGTTGCAAAGTTTTCGCACGAACTGATTATGCATGTCTTCGGATAATAAGCCGTTTTTGCATAAAAAATCCGCCAATTGCTTATAAATTTTTTCCAAGGCGTTCTTCCGTTCCGCAAGGGATTTTTCCACATTGGCGTAATGTTCCGCGCTTTCTTCCAAGCTTGCCAAACTTTCGGCGAAAATAGCCCCGTGCATTTCTTGGATGTGTTTGAACTGTTCTTCCCGGATAGTGTGGCGGTATTCGATTAAACGAGGCAGATATTCCTCGGAGGGGAGTTTGGCGAACATGTCGGATAATTGGGGGATGGCTGTTTTCAGCCATTGCGTGAACTCATTGTAAACGTCATGGCACTGCCGCACATTGACGCTCATGGTGTTGATGTCCTGTACCAGCAAATCCAGGCGGCGGATTGTTCTCATGAAGTTCGGCACATCCGCCATGGACCGTATGCTGTCTTGCGCTTGGGAAAGGGAATTGCGGATTTGCTTTTCAAGCTGTTCCGCTTGTTCTTTCAGTTCCGCAATTCGGGCATGGTTTTGGAGCGGGTCGGGATTTTCTTGTGTTTCTTCTGCTGCGCCGGCATTGAATTTTTTTGCGTAATGACTGTAAAGGGACGCTCTTTCCTTCGCTTTTTCAATAACTTGAGTAAGCCAGGAAAGTTTCGCTTCGTCAATTTTCTGAAGCAGTTCCTCGTCAAAATGCAGCATTTCGTTTTGTTTTTCCGCCGCTTCGTTTTGAGGAAGTTCTTTTGCCTGTTCCGGATAGAAGTTTTGCAGAAGTTTTTCTTGGATGTCCTGCAATTCCTGTAAATCATGAACAAGAAGGTCAACTTGCTCGTTGGGGGAATAAGAGGGCTGTCCGGCATTTTTTTGTTGGAAATACCATAAAAAAGCCCCTTGTCCGATACCTGCCAAAAGCAAAATGACAGGCAGCAAAAACGGGATGTTCAATGTTCCGAAAAAAATATCCACTTGGGAACTGCTGCTTGTAAAGCGTAAGAGAAGCAGCAAAAAAGCCGTGCCGGCGCATAAAAGCGCGGGAATTTTGGTCCATTTCGGCAATGCCTCTTGTTCATATTCCGGTTCCGTTTTTTGCTCTATTTGCTCCAGCTGCCTGATGATGTTACGGGTGGCTTTGTCAATGGCGTTGATTTTTTCAATACGTTTTTTGTCTTGCTCGCCGTTTTGTTTCGCTCTGTTTGCTTTTTCCTGCAAGTGTTCTTCCTGCAGCTGCAAATCTTGGGTAGTTTGTTCATATTGTTTGAAAGCAGTTAAAATTTCTTCTTCGTTGCTGTGGATGCCGCGTACGATTTGGGCAAGCTGCATGTAATGCTGCAGAAAATCTTTTGCGTTGTCCTTGCTGACGGTATTGTCCTGCAGGGAAGAAAAGCCCAGTTCCTTGCTTTGGTTTAAAAATTCCGTATATTTTTCGGTGGAAATGTCAAGATAGGAGTTTTCTTTTTCCTGGGTTTCCTGCAAGCGGTTTTGCCATTGCTGGAGCAGCTGTTCAAATGCGATTTCTTCTTTGCTCAACAAATTGTTTTTATTTAAATTTTTATTGTTTTCCGCTTTTTCTTTCAATACGGCTTGGTATTTGAGGTTTGCTTTTTCCGTATCGCGTTTCGCATATTCCAAGGCTGTTTTGGCGTTTTGCACCTGGGCTTTGGCTTCTCTGATCCGGCTTGCGGATTTTTCCAGATCGTCAAGAAAAAGGCTGTCTTCCAAAACCGTGCCGAAATGTTCCAATAAACGTTCGGGGCTTTCGTAATGGTGGATAAGAGGGCTGGGATTGAAGAGCTGCCACGCTTCAAGGATTTTTTTGTTTTGTTTGTTAAGGGCGAGAAAAGCCTGCTCGATTTGAACTTTTCGCGCAGGGATTTCAGCAATGATTTTTTGCGCTTCCAAAAATTTTGCATTTAAATTCTTAATCGGCAAATACTGGGCGATAAGGTTTGTTCTGATATTGAATTTTTTCAGTCTGTATTCAAATTCCCGCTGCGTGTGTGAAAGGGAAGCCAAGAATTTTTGTTTCATGCTGCGCTGTTCCAAAATTTTTGTGAATAAAATTTCGGCGTCATCGGCATGTTCGTCAAAAAACTTGCCTGTGAGGGCTTGCATTTTTATAAATTCTTTTTGCAGGTCCGCCCATTTTTTCCATTGTCCCCAAAGTGTTATGCATGTGCGCAATTCTTCCGCATGGGCTTTTATCTTGATTTTTTCCTGTTTTAATTCGTCATAGGAAAGGGTTGCGCTTTGAAGCCTGTTTTGCAGTTCGTCAAATTTTTTTACCCGTTGGTTCGTTTCTTCAAAAAGCGCGTTTTCATCTTTCCATTTTGCGAACAGCGCCTGCAGTACGGATGTTTTGCCTTTCGCCTTATACAGTTTGTCCATTTGTTCTTGGATTTTCTGCAAGGCGACTTCGGGAGTGATAAGTCCGAGCCCATAGCTTGCGCCCAAAACGTTTTCAAGGATATTGGTGTCTTGAAACGCGGAAAAATTTTGCAGTTCCGCCAGATTGAACCCGAAAACAAGGCGGTACACATCTTGTGAGATATTATCTGTTGCATTGAAAAAAATCGTGTTTTCAATTTTTTTTCCGGTTTCGTCGTATACTTTTAAATTGCGGTTGGAGCGGGCGGAAAAATTTCTTTCCACACGCATTCCGCCATATTTTTCATCTTCCAGAAGAAGGGTCCCCCCTCTGAATTTCTTGATGGACTGGGAAAAGAGGTCACGCCTGTTGGGAATACCCGTGAGCATGGTGCGGATAAATTCCATGGAAGAACTTTTGCCTGCTTCGTTGTCGCCAAGAAAAACCGCCATTGTTTGGGGCAGATTTTCAACATCAATATTTTCTAAAGGACCGAATTCTTCAATATGAAAATTTTTAATATACATATTTCCACCGAATTATTTGGGTTCCAATACGTTAACGCAAATATTCTCGCATGCTTTGAGCAGCGTTTTCCGATATTTTTCCAATTGTTTTTTACTGCGTTTATCGCCATGGGCGAAAAATCCGAGTTCGATTTCATTCTTGATTTTGAAATCATTATCCAATTTTCTGAGGATGCTCTCAAAGGTTTCCGGGTCCTGGCGGAGCGTTTCCAGCAGTCTGAACACTTCTCCCAGTAAATCATCGCGTTTATGAGCGTTTTCATAGCCGAAACGCGGGCGGATCAGACATTTGATTTTTTTGATAAAAATTTTTGCGTCTGTTTCAATTTCTTCAAGTTTGCTTTTCAGGTTTTGAATAAAACCTTCCTCTTGCAGTTCTTCGTACAAATCGTGCTGTCCTTCGAGATAAAGATTGAAAATTCTTGTGCGGCAAAGAGGATTTTTTTCAAATTTCGCGTATTCTTTTTTGAATGCATAAAGAAAATATTCAAGGCATTGTCCGGTATTTTCAAGCTCTTCATCCATGGCGAGGGTAAGGGAGAGGGAATAGGTTTCAAGCGGGGCGAGCGGAAAAAATTCCGTATGGATTTTCTGCTCCGTTTTGTTTTCAAAATGTTCCGCGGTGACAAGCGTCGCTCCGCGGGCTCCTGTTTCACTCATGCGGGTAGCCTGCATCGCGCCCGCATAGGCGAGAAAGGGGCTTTCCTGAATGACGGCGGGTTCGTGGATATGTCCCAGCGCCCAATAATCAATGGGGAAGCTGTTGAAATCTTTTTCCCTGCAAAGGGCGACGACGTGTTTGTCGGTATTTTTGATTTTATCGGAGCTGCTCACTGTCGCGTGCAGAACGCCGATATTGAACGGGGCTGCGGCATCGCAGGAAAAATCTTTCAAAAAATTTTTTAATTCCTTGCGGGTGCTGTGGCTGACGCCGTATATGCTGCATAGGGGCGCGCATCGGTCCGTTTCGTTCTCCGTATCTTCTTTTTTACTAGGGGGATAAGGAAAATACGACCAGTTTTCGGAAAAGCGGAAAACATTTTCAAAATTTTGGAAAAAGCTGTCGTTTTGCCCTAAGTGGTCGTGATTGCCGCAGGCGTAATAAAAAGGAATATCCAGCGTTTTCAGCTCGTTGAAAAAATCCGTCAGACAAAAACGGGCTTCCAGGCTTAAAAGCCCGTGCTCGTGGATGTCACCCGAATAAACAATGAATTGCGGTGATTTTTGTCTGCAAAGTTCCAGTAAATTTTTCAATGCCCCGTAAGGGGCGTCATGCAGACGGATTGCCATTTCATCATTTTCTTGTTTCACGGGAGGAAAATTGTCCAAATGCAAATCAGAAACATGAATAAACGATAGTTGCTGCATAACCCCCTCTTATTTTTGCTGCATTTTGCTGATTTCAATAAATTTTTTCGCTACGGCTTGGTTGTTCGGTTCCGCTTCTGTGGCGCGTTTATAAAAATGTTTCGCCCGCGTGATATAGTTTTTTTGCAGATAAAGTTCGCCGATATAGGCGAAAATGGCATGTTCGTCCTTATAATTTTCCAGCGCCTTTTCAACGGCTGTGTCGGCTTGTTCAAGAAAATCCCTGCTTAAGAAGTCTTTGGCGGAATTTAAATAGGTGTCAAGCGCTTTTTTGCGCTTGAGGGCGTCTTCGTAACTCTCTTCCTCTTTTTGGTTTTTGGTCAGGTGTTCATAGGCTTTCATGCAGGTCACAAGCAGTTTTTTCTCTTCGCCCGCCGTGTAGCTGAAAGAAATGTTCAATGCGTCCTTTACTTGGGTGAACGCGTTGTATTCCATCGTGGTGTCGCGGATAAGGCTTTTTAGTTCGGTGGAAACGGGCGTGTTGGACTGCACGAGGGCGTGCATTGCGTAAATGAAGCGTTTTAAGGAACCTGCCAAATCGCCTTTTTTGGCGCTCACTTTTGCGGAAGAAAGTTGGGTGCGTATTTGATTTATATCCATAAAAAACCTCTGATTTGTATTTCTTACATTTTGTCACAAATTGGTGCTTTTAGCAAGGTTTTTTATTCTAACAAACTCTATTTATTATAGAATGGATTTTTTATCTTGTTTAGCTTGCAATAAAAAAATACTTATGGCATAAGAAATGCATGCGAAGGAGATCTTGATTTTGGAGAAGGGTTATGGCTTTGGAGCTTAAACAACAGCTGAAGCAGACGCAGCAGCTTCTTATGTCGCCGCAATTGCAGCAAGCCATAAAATTGCTGCAAATGTCCAGGCTGGAGCTTGTGGAGCATATTCAGCAGGAATTGCTTGAAAACCCTTTTTTGGAAGAGGTTCAAGGTTCGCCGGAACTTTCCGATGTTGACGAGAATTTTTCGGAATTGAATGAAAACCGCGCAAGTTCCGAAGCCGATGAGGGATATTCCTTTGAAGAGATAAACAAAAACGGCGATTGGGAAGATTATTTGGGGGAACTTTCCTCCGCTCCCAAGACTTCGTCCGCCCATGAATACGAATCCATAGAAGACAATAATTTTATCGAAACACGCTATGCGGAAAAAAGTTCTTTGGACGATCACCTCATGTGGCAGCTCCGCCTTTCCTCTTTTACCGAAGAAGAGCTGGATATTTGCGAAAATATTATCGGAAATCTGGACAGCTGCGGGTATTTGCGTGCCGAACTTTCCGAAATAGCGGAAGCGACGCGAAGCAGTGCGGAAAAGGTCGAAGAACTGCTTTATAAGGTGCAGCGTCTTGATCCCGTCGGGGTTGCCGCAAGAACGCCCCAGGAATGTCTGCTTGTGCAGGTGGAAGTGCTGAAATACGACCGGGACCCTGTTTTGGTCGAGCTTATCAAATACCACCTTACTGACCTTGAAACGCACAGATACAAGCCCCTTTTGCGCAAATTCCATTTGGATATGGAAACCCTCAAGGAATACCTTGATATTATCCAGTCCCTCGACCCCATGCCCGGAGCGAGTTTCGGCGAAAGCGAACCGTTGTATGTCAGCCCTGACGTGTATGTTTTTCCGAGTGACGGCGATTTTGTCATTTTATTGAACGATGAAGATATTCCCAATTTGCGCCTGAATGATTTTTTGGATAAGGGCAATGTTTCTGCCGAGGTGAAAGATTTCACCAATAAGAAAATAGCGTCCGCTTCATGGCTTATCAAAAGTCTTGAACAAAGAAAGCGCACCCTTTATAAGGTTGTGGAAAGCATAGTCAAATTCCAGCGTTCGTTTTTCGAAGAGGGCGTGGATAAGCTGAAGCCTCTTATTTTAAAAGATATAGCGGAAGATATTGAAATGCATGAATCTTCTGTAAGCCGTATTACGACCAATAAATATGTTTCCACGCCGCATGGGGTGTTTGAGCTGAAATTTTTCTTCAACAGCGCCCTGAGTTCCGACAACGGCGACTCTGTCGGCTCGGAAAGCGTGAAAGCGCTTATTAAGAAGATGATTGGTAAGGAAGACCCCAAAAACCCCCTTGCCGACGAGAAGCTTTGCGAGCTTTTAAAACAGGAAATAGGGGTTGACATCGCCCGCCGAACCGTGGCGAAATACAGGACGGCATTGAATATTCCTTCTTCTTCCAAAAGAAAACAACGGTTTTAATGGTATTAAACAGAATGATGATAGCCCGGATAATTTGTGTTTTGCTTTGTTTTTTTAGTTTCGGTTTTCATGCCGCCGCCGCGCCGCTGAACGTGCGCGGGGCGATTTTAATGGATTTGGACTCCGTTAAGGTGCTGTATAAGCAAAATGAAAACAAGAGAATTCCGCCTGCTTCGCTTACGAAGATTATGACCATGTATTTGGTTTTTGATGCCATAAAAGCCAAAAAAATCAGCTTGGATACGAAAGTGAAAATCAGCCGGAAGGCGGCGTGCACGGGCGGTTCGAGCATGCACCTGAAAAAGGGCGATATTGTCACGGTAAAACAGCTTTTGTACGGCATGGCTGTTGCAAGCGGCAATGACGCCTGCGTCGCCATTGCGGAACATATGGCAGGTTCCGAAAAAAAATTCGTACGGCTTATGAATGAAAAGGCAAGACGCCTTAAAATGAACCATACCGTTTTTAAAACCTGCAATGGATTGCCCGCGAAAGGGCAGTACACAACGGCGAACGACATGCTCGCCTTGAGCCGGAATTATATCATGACGCACCCCGAGTGCCTGACGTATCATAATACGAAGCAATACGCCTACCGCGACTATGTATTGAGAAATAAAAATCCGCTGCTTGGCAGATACCAAGGGGCGGACGGGCTGAAAACCGGCTGGACGAGGGCTTCGGGCTACAATATCGTCAGCACGGTGCGGCGCGGAGGCACAAGGCTTTTGGCTGTCATTTTAGGGGCGAACACCGATACCATACGGGCGAAGGAACTGAAAAAGCTCATGGACGCGGGGTTTGCCGTAAAATCCCATAAAATCGCTAAAATTTCCAAAGCCTTATAGCGATATGAGGCTTTTTTTCTTTGACGAAACCGTTTTATTTTGTTTCTCATTTTATCCCGTTTTTCAAAAACCGCTTAAGCGTTTTTTTTCCAGTATGAACGTTTTCAGATTTGCCCCCGTATCGGTTTGAACTGCTCTGTTTACAATATTGTAATTTTTGTTTTCCGCCGAAGAGTTCTTTTTTTTCTTGATAATCATATTGCCAAGGAAAAGATATTTATCGGTATGATTGAATTTTAATTTAAGAAGATAATGCTTGCTTATTCTTGTATAATGCAGTATTATTTATTTTTACAAAATTGTAAAAATGGTTGAGTCTTTTGGTTAAACAATTAATTTTGAGAGGTTTCGCATGAACCAGATTTTGGATCAACTTAATGTGTTGGTTTCAGATATCAACAGCATCCTTTGGGGACCGTATTGTCTGATTCCAATTTTAGTTGGTGCCGGCATTTATTTTACTTTGAAACTCAAATTCGTCCAGGTTAAACGCTTTTTTAAGGCTGTGCGCTATGGTTTTGGCGATATGTCCTTACAAGGGGAAAAGGCAGGCAAGGACGGCATGAGTTCGTTCCAGTCCCTGACAACCGCCGTTGCGGCGCAAGTCGGCACGGGGAATATGGCAGGTGCGGCAACAGCTATCGCATGCGGCGGTCCGGGTGCTATTTTCTGGATGTGGATTGCGGCTTTCTTCGGTATGGCGACCATTTTCGTCGAAGCTGTCCTCGCTCAAATTTATAAGACAAAAGACGATAAAGGGCACAGTGTCGGCGGACCTGCTTATTATATTTCCAAAGGGCTCGGCAGCAAAGCTTTGGCTGGATTTTTCGCCGTAACCATTATTTTGGCTCTCGGTTTTATCGGGAATATGGTGCAGGCGAACTCCATCGCCGATTCTTTTTATACCGCTTTCGGCATTCCTCCTTTTGTCATCGGTTTGCTTGTTGCTGCTTTCGTCGGTTTCATTTTTCTCGGCGGTGTTTCCCGTTTGGCATATACCACGGAAAAAATGGTGCCTCTCATGGCGGTGCTTTATATCATCGGTGCCGTTATTGTTATGGTTATCCATATCGACCAGCTTATTCCGGCTTTCAAAATGATTTTTGTAGGCGCTTTCGACCCCATGGCTGCAACAGGCGGCGTTATCGGGGCGAGCATTAAGGAAGCCATGCGTTACGGGGTTGCCCGCGGGCTTTTCTCAAACGAAGCCGGTATGGGCTCAACGCCTCATGCGCACGCTATCGCAAAGGTTAAATATCCTGCCCAGCAAGGTTTGGTCGCCATTATCGGTGTTTTCTTCGATACCTTTGTCGTGCTCAATATGACGGCATTCGTCATTCTTATGACCGGCGCGCTTGGAACCGATCCGAATGCCGTGCCGCAGGGCATAGCTCTTACTCAAAAAGCCTTCACCATCGGGCTCGGACCTCTCGGCAGCACCTTTGTTGCCGTCTGTTTGTTCTTTTTCGCAGGTTCGACTATTTTGAGCTGGTCTTTCTTCGGTGAACAAAACATCAAGTATTTGTTCGGAACAAAGGCGGTTAGACCGTATAAGCTTGTTATCATCGTCTTTTTGGTCCTCGGCTCCGTGCTCAAGGTCGACCTTGTTTGGAATTTGGCGGACTTCTTCAACGGTATCATGGTGCTTCCAAACATTATCGCCTTGTTCGCCCTCGGCAAGTTCGTAAGCATGGCTCTTGACGAATTTAACCGCGAAGTGAAGTAATGCCATAAAAATATGTTGGTAAAAAACTAAAGCCGCCTGCTTGCCGGGCGGCTTTTTTGCGTGAATACGAAACGGAACGGTTTTGCCGAAGATACGGAGCAAATCCGCTGTCGGTGATTTACCTTGCTTTCATGAGGTGAACAGTGTATCTTGATTAAAGAAAGTAAAATTTAAGTTAATAGTAAATTGAGGTGGTTATGAATAATGGTTTGCAAGCAATTATAAAAAATAATAATGCTCTCAATATGGAATATGATAAGGACGAAATTGGTGACGGTTTTCAATTAAGATTTGTCGGGAAAAGTTATGCCAAGTATATAAAAGAACTGGATACGGAAACAATGCTTGTGCCTGATACTGCATGGAATGAACGGGAAGAAAACAAAAACAGCGAAAATGTTTTTATTACCGGTGATAATTTGGAAATCCTGAAGCATTTGCAAAAAGCCTATACCAATAAAATAAAGCTTATTTATATAGACCCTCCGTATAATACGGGCAATGATGATTTTGTGTATAAGGATAATTTTAAATTTACGGACAAAGAGTTGGAAGAAAAATTAGGCTTATCTTCGGAAGAAATTGAACGGGTAAAAAGCCTGAAAGGTAAAAGCTCACACTCTGCGTGGCTTACATTCATGTATCCCCGTTTAGCCTTGGCGAAACGCTTACTGACAGAAGACGGGGTTATTTTTATTTCCATTGACGATAATGAACAGGCAAATTTGAAATTGATTTGTGATGAGATTTTCGGGGAAGGGAATTTTATTGCAAATTTTATAGTAATACGTTCAGAAGGTGGCGGATTGGCAAAAAATGCTGTAATTGGGCATGATTACTTATTAGCTTATACTAAAAACATATTAAAATATACGCCATTAGGAAAGCCTAAAGATATAAGAGGACAAATTATAGAAAAAAATGGTGAACAATATTGGATAGAAACAGATTGGTTACGGGAAGAATTTGGAAAATATGGAACTTGTTCTTATGAGGATATTTTAAATTTTTATGACCAAAAAAAGAAAGATGAAATTGATGAAGGAATAATAAAAGGTGATTATATATTAATTCCAAAAGAAAATAAAAATATTGTAGGAAGATATAGAAAAATTGCAGATGATACATCAAAACTTTATACAATTGTAAAACATTTAAATAAAAATGGTGTACATGATTTAAAACAATTAAATTTAGAAAATATTTTCAATTATCCTAAGTCAGTATCATTATTAAAAGATTTTATATTAAGTGCAACGATATTAAATAAGAATTGTGATGACATTATCCTTGACTTTTTCGCAGGTTCCGCAACTACCGCCCATGCTGTCATGCAATTAAACAAAGAGGACGGAGGCAACCGCAAATATATTATGGTTCAGCTTGACGAACCGGTCAAAGAAAATTCGGAAGCACAGAAACAAGGCTATAAGACTATTGACGAAATAAGCAGACAGAGGATTAAAAATGCAGCAAAAAAACTAGAAGACAGCAGCGGTTTTAAACATTATAAAATCGCTTCTGTTTCCGATACTAAGATATTGGCTAAAATTGAAGAATTTAATCCCAATAAGCCTTTGCTTTGGGATAGTGATAAATTATCCTTGGATGATTTTTCTGGCAAGAGTCTGAATACTGATTTGGCTGCAACAGGAAAAGATACGCTTCTTGCAACATGGCTTATTGCTGACGGTTTTGCATTTAATACCCTTATTCAGGAATTGCATATTAAAGATTATGTTGCTTATTCTCCTGATGCGTACCGCTCTTTATATTTTATCAATGAGGGCTGGAACAGCGGGCATACAAAAGAATTTCTCAATATGATTGGTAAAAGAAAGCAACGTGTTAATACTATTTATTTGTATAATCACAGTTTTGATTTTACCAATTTAACCGAATTGAAAAATAATTTAAAAAGTGTTCTTGATGTTGAAAAACAGATTAATATCATAGAGAGATTTTAATATGGAACTTTTTTTAGAGCAATTACCGCACCAAGAAGAAGCGCTTCAATGTATATTGAAAGAATTCTCCCAAAAAGATAATTCCCGAAGAAAAGCTGAGGCAAATCCCGATGTGCAGGTGAAAAATTTTATTGATGTTAAAATGGAAACAGGTACGGGCAAAACCTATGTTTATACACGGATAATGTATGAACTTTTTGCTGAATACGGCTTGCAGAAATTTATTATTGTCGTTCCCAGCCTTGCGATTAAAGAAGGCACGAAAAATTTTATAGAGGCACAATATGTGCAAAAACATTTAAATGAAGTTTTAAAAACAAACTACACAGTCGCTTTATCTGTAATAAACAGTAAAGATTTTGAAACGAAAAAAGGCAGAAAAACCATTCCAAGCCACCTCAAAGATTTTTTAGACGGCTCAATGCATGAAAAAAATACTGTTTTTTGTTTGTTGATTAACGACGCCATGTTGCGGAGTATGGAAACCAAGGAATTCGACCAGACATTGCTTGATTCGTATTCAAAGATATATCCCGCTATTAAAGCAATCAAGCCTATTATCATTATTGATGAACCACACAGATTTAAACAAGATAATAAGGCGATGCGGAGCATTCAGGAGTTAGCCCCGCAATGTATTCTCCGTTTTGGGGCGACGTTTCCGGAAATTGAAGTCGGAACCGGCAAAAATAAGCAGAAAAAAATCGATTATAAAAATTTGGTCTATGATTTAAATGCGTTGTCTTCTTTTAATCAGCGTTTGGTCAAAGGGGTAAATATCCAATATCCAAGTTTAATAAAAGAGGAAAGCTCAATTTATAAAGTTGTCGGGTTAACCAATACTGCATTGACATTAAAAAAGGATAATAAGGAATATCAAATAGAAAAGGGAGAATTGTTACCCGATGATTTCGGAGGCAATTTATACTATGTTGGAGGAAAAGAGAAACTTCTTTCCAACGGGTTGAATCTTGAAAGCAATATGCAGTTGGTTTCCGATGTTTTTCTGCAAAGTTATCAGGAAATATTATTGAAACAAGCTATTGATACGCATTTTAAAAAAGAAAAAGAAAACTGGGAAGAGAATATAAAAACCTTATCCTTATTTTTTATTGATGATATTAAGAGTTACCGTAATAAAGAAAATGAGGGCTGGCTTAAACAAAAATTTGAAGAATTATTAAAACATAAACTTGAAGCGTTGATAAAAGAGGAAACGAACCAAGAATATAAAGAATTTTTAAAAGAAAGTTTAAAAAATATCGGGCAAACCCATGCCGGCTATTTTGCGGAAGATACAGGAAAGGCTGATGAAGAAATTCAAAAGCAGATTGACGATATTTTAAGAAATAAATCGGAAATGCTTTCTTTTAAAGATAAAAATAGTGCATGGGTTGTGCGAAGGTTTTTCTTTTCAAAATGGACATTACGTGAGGGCTGGGATAATCCGAATATTTTTGTAATTACAAAATTACGGAAAAGCGGAAGTGAAATAAGCAAAATTCAGGAAGTCGGCAGGGGCTTGCGTTTACCCGTGAATGCCAGCGGTAAAAGAATGTCAAACACGGATAAAGATTATTACTTAGATTTAATTATTGATTGGTCGGAAAAAGATTTTGCACAAAGTTTAAAAGAAGAAATTGTTAGTGATAATAAACAATTATATAAAAAAATAACCGATGAATTGTGCGATATTGTTTTGCACAAACAAGGGAAGGAATGTACAGAAAAAAATAGGGACGAGCTTTTTATTTCTTTGCTGACTGAGAAAATTATTAACCGTGAGGGTGAGATTACAAATTTTGAAGAATTTGTAAAATATTTGCCTGAAGAATATGTTCTGAAAGAAAATATTATTACTGAAAATGGCAGAAAAAATTCTAAAGTAAAATTACGGAAAGAAAATTGGGAAAAAATTAGGGAATTATGGAAACAAATTACAAAAAGATTTATGGTTGAGTATGACCAAATCCCTAATGAAGATTTAAAAAATATTTTAAAACATTCCTTAAAAAATAATGCTTTTCAATTAAATTCCGGAACTATTGTTCATAAAAAATTGGTTGTTGAAAATGGTATGCTCGTTATCAAGGAAACGACAGAAGATTTGAATTTTCCTGTGGGAACCTTGCCTTATGGTGTGTTTTTACAAAAACTTTCAATGGTTACCAATATTCCTGTACATATAATTCATAAGGCAATGTCTGAATTATATCCTGATGGAGTGAATAAAGAGCAATTCAATATCAATTCTGTGAATAATATCAATGTTAATTTTGAAAAAGAATTTGCAGAATATTTTTCAACAAGATATGAATATAATTCTTTAGATTTTATTGCCGCAACCAGCCTTATGAAAGACGGTGTTTTCCTTGATGAAATAGAGCAAAATTTATTGGGTCTAAAGGAAGATAAAACCTTTGAGGTTGAGAAAAATTATTTGTATGACAAAAAAGTTTTTGACAGTGGCATAGAGCAGGATATTTTGAAGGAAGCCCCGCAGAAAGAAGTTCTTGTTTTTGGAAAACTTCCAAGACGTAGTGTAAAAGTTCCTCTTTATACCGGCGGAACAACAAGTCCTGATTTTGTTTATGCCATAAAAAATAATAAACAGGTGCAAGTTGGTTTAATTGTCGAAGCAAAATCAGATAATTTGCGGGAAAAAGAAATATCTGCCATAAATGCCCAAGAAAAATATTTTAAACAATTTGATAAAATAAAATGGAAAAAAGTGACTTCTGTAAATGAATTTCGTAATTGCTTGAAAAGTTTGATTAAAGAGGAATAATTTTTTAAGTGAGATAAGAAAAGAACAAAAGGCATATGGATGAATTTTGTATGGGCTTATATGCTGTATAAAATTTATACAGAAAGGCGGAAAAACTGTGCAAAGATTGTATAGGCGGCAGGGGCTGTGAGATGAGTTTGTAAAAAATATATTTTTATTTTATTGAATTTATTATATTTTAATTTTTACGTATGTTTGGCACGGTCCTTGCTGATAAACAGGTATCATATCAAAGTTCTGATTTGATATGTTTACATAGCTTATAAAGCAAGGGGAGTTCGGAACCCCTATAAAAACACCGTTTATATAAAACTCTCCTTTAAACTGCCTCCTTTTTTAGCCCTTTATTCCCCAAGATAAGGGGCTTTTTTCGTATGATTTTTTGTGCTTGCCAAATATTATAGAAATGATATTAACGTAACTGCAAAGAAAAAGGAAACAATATGTCAGAAAAGAAAAACAAGATAAAGCAAAATACGGAGCAAAACGGTGCGATCATTGTCGAAGGGGCAAGACAGCACAATTTGAAAAATATCAATGTGCGTATTCCGCGCAATGAACTTGTGGTTGTGTGCGGTCCTTCCGGGTCCGGCAAATCGACCCTTGCTTTTGATATTGTTTACGCAGAGGGGCAAAGGCGCTATGTGGAGTCTTTGTCCGCCTATGCCCGCCAGTTTTTGCCTAAAATGGATAAGCCCTTGGTGGATAAAATCGAGGGGCTTTCTCCCGCCATAAGTCTTGAGCAGCAGACCACGGGGCGAAATCCGCGCTCGACTGTGGGCACGGTGACGGAAGTGTATGATTTTTTAAGGGTGTTTTTCGCGCGGCTCGGTTCGATGTATTGTGTGAAGTGCGGTACTCCCATTGAAGCCCGCGCCTCTGATGAAATCATTGCCGACATCATGGATTTGCCGCAAGGGTCACGGCTTGTTTTGCTTGCGCCGCTTGTGGAAATGCAAAAAGGCACGCATCAGGACAGGTTTAAAAAATTGAAAGCTGACGGTTTTGTGCGGGTGCGGGTGGCGACTCTTGGTGAAGAAAAGAAAATTTACACCCTCGATGAAGCACCTGAATTGGATAAGAATAAAAAGCACAGTATCGATTTGGTCATTGACAGGCTGGTTATCAAGGAAGACATGCGCACCCGTCTGGCTGATTCTGTGGAATTGGCTCTCAAATACGGTGAGGGGCGTATCATTGTGTCCTGCGAGGGCAGGGAAGACGTCGTCCATTCGACAGACAGCGTTTGCCCTAAATGCCATACGACAATGCCGGTTCCCTCTCCGCAGCTTTTTTCGTTCAACAGCCCGCAGGGGGCTTGCCCGCAGTGCGCAGGCATAGGCACTGTGGCGACGTTCGATTCCCAACTTATCGCGCCGGATGAAAGCCTGTCCCTTGCCGAGGGGGCATTGGCGCCGTTTTCCAGCCCGTATACATGGAAACAAATAGAAAAACCTCTTGCGGAACTGGGCAGGCGGCATGGTTTCACGTTGAATATGCCTTTGAAAGATTTCAGCGAAGAAGCCAAAAAAGCCCTTTTTCATGGCGAAGCGGGGGGCGTGAACAGAACAGGAAGCCTGCGCCGGAATTTCATGGGCGGAACAAGCCTCAATCGGGCGCTGGACGAAAGCGCAAGCGGTAATGCCCACTGGTCCGGGGTGATGTATTTGCTGGAACGTTTCATGGCGCATGGCGATGCATGGAGTGAAATTTTGTCGAAATACAGCTATGCGGTGGACTGTCCGCAGTGCAGGGGGGCAAGGCTGCGTCCGGAAGCGCTTTGCGTGAAAGTGGGCAAAGCCCATGTTAAAAATCCGGCGGCAGAATATAATATTTACGAATTTTGCAGTCTTTCCATTGCAAAGGCTTTGGCTTGGCTTGAAAGTTTGGAATTTACCGGCAGGCATGCGATCATTGCCGAACCTTTATTGAAGGAATTGACGCACCGTCTTTCTTTCATGCTCAATGTGGGGCTTGATTATCTTTCCCTCGCCCGTTCCATGATAACCCTTTCCGGCGGGGAGTCCCAGCGCATACGTCTTGCTTCCCAGCTCGGTTCCGGTTTGGTCGGGGTGACCTATGTTTTGGATGAACCGTCCATCGGTCTGCACCCCCGTGACAACGAGCGGCTTATTCAAACGCTGCGAAGCCTGCAAAACAGAGGCAATACGGTTTTGGTTGTGGAGCATGACGAAGCGACTATCCGCGAGGCGGATACCATTTTGGAACTGGGACCTGCTTCGGGGGCGAACGGCGGAGAACTTGTTTTTGCGGGAACTGTGCAGGAATTGTATAAAAATGCGCATTCGCTCACGGCAAAATATTTGCGCGGGGATATGAAAGTCCCTCTTCCCGATGAACGGCGCGAGCCCAAAGAGTTTTTAACCTTGAAAGGCGTGACGACCAACAATATCAAAAACATCGACTGCGCCATTCCTTTAGGTTTGCTTACGTGTGTGACGGGCGTTTCCGGATCCGGCAAAAGCTCCCTTGTGATTGATACGCTGTATAAGCATATAGCCATGCACTGCGGGATAAAGGTCGATCAGCCGGGGGAAGTGAAGAGGATTGTCAATATCGATAAAATCGAACGTGTCGTGTCCATTGACCAAAGCCCTATCGGCAGGACGCCCCGTTCCAATCCTGCAACCTATACGAAGATTTTTGATGAGATACGCAATATTTTCGCCATGACGCAGGACGCGAAACGGCGCGGGTACAAGGCGGGACGGTTCAGTTTCAACGTTGCGGGCGGGCGCTGTGAAACGTGCAAAGGCGACGGACAGATCCGTGTCGAAATGCACTTTTTGCCTGATATTTTTGTGCAGTGCGATGTTTGCAAAGGTCAGCGTTTTAATCGGGAAACGCTGGAAGTCCACTATAAGGATAAGAATATCGCCGAAGTGTTGGATATGACGGTAAGCGAAGCAAGGCAGTTTTTTGAAAATTATCCTTCTCTGGAAAGGCGGCTTGCCATGCTTGAAAGCGTGGGACTCGGTTATATCCGTTTAGGGCAGCCGGCAACGACGCTTTCAGGCGGAGAAGCGCAAAGGATAAAAATCTCCCGCGAGCTTGGCAAGCGTTCTTTGCCGAATACCGTATATATTCTGGATGAACCGACAACGGGGCTGCACATGCACGAAGTGGGCAAACTGGTGACGGTTTTGCACCAGCTGGTGGAGCGCGGGGCGAGCGTTGTCGTTATCGAGCATAACACGGATGTGATTTTGGCTTCCGATTATGTTATCGACATCGGTCCCGGAGGCGGCGAAAATGGCGGAACCATTATTTCGGAGGGCACGCCGGAGGCTATTATGGCGGACCCTGCTTCCGTGACAGGAAAATTCCTGGTAGAGGAACGGCGTATGCGCCGGAAATTTTCATAGGGATTTTTTATGATTAAATATCTTTTCGCAGACAGGGACGGAACGCTTATTCTCGATAAGCATTATCTTTCCGACCCCGCCCAAGTGGAACTTTTTCCGGGGGTGTCAAATTCCTTGAAATTGTTACGGGATAATGCTATTAAGATTTTTGTGGTAACAAACCAATCCGGAATTGGCAGAGGCTATTTTTCAGAAAATGATTTTTTTGCCTGCCAAGAGGCGCTGAAACAGCTCTTGCTTGAAAAGGGTGTGGAAATTTCCGATTACGCCTTTTGCCCCCATGCGCCGGAGGAAGAATGTTCCTGCCGCAAGCCCGCCCTCGGAATGTGGGAATACTTATCGCAAAAACATGGCATTTGCGCGGATGAATGCGCCATGGTCGGGGATAAGATGGAAGATGTCGTTTTTGGAATAAAAGCGGGGTTTGCGCTTTCCTGTTTGGTTTTGACCGGAAAAGGAGAACAGACGGCACGGAAATTTCATCTGCAAAGGAAAGGAGAACCTACGGGGTTTTCAAGTGAAGTTTTTGGAATAAAACAAGAAAAAACAAAATGTTATCTTGTTTCAACTTTGTCATCATTGAGTGATTTCATTATAAAAGACAGCAGAGATTAGTATGAACATATCGGAAAATTGCTATCAATGGCTTATGAATATGCATGATTTCAGTGCGGAAGAAGCGTTGTGGAATAAGCTTTCAGGTGAAGAACAAGCACAATTTGAGGCATTGAGAAAACAACATTCAGCCCGGCTTGCACAAATTAAAAAAATGGAAGAAGACAATCAGTATTTTTTAAGTGCTTTCAATGCCATTCCGCTGCCTGTCGCCATAAAAGACGCAAATGCGAAATTTTTGCTCGTAAACGAAGAATATAAGAAAGTCGTGTGTATGAACCAAACCGATTATCAAGGTTTGGACGTTACGCATTTGGCGTATTTTTCCGATGAAGACAGGGAAGTTTTTTATGAAAACTGCAAATATGCCATTGACCAGTCCGCTATTGTCCAGCAGGAATTCAGCCTCGGACTTGATGATGAACAGAGGAATTATGTTTACTGGCTCTCCGGCTTTGAAACGGAAAGCCGTAAGAAAGGCTTGGTTTCCATTTATTATGACGCAACATTCTTTCAAAGCATTTTGAACAGATTGAATAAAAAAGTTGTCGATTTGGAGCAGGAACAGCAAAATATCATCAAAAACTCCGCGCTTGACCCTCTGACCGGTGCGTATAACAGAAATGTTTTAGCCGGATTTCTAGAGGAAGCATTTAAGGAAGCAAGCGAAAAAGGAAGGGATTTTTGTTTATTGATGCTTGATATCGATTACTTTAAAGCGGTTAATGATACCTTCGGGCATTTGGTCGGCGATCAGGTTTTGCAGCTGCTTGTCATGCTTTTGCAAAAAACGCTGCGTGACAAAGATTATGTCGTGCGCTTCGGAGGCGAGGAATTTATCATTATTTTGCATAATACCGTTTTGGAAAATGCTTACCGTATCGCGGAGCGTATCCGGCATACTGTGGAAACGAATATGGTTACGCCGAACCATAAGCCGATTACCGTCAGTATCGGGCTTGTTTCCTACCGTGAGGGCGAGGGCGTAAAGGAACTGCTCCAGCGTGTCGATGAAAATCTGTACAGGGCGAAGACGGCAGGCCGCAATATGGTTGTTCCGCAGATGTGATTTAAAATTTATATGGCATGAAGAAAGAAAAAGGTACCTGAAACAGGTACCTTTTTTATGATGAATTGTTTTGTCAAATCAGCGGCGCGGAGGACGGGGAGGGCGCCCGTGGGGCGGACGCGGTCTGTGAGGGGGCGGCGGGCGGTGGTAACGTCTGCCATGCCAATACGGTTTGTAGTAGCCGAAAGGATAAAAAAAGCCGACGGATAAGGCGGGATAAACAGGATACGTCTTTTCGATAACCACGGTTTGTTTCGGTATGATTACTTCTTCGACAATTGTTTGTCCGTTTGTTACCGGTGCTGCGGTTATAACGCTGACACTTTCCGTTGTGGAGTAATAGTGTCTGGGCGGAGGAATAAAGCCCGTATTGAAACTCACACTGCTTACGCACCCGGAAAGCAGGCTGACACTAAGAAATACCAATAAAAATTTTTTCATTTTTGTTTCCTTGAATAAAAATTTTATTAAGGAAAGCTTGCTTGCATAACATAAATAAGTATAGGCTCATTGTTGTTTTTATGCAACTGATTTTGTTAAACAAAAATAGTGTTAAATAAGGATGTTATAAGAATGAGCGGAAGTATTTTTTGTCATTTTACTTCCAGAAACATACAGAAAATCATGTAAAAATAAATGGGATAGTGTGTGTTGTATCTTTTGGGGAGAAATTTTTTATGCTTAAAAAGCATATTAAACAAAAAAATTGCACTCTTTTCAGGGAGTGCAATTTTTTTAGTTTCATATTTTAGAGGATTCTGAAATCGCGGCTTGTGTTGGTTTCGTTGTCAATAACGTGAACGGAGCAAGCCATGCATGGGTCGAAGGAGTGAACGGTACGCAAGATTTCAACTGGACGTTTCGGATCTGCGATAGGCGTTCCGATAAGGGCTTCTTCAACAGCGCTCATATTTCCTTTTGCGTCGCGCGGTCCCAAATTCCATGTTGAAGGCACGACAAGCTGGAAGTTTTTAATCACGCTGTCTTCAATGACGATCCAGTGTGAAAGACCGCCGCGCGGAGCATTGACAATGCCGACGCCTTTGGCGGCAGCCGGAACTTCAGTGTCAATGCAGATTTTCGTATCGCCTTTGGCGAGGTTTTTCTTGAGTTCTTCAAGCCAAACTTTTACTTGCCGGGTAACGATGAGGCATTCGGAAGCGCGGGCTGCGGTTCTGCCGAGTGTTGAGAAGAGGTCGGCAGGTTTAAGACCGAGAGCGTTCAAAACAAAATCAATGGTTTCTTTTGTTTCTTTGTGTCCTTGCGCATAGGCTACAACCATGCTTGCCAAAGGTCCGGTTTCGATGACCAAGCCGTCGTACCGTGGGGCTTTGAGCCATGAATAACGGTCTGTGTCGCCGATTTTCGTGAATTTCGGTTTGGTTTCGCCTTCGTACGGATGGCGCGCCTTGTCGCCTTCATACCAGCTATGGCGTACGTGTTCGTCGATTTTGCTGAAATCAATGTCGTATACTTTGCTCAAGTCGCGGTTTTTCACAAGACCGGGTTTGAACCAGCGGCTGTTTAAATCACGTTCTTTGCCCGGAGCCGGAAATTCGCCGAAAGACAAATAGTTTACCGCGCCGCCGCCGAATTGCGCCCAATCTTTGTATGCGCCGCCTACGAGAAGAACATCGGGGATAAGGGTGTTTTCAATGAAATCAATGGTTTCATTGTACAGTTCCTCGAATTGTTTGAGAGGTTCCTTTTCAAGGCTGTTGTAGCAAGTCACGCCGCCGGCGATAAGGGTTTGCGGATGAGGGTTTTTGGAGCCGAAAATAGCCATTGCGCGTGCGACTTTCACTTGGATTTTAAGTGCTGCGAGGTAGTGGGCGACAGCAAGCAGGTTTTGCTCCGGAGTGAGATAGTAGGATGGGTGACCGCCTAAGAAATATGCATTGCTGAAAGGTCCCAATTGTCCGCTTTGCACAAGTTTGCTTACTCTGTCTTTTACTTCCTGCAATTCTTTTTGGGAAGTCGGTTTTTTAGACACGGATTTTGCAAGTTCGGCTGTTTTTGCGACATCTGCGGTTGTTGCGGAAGCGACATCGACAAAGTCCAAAGCGTGCAGGTGGTAGAAATGCACAATATGGTCGTGGGCGAAAAGCATGCCGAGCATGATGTTGCGGATATGGGTGGCGTTTGCGGGAATTTCAATGCCCATTGCGTCTTCCAATGCGCGGGTGGAAGCCAAAGCGTGGGTGTAGGTACATACGCCGCATGTTCTTTGGGTGAAATGCTGCGCGTCGCGCGGGTCGCGGCCGACTAAAATATTTTCAAGACCGCGGAAAAGCGTTCCGCAGCTTCTTGCATCTTTAATAACACCGTCTTTTACTTCAACTTCAATGCGAAGGTGACCTTCGATACGGGTGAGCGGATCAACGACAACCGGTCCGCTGTAATTGCTTTTTGGAGTTACTTGACTCATATATCAGCTCTCTTTAATAATAACGTTATGCCATTTGGCGTAAAAATTTTTGATAAGGATTATGCTTCATAGAATGGAGATAAGCTGTCCCAGAAATCCGGTTCGCTGCAGCCGATGCATGGGTGCCCGCCTTTGACCGGCCAGCTCACTTCGTTAAAAAGGACTTTCGGGCAGTTGTTGTAAGTGCTTGGACCTTTGCAGCCAAGCTCGTACAGACACCAGCCGTTTTTGGCTTCTTCGGAATCAAAGGAAGGGGCAAATTCGCCGGCTTCAAAGTGAGGCAGGCGTTCGCATTGGTCGTGGACGGTTTCGCCAAAGAACATAAGAGGGCGGTTGTTGTCGTCAAGTTCGACTTCTTTTCCTTGCAGAAGTGCTACCAATGCGCCTACCATGTTGAGCGGATTTGGCGGACAGCCTGCAATGTTGATTGCATTGACGCCAAATTCGCCGTAACAATCATTGAGGCCTTTCGCTCCGGTTGGGTTTGGTGCTGCGGCTTGCACACCGCCGAAAGCGGCGCATGTGCCGATAGCGACGACAGCTTTCGCTTTTGTGAGGATTTTTTTGCAGTTGTCATACATGGTATGTCCTGCGATTGTGCCGAAAATGCCGTCTTGGGCGGTAGGAATGGCGCCTTCCACCAAGCAGATGAAACCGTCGGGGTGGTTGATCGCTTCTTCAAGGGATTTTTCCGCCATTTCACCAGAAGCTTGCATAAGGGTTTCGTGGTATTCAAGGGAAATGGTGTCAAATAAAATCGCGTCGAGCAAAGGTTGATAGGTACGAAGCAATGCTTCGGAACAACCGGTGCATTCTGCGTTGTGAAGATAAACAACGACAGGACGTTTGCCTTGGGTAAGAGCTTTTGCGATGGATGGCGCCATGGATGGGGCGAGTCCCATCGCTACGGCGACAGCGGAACAGAATTTAAGAAAATCGCGGCGGGAAACGCCATTTTGTTCAAGACGTTCTTCAACTCCGTCTTTTCCAAGTCCAATGGAGAAACGCATAAGTAGCCTCCGTATAAGTTTTTATAAAAGGGAAAGAAGTAAAACTTCTTAAATAGTTATTGCATAACTTTACTTTTAAAAACGGATTGCGTCAAGAAGTTAGGGCTTTATTTTGTCTTTTATTGAAACTAAATGAAATATGAGCAAGAAAAACTTTTTTTCACAATTATGATGTATGCATTATCAGGTGAAATTTGCTTTTGCATTTTTTTTAAATTCATTATATGAAGAAACGGTATTTTTCTTTTGGAGGATGTATGAAAAAAATAACATGGTTTGCGTTTTTGGGACTATGCTTATTCGCCTGGACCGGAGCGGCGTTTGCCGAAAATATCAAGATCGGTCTGATGTGTCCCCTTACCGGCGGCTGGACAAGCGAAGGCAAGGATATGGAACGCATTGTCAGCTTATTGGCTGAAGAAGTGAATAAAAACGGCGGAATTAACGGAAAACAGATTGAACTTGTCATCGAAGACGATGCCGGTGACCCGAGAAGCGCCGCTTTAGCCGCGCAGAAACTGGCTTCCAATGAAGTTGTCGCCGTAATCGGCACGTATGGTTCCGCCGTGACGGAAGCTACCCAAAATATTTATGACGAATCGGAAATTTTGCAGATAGGCACAGGTTCGACCAGCGTCCGCCTTACGGAAAAAGGGCTCGATTATTTCTTCAGAACATGTCCCCGTGATGATGAGCAAGGCATTGTCGCCGCGCGCTATATTCAAAAGCTCGGCTATAAGAATGTCGCCATTGTGCATGACAATTCTTCCTATTCCAGCGGCTTGGCGGAAGAAAGCCGCGCCGAACTTGAAAAACTCGGTATCAATGTTGTTTTTTACGACGCCCTCACGCCGAAAGAAAGGGATTATTCTCCGATTTTAACCAAAATCAAAGCCGTAAATCCGGATCTTATTTTCTTTACCGCCTATTATCCGGAAGCGGGCTTGCTGCTCCGTCAAAAATCGGAAATGGGCTGGGATGTGCCCATGATCGGCGGCGACGCTGTCAATAATCTCGATCTTCTGAAGATTGCGGGAAAATCCGCTGAAGGCTTTTTGTTCGTAAGCCCTCCGGTTCTGAAAGACTTCAGCACGGAACAAGGCAAAGCTTTTCTTAATGCGTATAAAGCCAAATATGACGATACGCTGCCCCAATCCGTTTGGGCTGTTTTGGCGGGGGACGCGTTCAATGTTCTGGTGGAAGCGCTGAAAAATACGGAACCTGACGCCGAAGCGCTTTCTGCATACTTGAAAAATGATTTGGGCGAATATGAAGGTATTACGGGAACGTTCGGTTTCAACCAAAAGGGCGACCGTGTTGGTCCTTTGTACAGATTGTATGAAGTGGATAAAAACGGAAATTTCGTGATCAAAGAATAATCATATTGTGATTACAGTATATTGAAATAAAAAAGGGCATAGGGATATGCTCTTTTTTATTGCTTTTTAAAAAAAGAAAACATGCCCGAATCAATTCCAAATCAATTTCAAGGCATGTTTTTTATGTGTCAATAACAGTCAGACAACGGTTAGCCGTTGTTTTCAGTCAAGTTTGCGGGGCGGATGGTAAGAACCGGAATTTTTGATTGGGTGACGACTTTTTCTGCGACGGAACCGAATAAAATTCTGTCAATGCCTTTGCGTCCGTGCGTACCCATAACGATGATGTCCGCATTGTATTTGTCAGCTGCCGCAAGAATTTCTTCCGTGGCGTACCCGACAACCACATCGGCTTCGACTTCAACGCCTTCAAAGTGTTTCGCCACAAATTCAGCCATGCTGTTTTCCGCACCGGTGACGATTTCGCCGACAAAGCCGTCAATAGTGCTGGGCGCCACATGAAAGCCGGTATATTGGGTCATGGTCGGAGCGACATACATTGCATAAATCTTTGCGCCGGATAATTTTGCAAGCATGGAGGCTTCTTCTGCCACTACTTGGCTGTGTTCCGATAAATCCAATGCACATAAAATAGTTTTTAATGATGGCATAATGCACCTCTTTTCATAGATTTTGTTTCATCATACTCTTTGCGGCGGATCTTGTCAATAAACACGGGGCAAGTTCCGGGCAAGCATCACAAATCCCCTTTTGCGTCAAGATAAACGCTTACTATGTCTTCCGTGCCGTTCGCTTCGCTTTCAAGCTGCGCTTCGCGCATAAGGCGTCCGATATACTGGAGCTGGCGCCTTTTCGCTTCTTTGCTTTTCAGTTTTCTGTATTCTGCGAAGGCATGTTCCAAATCTTCGGTAAGGGGCAACAGGGCGAGCTTGGCGGGAGCCAAACCGGCAAGTTCCTCGCCTAGTTTTTGCAGTTCCGTGCTGTCCCGCTTTTTTTGCGAGCGGCTGATACGGTTTTCATCGCCGCTTGTGTTTTCCTGATATTGATAGCGGTTTTTTTTAGCCATTATTGTTTCCGTCCGTTTTTATTGAATTCCATTTCAAAATTGCGCAATTCCTCCGCTTCCAGATTTTCCAGCTTTTCGGCAAGCCAGCCTAAAAGCGCCCGTGCCGTGTGCCGGTTGATTAAGACTTTCGCGTTGATTTTGCGTGTGACAATCCGGGTGTCTTCTTCCGTAAGGGTTATTTCCGGTCCGAACGAACCGTCTGGTTTGAGATAGCGTTCGGAATTTGTGGGAATTTTATCTTGTTCGGTATAAAAATTGATTTCAATTTCCCCTTGGGGGTTGATTCCCCCCCAAACGCCATGGGCGTATTGCATAGCGAGATTGCTTTCTTCCTGATATTCATAGCGGATTTTATTCGGCAGCTGCGATTTGTTCATTTTGTTTTTCATAAAAACCTCATGTAAGTTTTCGCTCTTGCATTTTTGCATTTTACTTTGCATGACAAGGAATGTAAAGGCATATAAATTATGTGTTTGACACCTCGCATAAAGCGTATATACTGTTCTCATACTTTATCTATGAGGATTATATGGCGAATTACACAAAAGAAGTGCTCAAGGTCCAGCCTTATTTCGATATGGAAGCCGTCATGGCTCTTTTGCAGGAAACCCGGCTCGGCGGACAGGTTCTGGAAGATATGGTGCATACTTTCGAACGTGTGGCGAAAGAGCTGAACAGCGTTGTTTTAAAAACGGAAAAAGGCGATTATCTGGTTGTTTGGCTGAATGAAAAAGCGGAACAGGAAGCGGATGAGCTTTTTGCGAAAGACCCTGAAAAAGGGTTCCGTTTCAACTGTATCGGGCAAAGCATCATTATGAACGCCGTGTATCAAATCTTGCCCGAAGTGGAACAAGCGGGCTGTGCCCCCTGCCCCGTTCCCAACGAAAGCATTGCGGAAGCTTTGAAAGCGGAAAATATTCCTTATCTTGACGGTGAGCCTACTTTGGTACGCCGTTTCAGCGTTTTGACTTCTCTGCCTTTCAGAGGGGCTTGCGAAATTTGCTATTTGCGTGAAGCTTGTCCGAAAGCGAACGGGCAAAGCGATAATTTCCATTCCGTCGAATTGCCCGGTTATCAAGAATAGCTGCGATTTTTTCAGCCGGTACGTTTGAACATATCTGCATAAGGGAAATGGTTATGGAAAAAAAGACAGGTTTTTTTAATGGAATAGTGCATATCTTTTACGCGCTCAGTTACTCCTTACAGGGCATTTTGACGGGCTTGCGGGTGAGCGTCGCCATACGGCAGGAATGTTTCATATTGGTTCTTTTGGGCTTTTTAGGGTGGTATACGGATAAATATTGGTTTTTAACCTCAATATCCGTTGCCGGATGGCTTTTGGTCATTGTGGCTGAACTTTTTAATTCCGCCATTGAAGAAGCTCTCGATTTAATTACCCATGAATATTCGGTACGGGTGAAAGCCGCCAAGGATATGGGGTCCGCCGCCGTTTTTATTCTGATTATGATCAATATTTACGGACAGGCGCTTATTTACGCTCCGGAATTGTATCAGCTGATTAATTACGCAAAAACATATTTGAATAAGTAGGATTGGAAATGCAAAATCATTTACGCCTTTTAACTCCCGGACCCACGGCGATTCCGGACAGAGTGCGCCTTGCGATGGCTATGCCCATGATACATCACAGGAAGCCTGAATTCAAAGCTGTCTTGGAAGAAACACGGTTTTATCTTAAAAAACTTTTCGGCACGGAGCAAGAAGTTTTGCCCTTGGCAAGTTCCGGGACGGGAGCGATGACCGCGGCTGTCATCAATTTATTCAGCCGTGGTGAAAAAATCCTTGTGGCGCAAGCGGGAAAATTCGGGGAACGCTGGCGTTCCATCGCACAGGTGCAGGGCTTGGAAATCGTTGAAATTGCGAAGCCTTGGGGAGAGGCGGTTTTAGCTGAAGATATTGAAGCGGTTTTGAAACAGCATGCCGATATAAAAGGTGTTTGCATTCAAATTTGCGAAACCTCCACGGGGGTTATGCACCCTATTCATGAAATTGCGAAAATAACGCGGAAATATGATGTCTTGCTTGTTGCCGACGGTATTTCGTCCGTGGGAATTTCTCCTGCGCCTATGGACGAATGGGGGATTGACGTTCTTTTAACCGGTTCGCAGAAAGGGCTTATGGTGCCGGCAGGTCTTTCGCTGCTTGCTTTTTCGGAAAAAGCGTGGAAAAAAGCCGAACAAACGGAAACAAGCTGTTTTTATTTCAATTTGAAAGCGGAACTTAAGAACGTGTTGAAAAATCAAACCAATTTCAGTTCTCCGGTTTCGCTGATTGTGGGCTTGAAAGAAGCTCTTGCCATGATTTTTGAGGATTCAGGACACGGGGGCTGCGGAGGCTTGGACGCTCTTTATCAAAAGCACTTCGCCCTTGCGCAGATGACCAGAGCGGGAATAAAAGCCATGGGGCTCGAGCCCTTTGCGAAAACGTATTACGCATGGGGACTCACTTCCGTCGCAATGCCTCAGAACGTTTCAGGCAGCGAACTGGTCGGTCTTGCGGCGAAAGAAACAGGCGTGGTTATCGCAGCAGGGCAGGAGCCTATGAAAGATGAGATGATACGCCTCGCCCACATGGGACATGTGGATTTTGGGGATATGCTTGCCGGGCTTTATGCCGTTGCGAGAAGTTTGCCTCAAAAACCTGCTGCTTTTGATAACGCTTATATGAGCATAGCCATGCAGGCGTATGAGAATGCTCCGGCATATCCGAAAAATGGTGTCGCAGGCGCATAATCGGTGCGGTATGAAAATTTTTTGGATTTTTGTTTTTATTTTGCTCTTTGGACAGGAAATATCAGCCGAAGAGCCTTCTTTTTATGAAGAATTCGACCCGCGGTCGGCATTGGAAGAAGAAAGCCGTGCGGAACATGCTAAACAGCCTGCCGCAGAAAACAATGCAGAGCAAAGCCCGGAGGATTTTCAGGAAGATTTTTTCCTCACGGATGAAAAACACGCTCATTTTACAGCCGATAACGAACAATACGCTTTAGCCGATTCCATGCTTAATCAGACATGGCGGATTTTAGTGAGGAAATCGGATAAAAAAGCGTACGGCAAACTTTGGCAGGGACATAAGATTTGGCTTGAAAGCGGCAGGAATGACGTTGCGAATACGTTTAAAGAGCAAGTGCCCGCCATTCCGGAAGACCATGCCTTTATGCTCGCAACAGTGGCGAAAACACAGGAATTAGCCCAAAAAATTTGGCATGAGCCGGTGCTCGGACGTTATGTCAAAGGGGAAACCTTTGTTACGCTGACCGAGGAAGATGAAAAGGTTTTTCTGCAGGGTTACGGCACTGTTCCTTTATTTATGGGAAAGAGCGCCGAAGCGAAACCGCAGGAAAGCGCGGTCAGCAATGCGAAATTGGAGCAGGAAAAAACGCTTGCTGAAAAAGATGCGGTGAATGCGGAAAACAGGAAAAATGAACCCTTAGCAAACACAAAAACAATGCCTCAGCTTTTTTTTCGCGCTGAGCTTCCGGAAGACGGAAAACTGTGGCTTGCCCTTTCGACCGTGAACGGGCAGAAGCTGTATTTGCTCACCATGCAGGACAGCCTTTGCATAGTTCATGCGCCTGC
This sequence comes from Taurinivorans muris, assembly GCF_025232395.1. Lineage (GTDB taxonomy): Bacteria > Desulfobacterota > Desulfovibrionia > Desulfovibrionales > Desulfovibrionaceae > Taurinivorans > Taurinivorans muris. Next base: position 1,814,677 of record NZ_CP065938.1, read on the forward strand.
CCTTTTTCCTCTTGATTTCAACGGCGTTTTCGCAAGAAAATGAGTTGCCTGCCATGGTTTCTGATTTACATCATTTTGCGCCATGTCCCGTTCATCGGTTTCACCCGTTCGGCAAACGGGGCATGGCGCGTATACATGTTTATCGGGATACCCGTTTTTTTATGAAGGCGTATTGCTTTTCCGCCATGCAAGGGCGGCGAGAAAGGCATGGATTACTGAAACGCCGGCTAAGGCGGTTATGCCTGAAGCGTCCTTATCCGGCAGAACTTCCACGAGATCCATGGCTGCCACGTCGATTTTTTTGCAGATTTTTCGGACCATGCAGAGGGCTTGCCGTGTTGAAAAGCCTTCCACTTCCGGGGTGCCTGTTCCCGGGGCGTATGAAGCGTCAAGAAAATCAATGTCAAAGGTTAAAAAAACAGGGCTTCCTTGCAGCCGCGCAATGGCTTCGGCGATAATTGCATCACAGCCCCTGTTGTGGAGTTCGTCGCCCAGGACGATCCGCAAGCCTTTGTTTTTGGGATAATCCAAGATATGCTTGTCGTAAAGAGGTCCGCGTATGCCGATTTGTATGGATTTTTCCGGAATGATCAATCCTTCGTTGAGGGCATGGTAGAAAGGCGAGCCGTGGTTATAGGGTTTTCCGAAATATTCCGGAACGGTATCGCTGTGGGCGTCGAAATGGAGCAGTGCCGCAGGTCCTTTCGCTTCATGAAAAGCCCTCAGTTCCGCAAGGGTTATGCTGTGGTCGCCGCCTAAGACAACGGGAACGGTGTTTTCCTTGTAAAAGGGAAATAAGTGTTCCTGAATCTTGTCGAGGCTTTCCGCGGTGTATCCCGGAATTGTCGGGCAGTCGCCATAATCGGCGATTGTCAAATGTTCCAGAATATCCACATCCACGACGGGGCAATAGGGTTTGAGAATAAGGGAAGCTTCGCGCAGGGCGGCAGGTCCGAATCTTGTTCCCGGTCTGAACGAGGTTGCCGTATCGAAAGGTACCCCGATGACGGAAACGTCCGCTTTTTGTCCGTCTGCCGCCTGAGGCAGGCGCATGAAGGTTCTAATGCCGGAAAATCTTGGTATTTCTAGTGAATTTACAGTCATCATATTCAATCCTTTTTTATCCGAAAATCAAGTCGGGAAGCCAAAGCACAAGCTGCGGGAACAAAATTAAAAGAATGAGAAGAAGCCCTTGCAGGAAAATGAACGGAACAGCTCCCCAATAAATGTCTTTCAGGGTGACTTCTTTCGGCGCCACCGCCCGCATGTAAAATAAGTTGAGCCCGTACGGCGGTGTGATATACGCCATTTGCATATTGACAACAAATAAAATGCCGAACCATACGGGGTCAAAACCCAAACCGATGATGATAGGGATATAAATGGGCATGCACATGAATAAAATGGCGATGTCGTCCATGAACATTCCTAAGATGAAAAACGAGATCTGAATAAGCGCCATGACGACAATGGGATTGGGGTCAAGTCCGAGGACAAGGGATTTGATCATTGTTGTCGCGCCAAGTCCGGTGTAAACTTTGCTGAAAATCAATGCCGCTATGATAAGGTATGCCGCAAAACCGCAAATAGCGAATGTTTGCCTGCAGCTGGCTTTGAGCATTTCCAAATTCAGGCGTTTTTTGATTGCGGCGCAGACAAGGGAGCCTGCCGCGCCGATGGCGGCTGCTTCTGTCGGAGAAGCCAAGCCCATGAAGATAGTGCCCAAGATAGAGAAAATAAGGGTTAATGGAAGCGCAAGTTCAAGAAGGGCTTTGGCTTTGATTTTGGTGCAGACGGGTTCCTCGGTTTCCATGGCGGGAGCATAATCCGGCTTGAGCCATGCGAGGATGACGATATAAAGGATATAAATCAGCGAAAGCAAAATTCCGGGAACAATGCCGCCTGCAAAAAGCTTTCCGACCGAAACGCCGCTGATGAAGGCATACATGACCATCATCATGCTGGGAGGAATTAAAAAGCCCAATGCGCCGCCCGCCTGTACGATGCCGACAGCCAGTGATTTGTCATATTTTTTTTGGAGCATGGCAGGAACGGCGATAACGCCCATGGAGAGTACCGTCGCGGAACTTACTCCGAGCATGGCAGCCATCAATGCGCATAAAAGCATTGTTCCTATGCCCAATGCGCCGCGGAGCCTGCCCGAACACAAATGGACGGTGTCGAACAAATCCCTGCCTATTTTTGATTCATGAAGGACGAAGCCCATGAAAATAAAGAGCGGTACGGCGCTCAGGATAAGGTTGTTCATGAGGTCGACAGTTGCAAAATAAACGATGTCCAGCGCTTCAAAGCCCCAAAGGAAAATTGCGGCAAGAGAGCCGACTGCACCGAGGCAGTAAACAATAGGCAGACCTGTTGCCATTAAAAGCAGCATGGAAAGAAACATGTATGCGGTGGTCGAATACGCGTCTATCATAATTCCTCCCCGGTTATCGCAAGGTATGCGTTGCGGATGAAGTCGGAAACCGTTTGCGCGAAAGTCAGCACATAGGCTATGGGGATGAGGGCTTTCCAATGATAAATGGGCTGACCCCACGCGGATGTCGACACTTCTTTCAATTCCCATGATTCCATTGCGTATTTAAAGGTTAAAGAAATTATGCTGACGAAAAACGCCATGGTGAAAACATAGGTGAGGCAATGCACGGCGGCTTGCGTTCTGGGTTTCCATTTTGAAGAAAACAAATCGACGCCTACCTGCACTTTTTCATAAACAGAGCAAGGTCCCGAATAAATCATATAGATACCGAAAATCATGGAACTCAGTTCCGCCCCCCAAACCGTCGGGGAATGGAACGCATAGCGCATGACCACCTCAAAAAGCATGATGCCGATCAATGGAAGAATGAGCCACATTGTGAACGATGTGATAAAACGGTTCGTTTTATCAATGCATTCCACAATTCTTTTTATTGTCATCATAATACGTCCTTTTCCGCTGATGTTGCAAAAAAGTCAGGGCGGCTTGCCGCCCTGAGCCCTCATGGTTAGAGTCTTCCTTTTTCTTTGGCGAACTGTTTCAAAATTTCTACGCCTTTCGCAAATTCAGGAGAGCGTTTCGCTTCCTCGTCCCATACTTTGATTGCGGCTTGGAGGATTTCTTTTTGGTCTTCCGCGGAGAAAGACGTTGTCTTGTCTTTGAACGTGGTTCCGATAACGCGCATGCTTTCGTTCGCCGTGAAGAAATAGTAATCGTTTACGGCGCAGTCGGCGGCGGCTCTGAAAATGGCTTTAATGTCGTCAGGGAAAGAATCCCAAAGTTTTTTATTGATGATCAGCGTGTCGGTGATTGGGTCGATGAGCGGCGTCGTATTGATATATCGGGCGACTTCGTAATATTTGGTTTCTTCGTATTCAAACGCGTTTCCGTACAGAACGCCGTCAATCTGTCCGGTTGAAAGCGCCATGTAAATATCTTCCACTGGAAGGTTCACACAGCTCACGCCCAAATTGGTGAGCATTTTTGCTGCTGCGCCCACCGCCCTGATTTTTAATTTTCTCAGTTCATCAAGGGAGCTGACCGGGGTTTTGGTCAGGAGCTGGTATGCGGAAGCTCTGGTCGGCCCGAGATACACCACTCCGGCGTTTTCATACTGCTTTTCAAAAATTTCTTTCAATCCTCTGTGCTTATAGAGGATTTGCGCTTCCGTGGCGTCCATCCAAGCCATGGGAAGTCCGGATTCCAACGTGCCTGTCTTCATTTCCGCAAAATGGTGGCCCATGCCGTGTCCGATGTCGATCATGCCAGTTTTAACGGATTTCAGGATATTGCCGGAGCCGACAAGTTCTCCGCCGGAGAAAATTTGAATGTCGACCCTGCCGTTTGACATGGCTTTTACGTTATCCGCAAACCCTTTGGCGATTTGCAGGGTTGTCGCCGGATAATATGTCTGTAATTTAAGGTTGTAGTCAGCGGCTTGGGAAATACCGGCGGACAGCAAAACCGCGGCGCATGCCGCTAACGCTTGTTTCAATAATTTTTTCATACGTTCCTCCATTAAAAACAAAGAAAATGTTTTATGTTGTTTCAACTGATATATCAGTTAACTTATCTATATAAAAATTTTTAAAAAAAGAAAAGCCTTTTTTAAAAAATTCTGTGATTTTGTTTGCGAAATAAATATAACCTCTTATAATTATATATTTTTCTGAAAGATAAATTGTATTTTTGTTGTTGACTTGATGTTTTATTTGATATACTTATGAAAAGCATAATGATAAAAGGAAGATATATGATACAGCCAATTCATTCCGAAGGGTCCGCACGTGAAAAAGTTTATGAATATTTGCTGAAACAAATGCGTGACGGCGTGCTTCTTCCGGGAAGCACGCTGAATTTGAAAGATATCAGCAAAAAGCTCGCCATGAGCAGCACTCCTTTGAGGGATTCGCTCATCAAGCTTGAAGCGGAAGGGTTCCTGACCATTTATCCGCGCAGCAAAGTTGTGATCAATTCTTTGGAATATGAGGATTTTCCTTTTTTATACAGCACCATCGGAACGCTTGAAGCGCTGCTCATAATGAGCTCCCTGCATTTTTACACGCCGGAGCATTTGGAATATCTTTACCTGAAAAATGAAGAAATGAGAAATGCCTTGAATGAGGACGACATGGTCACATATGACAAATGCCATTATGAATTTCATGATGTTTTCACCGAGCTTGGCAAAAATGTTTTCGCCGAACGCATTATCACGCCTATCAAAAACAGGCTTTGGGACTTTCCCCGCAAGAATTTCATCAGGGAATGGTATCAAAACGCGATTAAAGAGCATGGGCAGATTGTTGATTCCATAAAGGAAAAGAATATTGCCAAGCTTGAATACATTATCAAGCAAATCCACTGGGGAATTGATTATAATCTGCATTATATCAAAAAAGCCTACGGCGTTTCAAAAAACGACTGAAATTGAATGTTGCGGAAAAATGCTTGTTTTGCGATAATACGCATGGAAGCGGTTTTAAATTTATCTGATGTATCAGTTTATATAATAGCTAATGTGTCTATGCTTCACCATCAAATCATGCCTGAAGCAATTATGAAAAAGGTTTTGATTTGGAAACAGCCCAGTCCGTCCTTTTTAAAGTGACTGAAAGAGAAATTATCAATATGGTTAATGCCATAGAAACAGCTTCGTTAATGCATACTGTTAATTCACCGGTATTGGATGAATAGTTAGATGCAAAACTTAAAAGAATGTGAATAAAAAGCGGCTTGGAATACTTTCAAGCCGCTTTTTGGGTATTCTTTGAACGGCTTTTCAGCTTGCAAGAGGTGTGTTTTATTTTTTATCGGGCGTGATGAATTTAATATTGTTATCGATATGAATAGTACAATATTTCTGCATATCGGATTAATCGTTCTTGGGTTCATTCCAATTTTTGCAAACATCTACCCATGCCGTCATTTGGGCATATTGTTCAAGTTCCGGAATGGTCAGCTCGATGGCGCTGTTATCACTTCCGCAAGCGGGAAAAACGGTTTGAAACCGTTTCAATGATTCATCAAGGTAAACGTCAATATTTTCATTGACAGCAAAAGGGCAAACGCCTCCTGCTTTATGCCCGATTATTGTTTCGGTGTCTTCAGGCAAAAGCATTTTCGCTTTTGTTTTGAATTGGGCTTTGTATTTTGAATTGTCGATTTTGGCGTCGCCGGCAGCCACAATCAATATGGGGTGTTCATTGACCGAAAAGGAAAGTGTTTTGGCAATTCTGCACGGTTCACAGTGCAGGGCTTGAGCGGCAAGCTCAATGGTTGCGCTGGAAACTTTAAATTCCTGTATTTTGTTTTCCATGCCGAATTTTTTAAAATACGCTTTGACTTTTTCTATTGCCATATTCAATTTTCCTGTTTACTGCAAGTATGATACGTCACAAGAAACGGTTAGAACATACTTTTCCGTTTGTGTACTTGAATGTATACCGACTTTTTGAAGAGCGCAAGAAAAATTATATGCATTGTGCGTTCAATTTATTGTTTTAATTTTATTTTTTAAATGAAAAACCCCTCGCCGCGAACCGCTTCTCAAGTATTGGTTTGGCTGTGCCCGATAAATGGGGTGCGGTTCGCCGCAAGCGGCTTTGTTTTTTCAGAGATATGTCAGAACACCAAAAAACCTACCGGAATGCCCACAACACACACGCAAAGGAAAATGACAATCACTCCGGGGACGACATATGTATAAATATCCTTTGTAGTTACCCATTCACTGTTGCCGAACATGAGGGCTGACATGGGGGAGCCCGCCGGGGTGAGCATGGCGAGCGCCAGGCAGAAAATCATCAAAACGGTAATCATTGCGGGGTTGACGTTTATGGCTACCGCAAAGGGGTAAACGATAGAGAACAAAATTCCTCCGCAAATTGCATTGTTCATGAACTGGGTGGAAATAATGGTTATGAGTATGACAAGGAAAATGAAAAGGTTCGGTGAGAGTCCGGTAAACAAAATGCTGAATTTTTCAACCAAAAAGGCATTGATGCCTGTGCTTTCGGCATTGAGCGCCGCGGTAAAGGGAAGCATGGCGGCGGTCAGGAAAATGCAGTCCCATTGCACGTCGCTGGAAGACTTTCTGATGTTGATCATTGGCTTATTATTAAAGCGCAGGAATACGAATATGCCGAGGATAAGGAACGTCACGCCGTGCGCTCCGATACCCCGCAGTATCTTTGTGACAGCCCATGTTTTCGGCATGATGCTGGGAGCTATCAATAAGATAACCAATAAAACAAGCATGGAAATGATGATTTTTTGATTGGTGTTGATTTCCAAATCTTTCGGGTCGAAGGAATCTTGAGTGACGAGCTTCAGCTTTTCAACATCCAAGCGGAAAAGAAATTTGCCCAAAAGAACATAACCGGTAATGGCGGCAATACTGATAGGAAGCGTCAGCGCAATATACAGGGAATATTCAAGCTGATAGCCCGCCGTATTTGCGAACATGCCCAAAACAACCATTTGAAGCACTTTCCAAGGAAACAGCGCCAAACCGATAAGGCTGGAATAAACGACGCCGACCACCATGTAAGAGGATAGGGGATTGCCCGCTTTGTATCCTAATTGGTTGAGAATGCAGTATAAAATCCCCCAGCCCACGACAATGGTCGGTACGGATGACGTCATTGCCGACATAAGGAAAATGGTGAAGAAAAAGGTGAAAATCAAAATCCAAGGTTTTCCCAAAACGAATTTCCGTGAAATGAAATAGGTGGCGATGAATTTGCTTACGCCTGCGGAATCAACCAGTGAAGCGATTAAAAGCATGCCCCACATGAGAAGGACGGTATTGTTGCCAAAGCCGCTTTTCATAAGCGTGTCAAGCGGTGCGTAGCCGGTCAGGCTCAGTGCTATCATTCCCAATATGCTGGGCCATATTTGGTCGACAAAAGTCCAGCCGTAGAGCAGCGCAAGGAATATTCCCAAAATTTTCATTCCAAGGGGAGTGATGGGGGCTATGGGAGGCAAATAACCGAAACCGAACATAATGGCTATTGTGATGAATGCGTTGATATAATAGCGTATGTTTTTAGATTGTAGTGCAGTATTTTGGGTTGTTGTCGCTTCCATAAAATCCTCTCAAAAGGTGATTTTCAACTGTCGAGCTTGTGATTTTTTTATTTTATCACATTAAAAATTTTTTTATTGCCGTTGTCAGCAACTTATTTTTATTGCTCCCAGCTGATTTAATGTGCTGATTTAATGTACGGAAAAAGAATGTGAAAAAGATACGGCGTTTTTCCGCTCTGACATGCAAAAAAAATTGCATGTCAGAGTGTTGTTATGGGTTAACGTGCCGGATATGTATCGGCGTTTTGTTTGCAGGATTCAAACTCTTGTGTAAAGAGGAAATTCAAAGCTGATTGCTTCGTGTTCGCAGGCGATACGGCAGCAGCCGCAGTGCCAGCATTCGTTCGGAAAACGCACTTCCGGTTTTTTTTCACCCATTTCAAGCAAATATCCTGGGCAGCGTGTCACACATTTACGGCATTTTTTACATTTTGTTGCGTCAAAAACAGGAGGCATATCTTACTCCTTTTAAGGTTATTTTTAATTGCTTATTGATATTTCAAGCCTTATTTCGTCCAGTCAAAATGCGGAACTCCGCTTTCGTCCAGACTGGTGATCAGGCATTTATTGTATGCAGGGTCGAAGTTCGGATAATCCGTACGGTTATACATCGCCCGTCCTGATTCCTTACGCTGCAGACAGGCTTGAATGTAAATGCGTACAAGTTTAAAGAGTTCCAAACTTTCGCGTATTCTCATGAGTTCGCGCAGCGTTGCCGCTTCAAGCCGGGGAATGTATTCCTCAATGGTTTGCATGCTCTTTAATGCTTGCAGCATGCCTTTTTCCGTTCTGTTGAAGCCGACATAATAATCCATGACTTGGCGGATGGCATCTTCAAATTCCGTGTATGTGATTGCATTTTCAGATTTTGTTTCTTTGAAATGCGTGAAAATTTCATCGTGCATTTTTTCAAAATCTTTTTCCTGTAAGTTTGGCATATCAACGGTTTTCGCGCGTTTTGCGGCATGTTCGCCAGCTGTCCAGCCTATGCCCATGCAGCAGGAAAATGTTGCCAAAAGACTTGCGGCATAAAGGTTTTTAATAGGGGTTTCCTGTTCGTCGTCGCATTTGATGATACCGCCGATCATGCGTTCCCCTATTTCGACCTCAAGCGGTTCTTTGGTGAAATCGATATTTCTTGCGCGGCAATAATCCAAATAGGTTTCCTTATCGCCGGGCATAAGGTCGTATTGGAGATGCCTTGCGTCTTCTTCGCTGAAATGGCGCATATCCATATAGAACGGAGGCCCGCTTCCTTCAAGCGCTTCCTGGAATGTGCCCATGATTTGGTCGCGGCGGCGGCAGTTTTCCCAATTGGGATCGTATTTGCCCATAAAGCGTTCGCCTTTGGCGTTCAATTCGTGACCGCCCATATTGTTGATGCCGTTCATGCCGGGAGCTCCGTATCCTTTAGGCAGCAGTGTGCCCTTATCGGCAATATCGAGATTTAAAACGGCAGCGCCAGCTTCCAAAGGCAATATGATCTGACTGCCTGTGACATAGGGGGAATACCAGCAGTTGAAAGGTTTGCGTGTTGAATTTGTGGATACCCGCTGGGCTGACAAGCCGAAAGCGATAACAGCTGTTTTGCAGCGGACAGTGACGAAGTCGCCTTTCAAAACATCAAAACCGACACAGCCGGCAATGCGGTCTCCGTCTTTTAACAGTTTTGTGACAAAGAAATTGTTCACAACGCGGATACCAAGATTTTTGATGTATTTTGCGATTTTTGATTTTACGGTATACCCTTTGTTGATATGTATCCACCATGGTCCGGGCTGCCCGAAACCTGCGGAACGGACATAGGTTCCGTCCGGATTGCGCAAAAGTTCTATGCCGGATTCTTCAAGAACTTCCAAGCAAGGACGCATGGCTTTGTAAAAATTATAGGCTATGGTGTCGGTTATGCCGGAAGTCGGCGTAACGTAATATTTGCGCATGTCTTCAAACGTATCGTGTTCCGCTTCGTTGAGCACAGCCATGAAGTGGTCGTTTCCCCCGCCGATATTGCCGGAACTTTCAAGGACGCCTTTATCGACAAGCAAAACATCGACGCCTTCTTTCTTTGCGGCGATGGCGGCACCGCAGCCTGAAATTCCGGAACCGAGGATAAGCACGTCGGTTTCATATGATTTTGTTGTGAAACTCATCAAAACCTCCTCATAAAGGTTGTTGTTGAAAGAATGAATAAATTTTTTTTATGATTCTGTTTTTGCAAGGATAAGACCAATTGTGAAAAATTTTATTATTTTAGTGTGTTGTCTGGGAGTTCAATGGAAATGAGAAAAATAGTGACATTCTTGTCAGTATGGTATTTAAATTAAAAATTTATTAAATCAATATGTTATGAAAGAATGAATATGAAATATGTATTGACAAACTTGTCACTATATGTCAGTATTGACATTATTTGTTCTAAAAAACATTTAGCCTTTGCAAGGAAATACTATGTCTTTTGCGGAAAATTTTTTTTACTTCAGCCAGCAGTTTGCCGGTTTTGCGATTAATTTAAAGCATGAAGTCACATGGTGGAATAAAGTAAACGAAAAGTTGACGGGCGTTAGTGAAAAAGATGTCTTGCATACCGATAACTATTGGAAAATATTTTATCATACGCAAAAAGTTTTGCCCGTCGATTTGCTTCTTATGGAAGATACCGACAGGGAAAAAGAATTTCCGAGTTTGAATTTTTTTGGCGACATCTGTTACGGGTTTTTAAAAATTGAAAAAAATATCAATGACAAAAGTTTGTTATGGGTTATCGCAAGCAAGGTTTTTGACGGCAATCGGCAATTAATCGGGGCTATCATGTCTTTTCAGCTTATTTCACTGCGCCATTTGTATTGGAACAGTCCTTTGCTCGGAGAACTTATCATGCGGTTTCCGCTTCCGATTGCCATTATTTTAAACGGGCATATCACGCTTGCCAACAAACTTTATGCCGCCCTGTTGGGCTGTGCTTCCCCCAAGGAGATAGCCGGCAAGCCTGTCGAAACGTTCATTCATTCCCTTGACCGTAAAAAATATCGGGAACTAAGCAAAAACAATTATCAGAACATTGTTTCGGAAAAAGAATATGACTGGAAATATTCCGTACAAAATTCAATCCGTTACGTAACAGAAATTCCGACTGTTTTCAAAAAGGAGGACGATACGCTTTTAGTGAGCACGTTTATTGACAAGACGGAGGAAATACAAAAAGAAAAGCAATTAATGGAAGAAAAAGAAGAACTGCTTGCGGCAAATAAAAATTTAATCAAATTGCTGCGGGAAAAAGATGGCTTTTTCATCAGCCAATCGCCTAAAATGAAAAATGTCATTGAAAAAGCCCTGCGTTTGGCAAAAAGTGAAATCAATGTCGTCATTCTTGGAGAAACAGGAACAGGCAAGTCTTTGCTCGCAAAAATCATTCATGAAGCAGGAACGAGAAAAGACAAGCCGTTTATTGCCGTCAACTGTGCGGCAATTCCGGAAACGCTCATGGAAAGCGCTTTTTTCGGATATGTGAAAGGGGCGTTTACCAATGCCCATTCCGCAAGCCGGGGATTTTTGGAAGCCGCCCATGAAGGCACGCTTTTTCTTGATGAAGTTGCGGAACTTTCACCCGCCATGCAGGCGAAACTTCTTCATGCTGTTGAAAATAAGCTTTTCACTCCCCTTGGGTCGACGGTGCAAAAGGCGTGCGATGTCCGCATCATCAGTGCGACGCATAGGAATTTAAATCAAATGCTTCAGGAAAAAAAATTGCGTGAGGACTTTTTTTACCGGATTTGCGTGGTTGATTTGTATTTGCCGGCGTTAAGGGAACGGAAAGAAGATATTCCGCTTTTAATCGGGTTCTTTTTGAAACGTTTCAGCGGCACGGATACTCCGCCGCGTATTCCCGAACGGGTATTTGCCCAAATGATGGACGCCCCATGGGCAGGAAACATACGGGAACTGCAAAATGCGATACTTCGCTTTATTGCCACGGGCGAATTGCAGGAAATGCAGGAAATGCGGCAGGTTTCCATTAAAGAAGAATTTTTTGCAAAAGAAGATATGCTGTTTGACCTTGAGTTATGCAAAACGGAAACGGAAAGGCGTTGTTTGGAGCATGCCCTGAAGTGTGCGAAAGGAAACAAGAGCCGCGCGGCGAAATTGATGAATATGAATATCAGAACGTTTCACAGGTATTGCGCGAAACATAATATTTAGAGCGTTTTTGTTAATTATTGGGAAATGTTTCAGGGGAAAAATTTTGTAAAAGTTCTCTCCTGTCCCTCTCTCGACACTTTTTATGATATTTTTTATCGTTACGGTATTATTACCATATAGGGGACCGGAGGGATAATTCCTTTCGGGAAAAAAATATTATGAAAATCATATGGAAACGATCTGCTGGTTCAGACCGCCGCTCTTTTCGCTTTCTTGATTTTCTCTGCCTTGGTGGTATTTCTTTTTGTTATGGTACATGACCTTGTCCGCCAAATCGATGAAAAATTCTTCGTCCGTTTGCTGGCGAGGCTTATTTTGCAAAACATTTTTATCAGGGCTGACATAGCCTATGCTTACCGTCATAATGCAGGATATGCCGTCAAGCAGATAGGGCTGCTGAAGATAATTCTGTATTCCCTGCAGACGGGTGGGCATGGAATCATCATCAGGCTTTTTGCAGTAAAATATGGCTAAAAATTCATCGCCGCCGAGCCGTGCGGCAAATTCTTCAGGCAAAAGGCATCGGGATATTCTTTTTGCAAATTCGATAAGCAGCTTATCGCCGATATGGTGTCCGTACGTATCGTTGATGTGTTTAAAATCGTTGAAGTCCAGCATGCATAGATAGAGTATCGGCTCATCGTTCCGATAGGCGCTGTTTTGGTGCTTTATGAGCGCTTCCCGAAGAAGTTTGTAAGTCCAGTTTCTGTTTGGCAGATTGGTCAGGCTGTCGGTGCGGCTTTGCCTTTCAATGATTTTATTTTTTGTTTTTAAAATGATGACAATGGTCAAAAGCAGGGAAAGCAAAATGCAGATAATGCTGTATACGGTGATTTCAAAAAACAGGTTTTTGCGGTCAAGCCAGCCGGATTTCGGGGAAATGTCAAGATACCATGTTGCGTTTTGAATTGGAATTTCAAAGGTCTCGGTATTTTTGTTGAGTTGGGTTTCAGAAGAAATAATGGTTTCCTTTTTGCCTGTTGACGGGGAAAAACGCCATAAATTCCAAGAAAATCCGGCAAGTGACAATTCATCGTATTTCAGCCGTTCCAGAATTTTGGGAAAATCATAGGTTATAAGGACGAAGCCCCAAAAATATTCATTGTCTGTAAGGTGTTCGGTATTGGGTATGGTTTCGGCATTTGTTTTGGGCAGAAATACCGCCTGCCTGAACGCAAGTCCCGTTCCGCCCTGCACGAGTTTGAACGGTCCGGAAATGGTGACTTTCCTTGTTGTAATGGCAAGCCGGGCTTCCTCTTTGCGGGTTTTTGAAAGCAATAAATTGTGTCCCATGGCGTTTTTATTCCGCTCATAGGGATAAACATGGCTGACAATGCCGTTTTTCGCCAAGTTGATATTGAGGGTTTCAGGAATGATTTGTATCAAATGCTCCGCAATTTCTTCGTATAAATCCGTTTTTCCGTTTTGCCACGTGATCACGCGGGAGAGTATGTGCAGGCTCTGGGCGAAATTTTCAAAGGTGAGCTTTGTTTTTTGGGAAAAATAATTGCCGTAGATTTTCACGCGTTCCAGTTTTACGCGGTATTCTTGCTTGCTCGAATAACAAAGGAAACAGCCTGCAATAAAAAGCGTTGCAAGAAGGGAAGCCATAAAGACATACGCGGGTTTGAGCCGTTTTCTTTTTCTTCTGTCATAGGCAAAATTACTCATGATATCATCCTCTTGCTCCAAGCGTTTGTGTATCTTTAATAGGAAAGCGTGTCAAATCGTATTTCCGGGTTTTGCGCTCGCCGCAAAAACATGAAATATCCGTTTTGGCAGTATTAGGCAAGAAAAAGCAAAAAACAGCTCTTTTTCCTGTTTGGGGTTTTGCTACAATGGCAACAACGTGGAATAACTCGTATGAAAGACAAGAGGAGATTTTTATGAACAGGCGGATATTCATGAAACGGGCGGGATTGGCGTTACTGGGAACAGGGTTTGGAATGAAATCAGCCTTGCTTTTCATGAAAAATGCTTACGCCCGAACACCCCGAACACAAGGAGGAGAAAAAACAATGAAAATATTCGTGCTGACCGGCAGTCCCCGTGAAAATGGAAATTCCAATATCTTAGCTGATCATTTTATTAAAGGAGCGAAGGAACAGGGGCATGAAATCGTCCGTTTTGACGCCGCACAGAAAAACGTTCACCCTTGTATTGCTTGCAATTCCTGCGGAATGGACGGTCCATGCGTATTTAAAGATGATTTTGAATTTGTGCGGGAGCATATTGTTCCGGCTGATCTTGCGGTTTTTGCAACTCCTATGTATTATTTCGGCATATCGGCACAGCTGAAAGCCGTTATCGACAGGTTTTATGCGATTAATGGACAAATCCATGTTCCCAAGAAAGCTGTCTTGCTTATGACGTATGCGAACAATTCCCCCGCCCATGAGCTACCAATTTTGACGCACTATGAGAAGCTCCTGGATTATTTGGGCTGGGAGGACGCCGGCAGGGTTGTCGCTTCCGGAACATGGACGGCAGGTTCCGTTTTGCGGACGGATTTTCCAAATAAAGCGTATGAATTAGGCAAACGTATCTAAGGGGGAACATTGTTTTTATGACACGGAGAATGTTTTTGCGGTTTTTCGCCGGTGCCTGTCTGGCATGCGGAGGGCTTGGCGGAGGCGGTTACGCGTTTTTGCGGAAGAACATGTTCGGCGCCCTGCCGGCAGGCGGTTTGGAAAAAACGCTTATGCGTTCCCCGCATTATTACAATGGGGAATTTCATAACTTGGCGGAACGGGCTGTTTTAAAAGATGACGGTTCCGTGCTTTTTTCTCTTTTCCGCTATTTGCTTGAAAAAAAGGAAAATCCTTTTCCCGAAAATCCGGTTCCGGTCAATACCCATGCTTTCGAGAATTTGAACCGTGTCCAAGATTGCTTGGTTTGGCTGGGGCATTCTTCGTTCTTTCTGCAATGTTCAGGAAAAAGGTTTTTGATTGACCCGGTCTTCAGTCCTTATGCTTCACCTTTTTCGTTCAGCATAAAAGCTTTTGCCGGAACTTCGGCTTATGCCGCCGAAGATTTGCCTTTCATCGATTATGTGCTTGTTTCCCACGACCATTGGGACCATTTGGATTATCCCACCATGCGAAAGTTACAGCCTAAAACCGGCAAAGTCATTTGCGGGCTTGGCGTAAGTTCCCATTTAATGCATTGGGGATTTCAAAGAGAACAGATTATCGAGGGTGATTGGGGAGATACCGTTGTTTCGGATAATGATATCAATATCAATATTGTGCCTGCACAGCACTTTTCAGGCAGAATGCTTGTGCGCAATAAGACGTTATGGTGCGGGTTCGTGCTTGAAACAAAAAATCTGAAACTGTTTTTCAGCGGGGACAGCGGCTACGGGGAACATTTTGCCGGACTCGGTAAAAAATTCGGCAAAATCGATATTGCCTTGCTTGACTGCGGGCAATACAATGAGCGCTGGCGTTTTGTGCACATGGTACCGGAAGAAGCCGTGCAGGCGGCTTCGGACTTGCAGGCTTCTTATCTGCTTCCCATGCATATCGGTAAATTTTCCCTGGCTTATCACCCATGGAACGAACCCTTCGAACGGGTGAAAACCGCAAGTTCGGGCAAAAATTTTCGGCTTCTCACGCCTATGATAGGGGAACGTCTTAATTTGGCAAACCTCGCTTCCGCGCATTTTTCCTCTTGGTGGGAAACGCTCGGCTGATTTACCGGTACTGCCGAATTTCTTTCATAAAAGCCGTATGTCTTCCCATGTGAGGTTCAAGCCTTTTAAATATTTGTTCAGCCTTGCTGTATCGTCATTGCTTTTTTTCTTTTGTCTGGAAGCGGAAAAAAGTTTCCGTCCCGCTTCGGAGCGGGTTTTCGCGTTTCTGCAAACGCTGAGAACTTCCTCAAGCTGAACTGCGTCAAATAAATCCCGCTGGTTTGCATGGACGGTTTTTTGCATGGCTGCCAATTTGTTTTGCAGGGGAAAGCGTTCGGTTTTTTCCGCCGTTTGAAAAGCTGCCGCGGCGTGTTGAAAAGGCGGTGTCCTCTTACTCCAGTTCTTTTTGAGCAATTCTATTTCCTGCAAAACAATTTCAAGGGTAATTGAGCCATACGAGGAATAAGTCACCATGCGTTCCATGCTTGCCGTGAGGGAGCGGAAATTGTCCGTCCACAGCGCTTCTTCGCTTGTGGCAAAATCAAGATAGGCTTTCTTGGCTTCCGGGGTGAAATCCGCAAGCAATCCCTTTTCTTTGCGCAAGCGCCGTATTTCATATTCAATATTGGGCTCTATGTCTTCCAAACGTTCCGTCAGGCTTGGCAAATGAAATTCCCATAAGTTGATACGGGCGTAAAGGTCTTGGCGGAATAAGCCTTGAGAGATGTTTTCCGGGAGAATTTTGTTGGTTGCGCAAATCAGCTGGAAATCACTTCGTATTTCTTGGTCCGCGCCCATGGGCAAATAGCTTTTTTCTTCAATGGCTTTCAGAAGCTGCGCTTGCAGTTCAAGACTCAATTCGCCTATTTCGTCTAAAAATAAAATTCCGCCGTCCGCTGTTTTCAATAATCCGTTTCTGTTTGTTGCCGCTCCTGTGAAAGAACCTTTGATGTGCCCGAAAAGGGTGGAATATGCCAAATCGCCGTGCAGGGTCGCACAGTTTACGGAAACGAAACTTCCTCTGACCGTGCCTATTTTTTTCCGCAGTTCATAAACTTGTTTGGCGAGTTGCGATTTGCCCGAACCGGTCGGTCCTAAAAATAAAATAGGGGCTGTGGAGTGGACGGCGATATGCTCGATATTGCTGATAAGTTTGTTGAATTGCGGGTTGTTCGTGGGAATGGAGGATTTGAGCAGCGACTGCGTATCGTAATATTCCTTTTCGTAGGTGCTGATGTCTGTCAGCCATTTTCCGAAGCTCGCTTCATATATTTCCGGAACATAAAGGGGGGATACCGCATTCCGGTTTCTTCTGAGGTGCACGATACGGCATGGAAGGTGCCGTATGTTGATAAGCATGGTGATAAGGAAAGAATGGGCGAAAAGATTGCCTTTGGCGAAATAGAGATAGTAATTATAATTCGCTGTATCAAAATTGAATTTTGTAAACCATTCGGCAAACACGCTGTAAATATGATTGAAATTTTCCACGTTGAAATCAAGCGTTGAATTGATTTTGATGAAACGGATTTTCGTATTGTTCAAATGATTTTTCAAATAGTTGAAAAAGAGCGGAATATGCTTGATGTTTCCCGGATTGATGAAAAAGAAAATACGCTCGACCGGAAAAGAAGAAATATTTATGAGTTGAATGTATTGCTCCCATTGCGCAAGCATTTCCGAAACTTGCAAAAATCGGTAATTGGCAGGGATTGTTGCGAAAATGACATTTTTTTTCATAGAATATGCTTTCCTTGAAAAATGGGAAGAAATATGACGGGTGATGAAACAAAATCATAAAAAAATCTGATAAAATCATATTTTTTTATTTATCTCGGATGATATTCTGATATTTGAAAATAGTCAATATTGGTGTCTATATGATATAACATTGTGATATTATTGATATGTGATTTTTGGTACAATAATTGCTTTTCTCTGGATATGGAAAATGAATTGAAAAACCTTATCCAAAGGAGTTTTTATGAATACAATCCAAAAATCGTGGGGTACTTTGTATGAAACGGATATGCTCATACTCGGTACCGGCGCTTCCGGTATCGGCGCGGCGCTGAAAGCGGCTGAAAAAGGCTGTGAAGCATTGATGATCGGCAAAGGCACTCTTGAAAGTTCCGGTTCGCTCGGCGGCGGCAATGACCATTTCATGGCGGTGCTTGATACGGATGAACCGTATGACGATAAGGAAGCGTTCATTAATTTTTATATGAAATCCGCATACGGCTATAAAAGGGAACAGCTCGCGCAATGGCATGATGCGTTCAAACCCTGCCTTGCCGTTCTTGATGAAGTCGGTACTGAATTTAAACCCAAAGAGGGCGGAGGACGTTTCCGTTCCGTCGGTTTCGGGCAGCCCGGGGCATGGTGGCTCCATATTGTGAACGGACGCACCATTAAACGAAATCTCGCCAAAAAAGTGCGTAAATTGCCCGGTATCCATGTTTTGGATGACATCGTCATCACGAGGCTTTTTGCAAAAGACTGCCATATTGCCGGCTGCATGGGCTTTAATGTGCTTACGGGCGAAACCGTGGCTGTTTCTTGCAAGGTTGCGGTCAACTGCCTTGGCTGGCATGCGCAGAGAGCGGGCAACAACTCTACCGGCAATCCGTTTAACTGTTGGTTTACGCCGTTTACGACAGGCAGTTATTTTTCTTTGGCTTATGAAGTCGGAGCGGCGGTTGTCAATGCGGATATTTCCGGGCGTACCACCATGCTTCCGAAAGGTTGGGGCGCTCCGGGAATGAACGGTATCAACAATATGGGCGGTCATGAGCTTAATGCTCTCGGCGACCGTTTCATGGGCAAATACGACCCCATGTGGGAAAACGGCAAACGCCGCAACCAAATAATGGGTACGGAGCAGGAACAGCTGGAAGGGTACGGTCCTCCGTTCTATATGGATATGCGGCATTTGAATAAAGAAGACGTTCATCATCTGCAATATGTGCTCATGCCTGCGGATAAGGAAACCTATTTGGATTACTGCGCCGCCCGCGGCATTGATTTCCATACGACCCCGCTTGAAGTGGAAATCGGCGAAATTGCGCTTTCCGGCATGCTGCTTGCCGATGAACGTATGGAAACAACCGTGAAAGGGCTTTTCGCCGGCTGCAATTTCACAAGTTTTTCAGGAGCGATGTGCGGCGGATATGTCGCCGCAAACCATGCCGCCGATGATGTGAAGACCGCGGAGCAGGGCGGACTTGATGACGCCGTTATCACGGCACATAAGGCGAAGGATATGGCTCCGCTTGAAAATGCAAGCACAACCGGCTTGAATTATATGGAATTTGAAGGTCCTATCCGTCAGGTTATGGATTATTATGCAGGGTTCAGGCGGAATATGCCCGGTATGGAATTGGCTTTGAAACGCCTTGAATTGATTTCCGCCTACAAGGATAAGGTCAAAGCGAAAAATCTGCATGATTTGATGCGGCTGCGGGAAGGGTTCGATCTTTTGGAACTGTGCAAAATCCATTTGGGCGCTTGTTTACAGAGAAAAGAAACCGGCCGCGGAATGTATAAGCTTTCAGACTATCCGAAGCTTGATCCAAGTCTTGATAAGGGATTGGCGGTGCGGAATAAAAACGGTTCGCCAAGCTATTTTTGGATTGAAAAGACAGCATAAAAAGGAGAATGACTATGCCCCCGGTATTTAATGAGGAAAAATGTATCCGCTGCGGAAAGTGCGTAAAAGATTGTCCTGCATATATTCTTGCTTTGGATAAAAAACAAGGCGAAACCCCGCACGTTATCGAAGAATACAAATTTGAATGCTGGCATTGCGGCAATTGCCGGATCAGCTGTCCCGCAAACGCTATCAGTTTTGAATTTCCGCTTTATACATTGGTGTAAGATTCGTAAGCCATTTCCTTTTGGGAATGGCTTATTTGAAAAACTTCTTTGTGAATTTTAAAACGCAAAAATTTCACTATCTTGTTTAAAAATTGCTTGAGCGGTTTTCTAACGGAGGTCTTATGTCGCAAACAAACGCAAAAATGGATTTTCTGAGTGCAAACCAATTATTGGTAAAATGGCTTGTATCGCTTGCCATTCCTACGATTGTTTATTTTATGCTACCTATTGACGGTAAGACGATGACCCATGAAATGGGCATGTTTTTAGCTATTACCATTTTTATGGTTGTTATTTGGGCTTTCGGTCTGGTCAATGAAATCGCAACCGGTATCGTGCTGCCTGTTCTGTATGTGGCTTTGTGCCATGTTCCTGCAAAAGTTATTTATGCGGGCTGGCTTTCTGACGTTCCCAACACTGTTATCGGCGGTTTTATTTTATGTAAAATTTTGCAGACAACAGGACTGGGGAAACGTATAGGGTTAGGCTGCATGTATGCCATGAAAGGTTCCTTTGTGGGCGTTATTTGGGGACTTGCAACAGCTATTTATATTGTTTCTCCCTTTATCCCCTCTGCAAATGGTAAAAGTTTGATTTTCTGCGCCATTGTCATCAGCCTTTGCGAAGCACTCGATATCAAGAAAAAAAGTACGGAAGCGACGGCGCTGATGATGGCTGCATTTTTGGCTGTAACCAGCTCAAAACTTTGTTATCTGACTGGCGGCGGGGACTTGGTTATCGGTATGAATTTGGTGAACGGCGTAACTGGCGGAACAGTTACCTGGTTTGAATATGCTTTATGGAACTTAGTACCTGCAACTGTTTATACCATTATGAGTGTGGGCATTGTTGTTTTCCTGCTTCCATCAAAAATGGATAAAGAGGCATTAAAACAAGTTCTTGTTTCCCGTTATAATGAACTTGGAGTCATGTCAAAACAAGAAAAGATTGCAACAGCTTTCTTTATTTTTACTTTGATATTGCTTGTAACGGATAAGTTCCATGGTCTTGCTCCCGGTATGTCCCTTTGCCTGGTTGCTTGTATCAGCTTCCTGCCAAAAATAGAGCTTATGGACGCAGACAAGATTAAAACCGTGAACTTTGGACCATTGTTCTTCATTATGGGGTGTATGGCTATTGGCGGTGCAGGCAATTATCTTAAAGTAACGCAATGGATGGCTGACGGTACCTTTGGCTATTTCCATGGACTTGGCGATTTTGGCGCTGGCTTAGCTGCTTATGTTGTTGGGGTGGTTGGCAACTTTATTTTGACTCCGCTTGCGGCAACAGCTTCTTTCTCGGCACCTCTTGCTGAACTTGGCCTGAATATTGGTGTTGAACCAAGAATTGTATATTTCTCCTTTGTCTATGGTTTTGATAATATTATCTTCCCATACGAAACAGCGCCGCTCTTGCTGTTCTACGGCTTCGGCTATATCCATTTTGCAAAAATGGTGAAAGTACTGGCGGTAAGAATTTTGCTGGTCATGCCCTTCCTGCTTCTGGTCGCCATTCCGTGGTGGAAATTCATTTTCTAAAGTTGAGATACTTTTTCTCCAAAAAATACCAAAAGGCTATGGCATTTGCCATAGCTTTTTTGGTATTACTTTTAATTTATGTGGAAGGGGATAATAAAAAAAGAATGACAGAGGGTATATTTGTTTTTTCAATTTATGCCGGAGCGCAAGATTGATCTGTTTTTATGAGAATTTCTGCCTCTTGTCTGATTGTTTCCACAAATTCCGCCATTGGAGTTAACAGCGTGGAATTTTTACAGATGTACATGATGTCATAGCGGAATTCGCAGTCTTCAATGTTCAGAAGATGAATATCGCTTTTCATATCCGCCCGCATTTTGACCATTCCTGTATGGGTGCCGACCCAAAATCCGTTGGTGCTGGTGGCTATGTTGTGATTGAGTATGTGGTTGACCTGCAAAATACGGCGGTCGTAGCCGTTTTCCTTGAGGTAGAAATAAAAGGCGTCCTCTTCCGTATCTTTGCTGGTGATATACGGATATTTTGTCAGTTCTTCCAGCGTGCAGGTTGTGCCGGCTGCCAGCGGGTGGGTTTTTGGCACTGCCACATTGATACTGTCCGAAGCCAAGTAATGGGTTTTTATGTTAATATTTTCAATAGTCGCAGGCAGCAGTATGTTTTTTCCTATGCGGCCGAACTGAAGCAGGGCGAGATCGAATTTACCGGAAATCACTTCAAAAATATTGCTGGCACTTGTACGAATGTCATTGATTTTTATATTCAGTTCCGGGGTGGAAGCGTTGGTTTTCAGCATGGCACGAGTGGCAATCATATTGCAGAGATAGGAAGAAACACCAACGGAAATATTTATATTTTGGGGAGTTCCGTTTTTATTCATGTTTGTTATCGCATCAATTTCAGTGCAGATAACTTGAGCATGTTTTAGGATTTCTTTCCCTTTTTCCGTAAGGTGGACCCCTATGGGCGAGCGTTTAATAATTTCACAGCCAAGCTCTTCTTCCAGCTTCTTTATGGCTATGCTTAACGAAGCTTGGGAAATGAACAGCTTGGCTGCGGATTTTGACAGCGATTTGTAAATATCTATATAAACAATAGCCCGCAGTTGTGTAAGATTCATTGAGGAGCCTCTTTAACCGGAGACTGTTTTTTTCGTAACAGCCTCCGGTACGGATTGTGGATTATCCAACCCAGTTTCCCAAAATACCTGTGTATAGGCAAAATTCAAGCCAAATGAGGCTGACAACAGGCAGGAGCAGCAGTTTTTTGAAAAGAACGTCTGCCTCATGCTGATCTTCAAGTCCTGCAAGAGCCATCGCACCGCAGGTTGAAAACGGAGAAGATCCGGTGTAGAAGCCCCCTACGGAAATCAGCGAGAACAGAATGATGGGTTCAATGCCGGTACTGGCGGCAAGTGGCACAATCAGCAGGGCAAGCGTGGGAATGACCACGCCCAGCGTGGCTACGAAGAAGCTCATGGTACAGGCAGCCGCCAGCAGGAAATAAGGAGCTGCGGAGCTGGTTATATTTGTTTGTACCCAAGAGGAGAGGCTGTTGACAAGACCGCCCGAAACTGCGGTACCAATCAGTGTGCCCATGGCGCAAATCATGATTATAATGGAAAACGGCACCTTGTCAATGGCGTCTTTTTCTTTGGCTGCTTTAAAAATGCTACATAGTATGATACCGACAGTGCAAGTAACGGTGATGTCGCAAAAGGAAGCGATTTTTTTAATTACCGCCGAATCCGGCATGAAAACCTTGAGCATGGCAGGAATGACGGTGCAGAGAAAAACCAGACCGACTATCCATAAGGTCTTTTTTTGAACTTCGGTAAAAGGTTCCGGTTTGTCGATTTCCACCTTTTTCGTTTTGTGGCCGCCTGTGACAAAATAGGTGATGATAAAAAATATGGACATGGTTATCAGGCAGTTCATAAGCACATTCATGCACATTGCCATACCTTCATTGCGGAAACCGGTATTTTCAGCTACCTGCTGAATGATTATGCCGCCGACGCTGAACGGAAATTGTGAGCCGATGGTTGCGCCGCAGCAGATAAGCACCGTGGCAAGCACTCTTGAAATTTGTGATTTTATGCAAATGGTCATTACCAAGGGGGAAAGAAATGCGAATGTGGCAGGTGCACCGGCACCGGTTCCCGCAAACATCATGCAGATAAAAAACAGCACAATGGGTAACTGCGTCGGTCTGTTGCGGCTGCTGTAAATAATTTTTTCCGCCAGTTTTACGAGGGTGCCGTTGGATATGGCGAAACCGTAAAACGCCGTGACAATGAACAGCATCAAAAAGAGGTAAATCGGCCATAGCCCGGCAATTTTTTTTATCGGCAGGTCATAGATGAACATGCCGTTGGCAAAAGCGAAGGTCAGGGCGAAGTAACCGATATTGACTTTGAATAGGAAGCCGAGGACCAAAGCCAGCACAAGGGATATTAAAAAGAGGAGTTCTGCACTCATGATCTTACTCCGGATTTAAATAGACTTTTGGGCGAATTTTTGCAGTATCACATTAGAGATTTCGACGGTCGGTGGTGCAACCGCCGAAAGCATGGTCAGCGTATTCTTTCGCGGAATTTTGTTTGCAATCCCTCTGGGGTAAGGGTGACTGTCTGGAATTTATTGTTGAGCAAAGGGTTTGTGAATGGGAAATCGCTTCGTTTATGATAGGCGCCCCGGCTTTCCTGTCTGTCCAGAGCTGAAATGGCACAGGCTTCCGCTAAATCCAGTAAATCCAACACCTCCAGACAACGCATCAGCTCGTGGGAATTTTCCGCTTTGAGCATTTTTTTTGCATAGCCGCGCAAGTCATTGATATATTTTCTGCCTGCTGTGAGCAGGGTTGCCGAACGTATTCTTGTGCCTACATATTCATCCATGATTTTTTGCAAGGTGGAGTTGGCTTCTTTCCAATGTGCCCCTGCTTCATTTCGCATGAGCTGGCGGTACAAGGCAACTTTTTCCTGAATTTTGCTTTGTAGGTTCAGAACATCGTATTCCGGTACATTTTTCACATGTTTCGCAGCTGCTCCAGCGGCATAATCGCCGAATACGGCGGCTGACGTAATGTCGCCGCGCACATTGCCCACGGACATGCCGGAAGCGTATAAACCGGGAATGGTTGTCATGGAGCTTTCGTCCACATCTATGCCATTCATATAAAACATGTGTTCATATTGACCGAATTCAATCATGCTTTTACGCAAATCAATGCCGTATTGGTCGAGGTATTCATTAATGGAGGTGCATCCTTCTGAAACCAGCGCGTTACGCATATGTGCCAGATCATCTTCGCTGATACCCGTGCAGTTCATGAATACCGGTCCTTTGCCTGAATCCATCATTTTTATGAAACAGTCTTTCCAGACATCGCTTGTCGGGTCCGGAAGTTCGCGGCTTACATGAATGTCCTTGACAAATGGCCCGACAATTTTGCCGTTGAGATCCGTAAGGGCGCCAATCCAAGTTCCTTTGCCGGAACGGGTGAAATATTTGGGTCCGGCATGCCGGCTTGGCAGATCCAAATTCACCAGCCGCGCCCCGGCTCGAAGAGCCATGGCTGCACCGCTGCCGGCATTGGCGGGGCAATGGGATGTGTTGAACAGATATGCCGGATTGTTGCCGGGGTACATGCGCATTGCCTCGCCCACGCAAATCAATCCTGTCTTGGCTTGGAAAATTATAATTCTTGGTTCGTCTTCGCGGATATCTATGCCGATAGCCCCTGCAAAGTGACCTGCTTCATTGACCAGCACTTCGTTGACCACTATTTTGTTCATGATTTTGGCACCGGCTTTTTGGGCTGCTTTCGTGAGACAGGCTTTTTGGTTGGAACCGTCATATTTCAGATGATAACGGCGGCGTCCCGGCATGGCATGACCTTCAAAATTCCATGTGCCGGTTGGACGCATGTTGATTCCGTAAGATTCCCATTTGTGGATAAGATCGGCTGAACGTTCCAGCATGAGCCTGAAAAGATTGTTGTCTTGATTGCCGCCGACCAGCGTTTCTTTGACCTCTGCCATAATTTCTTCAAAATTATCACCATGGTATTCGGGAAGGTAACATAAAAAGTGGTCATTGCCGCCACAGCCGTTGCCGGATCGCCGCGTATCCGCTTTTTCCAGAATGAGGGTATCCAAGCCAAGTTCCGCGGCTGTTATGCCGGCTTGAAGACCGCTTATGCCGCCGCCAATGATAAGGAAATCGGTTTTTACAATTTGTTCGTCGATGTTAATGTTCATGGTCGCACCTTTTTATGGTTTTGGGAGCATCATAGTGCAGAAGCATATGGGAAAGCGGATAACGCATGCTGATTGCTTGTTTTGGGCAATCCATGACACATGCGCGGCAATGCCAGCATTCGTCCGGATAGAGCACAACAACGGCGCCATCTTGGTATTTAATGACGTCAAGCGGACAAATGTCTGCACATTTTTTACAAACAATACACAATTCATTGTTTATTAGTGGTGGCATGTTCAACCTCCTTTGGTATTTCTTTTAAGAAAAATATCACAATGTGAAATTTCAATACAAATAGTATTTTTTTATAGGGGGATATGCGGAAGTTATAGCCATATGCCGAGCTCTGCCCTGGATCTGCTCAACAGGCTGTTTTCAGGCAGGGAGAAACGCCGATGGATAGGTGAGAATTAGGGACGTCTTAGGGATGTTCAAGGGTGCAATCTATTGTTTTAATTGGTATGACAGGCTGTTGGTGATTTTATTCTGAATTTGAGCGATAATTATCATATGCAGAGCTATGATTTGTTGAAATAGTATATGTTTTGCGAGGGCTTGTTCTATTTTTCCCATGGAATACGGATAGGCTGATTTACTGAAGCGGCAACTATTGATACTACCAACATTCTCTTTTAACGATTTTATTATTCAATGCGTATTTAAAACGGGAGTGTATCGTTATATCTGATAACAATTTTTTTACGATTTGTTGTTCAGACTTTTTATTATATGAAGCTGTTACCAATAAAAAATGGCGCGGGGATTAAATGTATACCAAAGGAGGACAGGCTTGTATCTAACTATTTTTTATTCCACCAGCTTAGTTTTTTTTTGTGCTGAAACGACAAAAAAAGACTTATACCGCAAAAATGGAAAATTGATTGAAGAAAAAGTCGGCGGGCAATTTAAGGATAATATGACGCCTGCAAAAGCTTCCAGCATACGAGGGCTACGCATTGAAGGGTCTATCCCTACCAATAATGAAAAAAGGGAACGTATCAGGCAGGAAAAGCTTAAAGAAAAAAGTTCGTATTCTTTTATCCGTTTGTTCAGTCTGTTTGAAGAATCAGAGCGTGAAAACAGAAGTCTGAAAGACGACAGAATCCGATTTAGTCTGCATATTGCCCCGCTTATCGGCAAAAAAGCCATTTCGGAACTTACGACACAGGATATAGAAAAAATCCGCCGAAAAATGGAAAAAGAGGGGAAATCCCCGCAAACCGTGAAACACGTGCTGACGCTTATTAAGCGGCTTGTCAATTATGCCTTGAAAAACGGATATATTGAGTCTGTTCCTGCGACCTTGCATTTTGATATGCCCGCTGTTGACAACAAAGTAACCGAAAATCTAACGGCGAAACAGGTTGCTAAGCTTTTGCAGGTTCTTGACGAGGAAGAAGATATTGTCATGGCATCCCTTATCCGTCTTGCACTGTTTACAGGTATGCGAAGAAGTGCCCTGCTGAATTTGCAGTGGACAGACCTTGATTTTGAGCGGAACAGTATTATGCTGCGCGGTGATGTGGCAAAAAAGAAAAAGACGGAATATATTCCCATGAACGAACAGGCAAAAGCCATTTTGCTTTCTGTGCCGAAAACGACAAGTCCTTATGTTTTTCCGGGCCGTGACGATGATAAGCCAAGGGTTAATATAACTGCCGTGTTAAAACGGGTAAAGGAAAAAGCAGGGCTTCCCGAAAGTTTTCGTCCTCTGCATGGCTTGCGTCATTCTTTTGCGTCTTGGCTTGCCAATTCGGGACAGGTTTCCATGTATGAACTGCAAAAGCTTTTGACACATTCAAGCCCGCTTATGACCCAGCGTTATGCCCATTTGCACGATGAGGCATTAAAGCGAGCTTCAAATTTGACGACTAATCTTTTTACCACAAAAGAAAAGGAATAATTTATGGTAAGAAAAATAAATTGGCTTCAAAATGGTAAAGGAAATGTGGCAGTTTCTTATGTTTTGAGTTATCTTGTATTTTTCGGCATTATTTTAGGAATGACTTACTATTATGCTGATAGGTTTGGAGAGTATTTTAATTGGCTGTTGGAAAATGATTATATCAATGAAACTCAATGTTCATTATTAAATCAAAGTACGAATTTAGGAATGATAATTATTATTCCAAATATCATAATGATATCATTTACAGCATTTATACTGCTTATTTTTATTCAAAATAAAATACTAACCCTTTTTTTACCTAAAAAGCAAAAATTAGAAAAAGTTATTTCTTTTGTGTCTGCAATGGATAAGTTAGAAATATTAACTACGAAAGATGCTATTGATTTTATATTAAAGAATAAAATAAAAGTTTATGTTGTTGATGAACCGTTTGATAAAAAGAACAGTATACGGGAAAATTGTTATGCGAAATTTGTTTATTATGCAATGGACAGAACATATTTAAATAGAGGAAAGTTAGAGCAATATATAGGGAAAAATGTTTTATGTTTTGAATATAATGATTTTATATCTTATAATGATATTTTGAAAAATTATAAAAAGGAAATATTGCAGAAAGCTCTGGAAGAAAATACCAATAAATTTAATCAAAAATTTATAAAATTTGTAATGATTATAACAAAGAATTTGTCAGATTAAAAGAGGAATATGAGAAAAAAGAGAAAGAGCTGCTGACAGTTATTGAGTTAAAAAACAAAGCAATTCAAGAAGAGCTGTCATATAAGAATGAGTATAAAAATCAGAAAGTTCAGCTTGAAAAAGAGAAAATTGAATTACAAGCTGTTATTGAGAAATTGCAGTCTGAAAATTCTCCTGAAGAAAAAAGAATAATGGAACATTCACCGTTTTATTTTGTTCTTTTGCGGACGTATCAAGATTTGAAAAATAAAAATTCTGTTCATTGGAATGCTGCAGGCCTTATCTTGTAAATATTTTGCAGAAGCTTCTGCCGGGCGGTAAAGTTGTCGGAAAGGAATATACCTGTGCTTCCCCTTGCAGGGCGGGGAAGGCAATTCCTGTAAAACCAATATAGAAACAGGACTTGGCAGTGATTTTGCCACAGGGCAGACTTGGGCAAATATTATTGATTTGGCAGGTAAAGTATGGGGCTGTTCATTTTATGAATCAGCCAAAGAATTGGCAAGGAAATACGGCAGAGAAGAAATTTTTGAGTCAGGTTCTGTAAAACAGTATGACGAAGAACTGATACCGATTGTTCCCGTGCTGTTAAATGCACCGCGGCCCTATAAATCCCACCCGCAATATGGATATGCCCAAAAGCAGTGGTTTTATAAGGATATGGAGAATCAGCTTTTAATGTGTGTTTCCCGCTTTGAAACAGACAAAGGTAAATTTATTCTTCCGCAGATTTATGCTAAGACCTTGCAGGGCAACCCAAAATGGTACTGGAAGGCACTTTACAAACAGCGTCCTTTGTATGGACTGCAAAACTTAAAACAAGATAGAAAGGTTTTATTGGTGGAAGGCGAAAAAACAGCCGATAAAGCACAGGAGCTTTTGCCGGATTATGCTGTTTTGACATGGAGCGGAGGAAGCGGCGCAGTTTCAAAAACGAATTTTTCTCCTGTGTATAATCAAGAACTTATTGTATGGCCTGACAATGATGAACCTGGTTTTAAAGCTTGTTTTGAACTTGCCAAGGTTTTGCAGGATTATTCGGCGATAAAATTTGTTCTTCCTCCTGCCGTGCTTCCCGATAAATGGGACTTGGCAGATGAACTGCCTGAAAATATGGAGGTGCGGAAACTTCTTGCAGATGCGGTTTCTTTTCAGGAATTTTCTCATGCGGCATTTTTGCGTTATCCTGCTTTGGCTAAAAAGTATGAAGTAACGGAAATGCAGGAAACGGAAGATTTTGACATACGGGAATGGCCTAAATTCAGTTTTGAGGCGTGTCCCGGTTTTTTAGGGGACTTTGTTCACCTTGCAACGGAAAACAGTGAAGCAGACCCTGCGGCAGTATGCATAACCGCTTTAGTTCGTTTTTGTGCGGAAGTGTACGGTTTTGCCCCGCAAAAAGGCCCGCATTTTTATATCAGCGAAAAGCTGCACCCGCCGAAGCTTTTTGCCGTTATCTGCGGAAATTCCAGCAAAGCCCGCAAAGGAACGTCAAAATAGCCTGTGCTTAAGCTTTTTGGCAGGGAATATTGCACAAAAGAAGAATTACAGTTTCTTCCTTTGCCTGCCAAAGAAAGTAGCGGCCCTTTGTCAACGGGTGAAGGTCTTGCCTATCATGTGCGCGACCTTACGGAGCAGGAACGGGAACGGCTCATACAGCAAGGTGAAGCCGTTCGGGACAATAAGGATAAACGCCTTATTATTTTGGATGAAGAATTTGCCAGCGGGCTTATGTGCACGAAACGGGAAGGCAATACGCTTTCCATGGGACTTCGCACGTTTTGGGATTCTGATGAATACGAGGCTTTGACTAAAAACAATTCTTTTAAAATAAAGGGTGCGCATATCAATATTGTCAGTCATATCACCATACAGGAGCTTTCGTATTATTTGAACGGCCTGCAGGCATATAATGGATTTGCCAGCCGTTTTTTGTGGATTTGCGCAAGGCGTTCCAAGCTTGTTCCTTTGCCCGAAAGAATGCCTGAAGAAAAAATCAGCAAACTGCAGAAACGCTTATGGCAGCTTGTTGCCCTTGCCCAAAAGCGCGGCACTATGGAAATGACCAATGCTTGTCTTTCGTTGTGGAAAGAGGTGTATTACGAGCTTTCCAAAGAGCACGCAGGGCTTGCGGGAAGCGTAATTAATAGGGCAGAAGCACAAACTTTGCGGCTTGCCCTTGTGTATGCGTTGCTGGACGGCAAAGGCTATATTGATAAAAATCATTTGCAGTCTGCGCTTGCCATGTGGAATTATGCCCAAGAATCTGCGCTGTATATTTTCCGCAATAAAGAAAAAAACGGGTATGAACAGAAAATTCTTGAAGCATTGTCCAAAGGACCGTTAAGTGCCACGGAGCTGAGCAAAATTTTTAACGGTCATTTATCCAAAGAACGCTTACAGCCGATTTTGGAACAGCTTGAAGCCCGTCAAAAAATTTCTGTTGAACGGCAGAAAACCGCAGGACGTCCCCGCATAATTTTACGGTTAAATTCTCTCTATGAGAAAAAAGCTAAAAAAGAGAAAAAAGCGTAAAACTTCTTTGGCTTTTTTCGCTTAATTCTCTTTTTTCTTTTTCCGCTTTTGTTTTTGTCAGCGATATTTTTCAGCAGAAAATGTGCAAAGTTTCGGTTCAAAATTTGAACTGCGTTGACAGTGAAACAGTAGTTTCATCGGATAATTTTTTACCTTGCTCCAAAACTATTACCCATAAGAGCCAGCCTACCCGTTGTGGGTACACGTTGGCACGCACCACAACAGGCTGGTGAGTGGGCAAAGCCCCCTTCAAACCCCCATTTAATGGAAAGGCATTATGATAAAAAATAAAACTCCAAATAATATGACAGGCGAAAAAACTTTAAAAACTTCATGGATAAAAATCAGGGTTACTCCGCAGGAAAAACTTTTGCTTGTGCAGAAAGCGGCGTTGCAAGGCATGAGCCTGACAGATTTTATTCGCGTGCGGACATTGAATTACAGACAGCGTCAGCACCCACTATCCAAAGAATATTTATTTCAGCTTGCCCGTATAGGCGCAAATCTCAATCAGCTTGCAAAGTGGGCAAATACGTATAAGTCCAAGACAGAAGCCTTGGAAGTTGTGCTTGCCCTTGCTGATTTTGAAAAGGAACTGCACGCTCTGCACAGACAGGAGGAATGATATGTATATCAAAGTTTTTCCTCACGGCAAAGGAAACGGCAGAAGCCCAACGCAGTATCTTGTCCGCCTTGATTACCCCAACAGAAAAGAAAATCCACCTGTTGTACTGCGTGGTGATGTCGATAAAACGCAACAAATTATAGACAGCCTTTCTACGCAATGGAAGTTTACAGCTGGAGTTTTGTCCTGGCATCCTGATGATGCGGTCAGTCCTGAAAAAGAGCAGGAAATCATGGACGCTTTTGAAAATTTGGCTTTTGCAGGCTTGGAGCAAGACCAACGCAATATTTTATGGGTACACCACAGCCACGCCAAGCATCATGAACTGCATTTTGTTATTCCACGAGTAGAATTTATAGGGGCAAGGCATATAATCCCTGTCCCCCTGGCTGGCAGAAATCTTTTGATGTCCTGCGTGATTATTTCAATCTCAAAGAAAATTGGGCAAGACCCGATGACCCAAATCGGGCAAGATTGTATCTGCCTGAACAGGCTGACCTAAAGAATGCAAGGCTTATCCGCTGGGGTAAAACTCCACTAAAGAAAGAAGAACGGGAGCAAGCAAAAGAAGCCTTGCATACGTATCTCATTCAGCAAATTGAATGTGGAAATATAAAAAACAGAGCAGATATTATACAAATATTACAAGATATTGGCTTGCAAATAAACAGACAGGGCAAGGATTATATCACTGTTATTGACCCAGCAAGCAAAGAAAAATTACGTTTAAAAGGAGCGATGTATGCAGAACAATTTGACCTCACTGACCGAGAAAATCAAAATCAAAGCAGAACAGGAACAGCAAGAAACAGAAGCGATACTCAAACAGAACTTTCAAAGCTTGCAGGAGAACTTGAGCAGGTTATCCAAAGACGCATTGAATACAACAGAAAACGCTATCCACAGCAACCTGTTGAATTTGGAACACACTATCAAAACGGATTGTCAGAGTATTCAAAGCCTTTTCAGCAGCCAATACCGCAAAGCCCTTTTATGGAGCATAGCAATAATCCTGATAACGAGCCTGACGATAGCAGGAATAATAAGTTTTGCCCACTTCCAAATCAAATTCCTGAAAACAGAGTTGCAGAATTTGAAAGAGCAGACAGAGAAAACGGAAGCAGAATACCAGAAAATTTGGAACAGGTTCAAGGGACTGGAGTCATACCCCTATCAGGGGGAAAATTATCTGCTGACACCGCAGAACTGGCAGATAACTTTATACGGGACAAAGGGAAAACAGAATGTCTGGAAAATCAGCAAGGATTAAGCGTATGTCAAGATATTTCAAGAAATGTCAAGAATTTTCAAGATACTGCAAATTATTGCAATGTATTTCAACATATTTCAAATTCACAGACCATTCTGTCAATCAAGGAGAAAGCAGATGACCGAGATAGAACGCACGCTCAAAGAAACACTGCTTGCCCTGCAAAAGGAAATTCTACAGACGCAGGCCAATCAGGAGGCAAGGCTCAGCGAACAGGAGCAGAAACTGCAAATTTTGACGGAGCAGACAGCACGGCTTATGGCAGAAAATCGGGATTTACAGTCAGCCTTGATCCAATACGCCGAAATCTTGCAGGAATTAAGTTCTGTATACAAGAGCTTAAATCCCTTGCTCATGTCCTTTCAGGCACTCTTGAAAAGGTAAGAGGACGTAGAAGATAATGTATTCCACACAGTTAGCATTTAAAGACTTGCATATGAAGCGATACTTTGCTATATTCGCTTCATAAAGTGAAGCGAAAGGAGTTGTTAAATGCCTCAATATGTTTGGCAGCATGAAAACTGGACAGCGTTTTCCTATGATGCGGAAGTTGTTTTGCCGGTTTTGTCACGCTTTAGGAAGAAACAGGGCTATTTTTTGCGGCAAATCCATGAACTTGGCTTTACGGACGAGCTCAACACCTATGCGAAAATTTTGGAAGAAGAAGCCGTGCAGACATCAGCCATTGAAGGCATTGTACTGGACAGGGAGGGTGTGCGTTCTTCCATTGCCAATCATTTGGGCATAGAGCAGGCGGGACTTCGGGATGCAACACGCGAAACGCATGGGCTTGTTACTGTTTTGCTTGAAGCTGTGCACAATTATTCACAGCCGCTTGATAAACTCTGCTTGTTTCGCTGGCACAGCCTGCTTTTTCCAAGCGGCATGTCAGATTTCAGAACCATTGAAGCTGGCACTTGGCGAAAAACTAAAATGCAGGTTGTTTCGGGAGCTTTCGGCAGGCAAAAAGTCCATTTTGAAGCACCGCTGCCCGAAAACGTGGAAGAAGAAATGCAGGGCTTTTTTGCGTGGTGGAAGAATACGCAGGACACAATGGACGGCATAATCCGCACGGCTTTTGCCCATTTGTATTTTGTGACCGTACACCCCTTTGAGGACGGCAACGGCAGACTTGCCCGTGTTCTTTCCGATATTGCCTTGGCACAGGACGAGGACATGGCAAAGCGTTTTTACAGCGTTTCAGCCCAGATTATGAGAGAACGCAATGCCTATTATGATATTTTGGAAAAGACGCAGAAAGGGGACGGGGACTGCACCGAGTGGCTTGTGTGGTTTATCGGCTGTCTGGAGCGTTCAATTACTTCCGCCTGCCTTATTATTGAAAATATCTTGGCAAAGGCGGAGTTTTGGAAAAAGCACAGGGATACGGATTTAAACGAAAGACAGCGAAAAGTCATTAACCGCCTTTTGGACGCAGGCAAGGACGGCTTTGAAGGTGGACTGACAACGCAAAAATACTGCGGCATGACAAAATGCTCCCGTGCAACCGCATTCCGCGATATAGAAGACCTTTTGGCTAAAAACATCCTGTCCCCCCTCTCCAAAGGCGGCAGAAGCACGGCGTATACGGTTGTGGGGTAGATTATATTAAAGAGATTGTATTTTTTATATTAATTTGTTGTTAACAAATGATTAATGTATATAAGAGTTGAAATTCTTGTCTATTAGTTTGTTATTAAATATGAAAAGGAGTAATATAAGGTAAATTAGGATATAATGTATTAAAATCTTGCAAAAATAATATTGAACCATTATAAATTAAATATGAAAGTAAATAAGTTAATAGAATATAGTTGTGGAAAGTTATAAAAAATAAAAAGATGAAAATGGTGTTTGTTTAAAAATTTTGCTTTATAATACAAGTAGATATTGAGAAATAGATAAAAATTATTAAATAAAAGGATTCGGATATGGTAACAATAATTACAGGAACAACAAATAAGCCAGTTTCTAGTGAAGAGTTAAAAAATTTTTTTCAGCAACATTCTGAGCTTGAAGGATATCTTTATATTGGATATCCAATTATTGGTACTGTAGAAGGAGCATTTCCAATTGATTGTTTATGGGTGTCACCAAATCATGGATTAGTTATTTTTAGTCTTGTAGAAGGAAAAGCAGTAGATGATTATCAGGAAATACAAGATGATTATGTTAATAAAATGGAAGCAAAGCTGAAAGGACATAAAGAATTAATGCAAAAAAGAAAGCTTTGTGTTGAGATAAATGTTATTACATATGCACCTGCTTTATCAAAAAACTCCTATAATGATGAAGACTATCCTTTTTGTATAAATAATAGTGAACTTGAAAATTGTATTAAAAATTTTCAATGGAATGATAATATTTATTATGAAAAACTTGTTTCAGTTTTACAGGCGATTTCAACAATTCGAAAAGGAAAAAAACGGAGAGAGGTTAATAAAGTTTCATCTAAAGGAGCAAAATTAAGAAGCTTAGAAGATTCTATTGCTAATTTGGATAATCAACAAAGTCGGGCTGTTATAGAAACAGTGGAAGGAGTTCAGCGAATACGAGGATTAGCTGGATCAGGTAAAACTATTGTTCTAGCTTTAAAAGCAGCCTATTTACATGCTCAACATCCAGAATGGAAAATTGCTGTTACATTTAATACGCGTTCTTTAAAGGGGCAGTTTCGTCAATTAATAAATACCTTTTATATAGAACAAACGAACGATGAGCCAGATTGGGATAATCTTCAAATTATTCATGCCTGGGGAGCTCCTGGCGGTGGAGAAAAAAACGGAATTTATTATAATTTTTGTTTAAAAAATAATATAGAATACTATGATTTTATGGGTGCACGTAGAAAGTTTGGTGCCAACGATCCTTTTGGGAGAGTTTGTGAGGAAGCTTTGGGTAATATGAAAAAGAATATTGAAGAATATGATGTTATTCTTGTTGATGAAGCTCAAGATTTTTCTCCTGCTTTTTTACGGCTTTGTTATGAAATGCTTAAAGAGCCTAAAAGACTTGTTTATGCATATGATGAACTTCAAAATTTACGTTTGCAATCATTGCCATCACCTGAAGAAATTTTTGGAAGATTAAAGGATGGTACTCCAAGGGTCAAATTTAAAATATCTGAAAAAGGGCAACCTCAGCAAGATATTATTTTGGAAAAATGTTATCGAAATTCGCGTCCAGTTTTGGTAACAGCTCATGCTCTGGGGTTTGGAATTTATCGTCAGCCTACGAATAAGGGGCAAATAGGACTTGTGCAAATGTTTGAGCAAAGTAGTTTGTGGGAGGATGTTGGTTATAGGGTAGAGAATGGGGAATTATCTGATGGTAATCATGTTATTTTAGCACGGACTAAGCAAAGCAGCCCTGAATTTTTAGAAGAGCATTCTTCTATTGATGATTTGATAGTATTTAAAAGTTTTGATTCTAAAGAAGAACAGAATGAATGGGTTGTGAGAGAAATTAAAAAGAATTTAAAAGAGGATGAATTACGGCCTGATGATATAATTGTCATTAATCCTGATCCATTAACAACCAAACAAGC
Organism: Taurinivorans muris; assembly: GCF_025232395.1. Lineage (GTDB taxonomy): Bacteria > Desulfobacterota > Desulfovibrionia > Desulfovibrionales > Desulfovibrionaceae > Taurinivorans > Taurinivorans muris. Next base: position 1,850,321 of record NZ_CP065938.1, read on the forward strand.
TGTTGCACCTATTCGTTCTCTTTTATTTCAGTCAGAGATTCAAACGCATACAGCAGGAGTAGATACAGCTCCTGATGTTTTTTTTACTGAAAACCGAGATTCAATTGCTTTTACTGGAATTTATCGAGCTAAAGGAAATGAGGCTGCAATGGTTTATATTATAAATGCTGAACATTGTTTTGATTCACATTATGGTTTAGCTAAAATTCGTAATCAATTATTTACTGCAATAACTCGCAGTAAGGCATGGGTCAGAGTGTTAGGTGTTGGTGATAGTATGAAGGGATTAATTTCTGAATATAAACGAGTAAAGGATCATGATTATAAGTTAGAGTTTGACTATCCTACGAGATTAGAGCTAGAACGCATAAATATTATTAATCGTGATATGACAGATGCTGAAAGAGAAAAAATAGAAAAAAGTCAAAATGATATTGATAAATTGATTAAAGGATTGGAAGATAAGACATTACTGCCAGAGGATTTTGATGCAGAGCAATTAGAACGATTATGGCAACTTTTAAATAGATAAAGGGATAGGTTTATGTTAGGTATTGATGAGGTATATAAACAAATTCTAAAGCTAACATCAGATATAATTGAAGCTGGATTATGTGATGATCAAAATTATCCATCAAAAAAAGGTGATAAAAGAGGTGAATCATCAATAGGGATTAATACTAGTCAAGATAATTCAATTTGTTTAAAAAACATTTCTTATAGTGAAATGTATAATGAACTTTATAAGACAAAAAATTATAATTTAAAAATGATAGATGGGGCTTTGATTTCTTTATTATATAGATTTCAAGATAATCAAGTTGTTACACATCGTTTATCTTTTTTCCCTGCACCTAATTTAGAACATTTTCAAAATGAGCCTGAACTTTATATGGAAGATGAATTGTATCTAGAAATTTATGATAAAAGAACAGTTATTGTTCCATTAAGATTTGATTTTGATTCTAGTGAGTCATTTATACCAGTAGAACATCCTAAGTCACATTTAACATTGGGACAATATAAAAATTGTCGAATACCCGTTTCTTCAGCTCTTTCTCCTTATCAATTTATTTCTTTTATTATACGAAATTTTTATTATACTCAATTTATTTATTGTAATCTTACCTGTTTTTCAGAAAAATTTTCTAAAAGTATTGTTTCTGCAGAACAAGAATTGATCCATATTTGTACAGCTATATAAAATACGGCAGAATATATAGAAAAGAATTTTTTTATTTTAAATAAGATGGAAATAAACAGGCCTAGACGTTAATGTTAAGCCTGTTTATTTATATTAAATATGAGATATCCTAGGGGATGTCTCTTGTTTTGTCCAATAGATTGTTTGAAGTGCCCTCTTTTTTCACCATACTCATGTTGATGCAATTTGATAAATGACACGTCAATGATAATTGCTTCACAGTCAGTATTTATGGAGAGCATTTTCAGGATATCATCCCAAATTTCCAGTTTTGCCATTGAAGAAAACGTTTATGAACTGTTTTCCAAGAATCAAATTCAGACGGTAACTCCCACAAGATGCACCGGTTTTTAATATCCATAGGATACCATTGAATAATAATCGGTTATCCTTGCGTTTGTGGCCTCTTGTTTCGCTGTTATTTTTGCTAGCATAGGATCTATTACAGCCCATTTTTTATCAGAAATATCATGTCTGCTCATAAATAAAGTTAAATATATATTAAAAATATGTTCAGATGTTATTTAGAGACAGCTCTTAACATAGTTTTTAGCTTTTTTTGAAATAATGGATAAAATAAAAGCGATCAACTTTTTATGGTTGATTGCTTTTGCTTTGGATATTATTTTTATATTTTTAAGTTGAGAATTCATCTGCTAAATGATTGCTTAGTTCAGATAACGACCTGATTAGACCCAAATTACTATATTCAAAGTTCTGTGTTAAACTATCCCACTGCATAAAACCGAGACAATGTTCTTGATGCTTACCATTGACAATGGTTTGAATATTAGAAATATGTGCTTCTGTAGAAAGAATATGAGCTAATCGTGGACTTGCCCCATTATCAATATTGACCAGAAGCCCATATTTTGCTCCTGAAACTAAGCAGTATCCAACAAGTTGCGACCATTCTTTTAGCCCTGCACTATTCATTAGTTTAATTTCTAGAATTAAAATTTCAAATTGCGTTTCATCAGTAATTAAAGCAAAAATATCAAGATTTAGTGGAGGAACTCGATTTGCAAAATTTTGAACGCAGGTACATATATCTGGATGTTCAGAAATAATTTTTAAAAGATTAGTTTTTAATTCTCCAATCCCCCAAAAGACATTAAGCTCTTTATGGCGTTTTGTTCTGAAATTACTTTTAAGCTGTACCTCAATAAAAGTTTGAATTTCTGGATAATATGAAACTTCGTTTCTATTACGTTTACCGGGCATTTCGTAAGTCCTCCTCGGTAATTTGGCGAACAAGTAATTTGTATTCATTGTCTGGTGAATTTGTTACTAATCGTTTGTAAACATTAGGATTTCGAGCTCCAATTAAAGCTCCACGGCCATTCCCCACAATAACCAACGGTGTGAGTAGATCAGGCTTTCTTATTTCAACTAATGAATTTACATCATTTTGTGAATGGCGTTCAACAATTTGCAGATACCCCTTTGGACGCTTGCCAGAAAGTTCATCATTGTTTGCAATGACATAAGCTATCGCTTGAAGAATTTCAGCTATTGGATAACCAGTATTGGCAGTCATGCCATACAACAAAGCAGTCTTATCTTTCTTATACTGATCTATTAAGGTTCTAATATTTATATTAAAAGAAGTGTACTTTCGTTTTGATAACAGAGGATCTGCTTGAATAAGCTCCTCAATCTGAATGTAGTTATCCTTATGTAAAATTGGAAATGGATTAATCAATTCTCCAATATACTTAAACTGCTCTCTAATTTTACAGTATGGGGCGTGTTCGCAGCCCATTACCGTACAAAAATGTCTGAAATGAATGTAATGTCCCCCTCTAATGACTTCTGGCAAACGAGCATCATTTTCAGCTGGATGCACTGTTGATGAAGTGAAGTGCATATCCCTCATCTCACATTTTTCCGCAATATGAGTTTTTCTCTGTAATCTACGATTTTCATTTGATGTTTCTGCTTTGGTTCTAAACGCAAATGCTCCGAACTGAGCATATTGATCCAATAAAATTCGCAGTTTAAAGCCCTTATTCCATTGGGTATAGTATGAATCACTCGTGCAATGGATATTGGGATGATTCCAGTTCACTTGGTCAGGAATACAATTTATGCTATATAACAGCCGACATAAATCACAAACAAAATTAAAGTTGTAGCCTTTAATTTCAAAAGAAATAATTTGGTGTTCATCAGTAAAACGACGTTGAGATTTTGCCATGCTTCCGATTGTATCTGCCAACCCTGCAATAAAGCGGCGCTTAAGATTATCATCAACTAATTCTAATATCACTTGACCAATATTAGCGTTTCCTCGAAGTTCTCCTTCACATGTAATGCCATAATGTGTAAGATCATTTTTTACCGCTGTTGTATCACCTTCGCAAAGAATAGTCCAAGTACCTCCAGGAGTTGTTTCATATTGCACTGAAAGGTCATAAACTGCTCGAAACATTTGCCCCACTTTGCGTAAAATATCTCCAGCAATATCTCCAGCACGCTGTGGATTTTCAAGGTATGACCCCCATTTTTTATATGGCAAACGAATACTAAAAATATCTTCGGCATTTCCGAATATTCCCCCACCTATGATTAATCCTAATAGGTATGCTTTATCTGTATTCATTTTCTTGTTCCTTACATTTTATTTATGGCTTTCTTAAATACTTGCTCCATTATTGTAGAAGCAATATTATATGCCAGCATAACAGGCACCGCATTTCCTATAACTTTATACATTGCGGTAATATTTCGTGCTGTATCTGTTAAAAAGTTAAAATCATCAGGAAAAGTCTGGATACGAGCAACTTCTCGTACTGTAAATCTTCTATTTTCAGTAGGATGTATAATGCCGCAGTTCTCTGGTTGAGCAGATGCCGTCATAGTTCCACAGATTTCATCCCTTGAAAAACGCCGGTAAAAGTTGGGTGAATGGTATTTTTTCATGTTATCTCGAATTTTTTGAAAGCGAGGAGCTAAATGTTCATACGGAACATCCTTCCATGAACCTCCTTCAGGAATAAATCTAACCATGTCCAATGCCTGCGGTGAGAGTGTCCAATCCACATTGTTAGCTACTTTCGATGGAATATCTAAAATATTACGTAACGCCAGTTTTTCTTTCGTTTGTTTTTTGGGAAACTGAAATGTAATGCCTAAATCTTTTCGGATACCTACAAATAAAACTCTTTGCCTATTTTGGGGAACTCCATAATCTGATGCATTTACAAGCTGATAAACAACATTATACCCTATACCGTTCATATTGGATAAATCTTCTACAATAACTTCTGCCAAATTGCGTCCATCAACATATTTAGTCGAGAGCAACCCTTTTACATTTTCAAAGATAATTACTTTGGGCTTCTTTTTTTGAATTATGCGCAAACATTCTTTGTACAACATGCCCCGAGAATCATGAACACCTTTCCGGTTACCAGCATTAGAAAAAGGCTGACATGGAAAACCAGCAGTTAAAATATCACCATCTGGAATTTCATCTTCTCCAATCGATAGTATATCACGTTTATCTATATAACCTATATTCAGTGAATAAATTGCTTGTGCATCAGCGTCAAAATCATTTGCAAATACAATGTCAAATCCTGCTTTTTTAAAACCTAAATCCATACCACCGCAACCTGAAAATAGAGAAATTAGACGAGGATTTTTCGGAGGATTTAGTTCTAATTCTGGGAAAGGTTGTTTATTGTATATAGGGGGCTTTTGACAAGAATTAGACACATATTCGTCAATGTCACATGCACGAATCCGCCAAGTACGGTTACCAAGTTTTGACGCAGGTAAACTACCATTTCCAATCATACGGCGTATAGTTTTTTCAGAAAGCTGTAAATATTGAGCTGTTTGAGAAACAGTTAACAGTTTCGTATCCATAAGTTAATTTCCCCACTCTATTCTTCGTTATTTTATATTTTAATATACGAATCTTCCGATGTCAATAAAATAAGGGAAAATATAGGACATTAATGGACTTTTATGGACACAATAACAATATACGCAATACTAATAAATATTTCTCTATAATTAATTAAATTATTTTATAGTATTCATGAATTCATATATTACGGTTAGAACATCAAGTTTAGAACAAACGAATGATGAGAATAATGAAAGAATAATGTTTGTGCTTGAAGGATGGGAAAGCTTTTCTAACGTAGAATCAAAGATAATTTAATAAATTAATATACATGATTAATAATAGTTTCATATGACTTTAGGCTGAAAAAACTCAAATTAGATTTATCAAAAAGCACACAAATAAAAAATTTTTTTTTAAGTTATTTGATTAATGGGGTATTACATTTTATCCTATTATAAATTATAAATAAAGCAATGCTAATTTGAAAGATATTTTTTACTGGCATTGCTTTATTTATCATGTTTATATCTAACGCTAAGTTCAGAAAACTTTAACAAATGATAGTCTTATAAATCTTCCTCTTCTTCATAGCATTCAAAGGGAAAATTGTCCGTATAATCTCTGAGAGCCCTTCTGATGATTTCAAAACGGGGTGTATAGTATTCTTTTTCAAAATAAATAATTTTGTCGTACAATTCGTTGGGCAGCTGAATTTTGATGCGTATCATTTTACACCTCTTTTAATAATAGTTTTTATAATATTCTAAGGTCATGGGCGGTTCTTCGTCCGTACATTCAATTTTCTTTGGCGTGCAAAAATCACTGTTCAGGCAGTAAAGTTTTTCGGTTTCTTCCAAATGTTCCTCTATGGCCTCGATAATGACTTCTTTTACGGGGATTTTTCTGCACTCTGCAACCTGTTTTAATCGTTCCAATACTTCTGTTTCAATATTGACAATAAGTTGTTTCATGTTCTCCTCGCTTATTTCTTTAGGACGGTTTTGTTTTGTTCGATTTGTTCCTGTTCCGTAAGATAGATTTTTTCCAGTTCTTCAAGGTGCAGGCGTATTGCTTCTTGGATATAAAATGTTTTGCTGCGGTCGGTGCGTTCCGCAAGCCGTTCCAAACGGGCGTGCAGTTCGGGTGTCAGCCTTAATGATGTGGAATATGCTTTTCTTTCTTGGTTGGTTTTGAATCCGCTGTTCATGCTTTACTCCGGTAAGCATTATTGTGTTGCTGTGTATTATAAGTGTATTACATGTAGTACACTTATATGACTATGTCAAGTTAACTTTATGCAGGGAGGAGAGAATAGGTAATTAAGAAATATTGCGTTGCACCGACAGTGCAGAAAATATTGATTACAGAATTGCTTGAACGATGCAGAACAATTTTTTTGATTGAGGATATAAATTTTTTGTGGGGAATAGTGTGGGGAAGATAAACAAAAAGGACTTAGAATTTTCTCTAACTCCTTCAAATTTTTGGCGTCCTCAAGGGGATTTGAACCCCTGTTGACGGCGTGAAAGGCCGCTGTCCTGGGCCGGCTAGACGATGAGGACGTATGCCGTGAAAAGTCTTTTATGTGATATTGCATGCTTTGTCAAATGTTTTTTTTTTTTTTTTTGAGAAAAGGAGATATTTTGATAGAGTTGTTACAGTAGATGGGGTTTTCAACATCAATATTGATATTGATGTTGAAAAGGTCATCCTTATTTGTTTGATGTTACTTAACCTTTTGGCATAACTTTAAAAAGTAATCGCTTGATAGCTTGATGTAATGGAAAAATATTGAACGTTATGATGAAAAAATATAGTCAGACTGATTATTGAACGAACGGATATATTATTGACTTTTTATTGATAAGAAGATAAATAAGTTGAATAAAAATATAAAGAAGTGTTTATGAATATAAATAATCTTATAAAAAAATTTAAAGAAGATGAAAGTATAGCCCGTGTTACCCAAAACAATCTGAGTAATTTTTTAAGTTGCAATGAAGTTGGAATTTCTAAAATAATAGCGTGGCTGCTTGATTCAGAAGAGACGCATGAATTAGGAAATAAATTTTCAAAAGCTTTTATAAAACAGTTAAATAAAAAAGCAAAATTAAGACTAAGCGTTAATGCCTTAAATAAAGCTATTATTGTATGTGAATATCCTATTCGGCACAACAACCAAAATAGGCGACTAGATATTCTTATTACAACTGATGAGCTATGTATTGTTATTGAAAATAAGTTTGGCTGTAAAGAACATAATAATCAATTAAATTGCTATAAAAAATATTTTGAAGATGCGAGAAAGAAAAAACAGGTTTCTTCATATTTTGTGTATTTAGACGTGAATTATGCTGAGAGTGGTGAAGAAAATACTATAAATTCTGATTGGATAGCTCTAAATTACGATTGGATACTTGACTTTTTAAATGAGAATATTCAATCAGTCGCTAAAGAAGCAAAGCCGGTTTTGTCGGAATTTCGCGCAATGATTGAAGCGCATGATCTTTCTGATGATATTGACGAGTTATGCTTAAACCATCATGAGTTGATTGATGAAGTGGAACAGATCAGGCAGGAAAAGGTAACGAATTTTATTTTTAGCAAAAGTTCATTTAACCTTGAATTATTTAAAGTTTATAAAAAATACCAATGGATATTTGATTGGCTTATTTCGCATAATAAGTTTTACCATAATATAACTCTGGCAAATGATGTATGCAATTCAATAAGATATAAGAATACGGTTAAGTATAATATTACAAAAAATACGATTGAATTTACGCATAGAGATACGTATGATTTTGCGGAAGAACAAGATATATATTGGGGAAGTTACATTATATTGAAAACTGTTGAGCATGAGAACAGGTATTCATTAAAACTTTATTTTAATCTTGAACAATGCGATGAAAATAAAAAAGAAGAAATAAAAGAAAAAATTTATGAGTATAGAGAGAAAACAATAGGCTCGACAGCAAAGCGTGTTTTAGTTTTAGAATATGAAGATGTGAGCAAAAGAAGTTTAGCTGATAGATTTGACGAGCTTTTTTCAATACTAAAAAAATTGCAAAAAGTATACGTCATCAAGTAAAAAAAAACAGAAGTTAACAAGCAGTTATTGGCTATTAGTAAGAACATCTCATTCATATTTTTATAGAAAAGCATGCGGGAAAATACCCTGCATGCTTTTTGCAATCCGAATTATTTTTTGCGCTTTTGCTTGGAGTGTTTTTCCTTTGGGTTTTGTTTGGAGTTTTTGGCATTTTTTTCATTTGTAGCGCGCTGTGATTTTGTTTTTTTTGATTGATATTTTTCTGATTTATACTTTTTTGCTTGCCGATTTTTATTTTCATTTTTATTGTTGCGGAAAAGGGTGCTTCTGCCTTTTGCTTTGCGAGGAGTCACGCCCATAAGGATTAAATCAATTTCAAGGCGGGTGATGTCCACAAATTCGATTTGCACGTCTATTTCGTCGCCAAGCCTGTATTCGGCCCCTGTGCGTTCTCCGTAAAGGATTTGTTTGGTTTCGTCATAAACAAAATAGTCGTCGCCCAGTTTTTCCATGCGTATCATGCCTTCAGCCATGTTTTCCCGCATTTCTGCAAACACGCCGAAATTGCTCAATCCGCTGATAACGGCTTTAAAGGTTTTTCCGATGGATTTTTCCAGCATCAAACAAGAAAGCCTGCGGAATACCTCACGTTCAGCCGTTTGGGCGGTGCGTTCCTGCTCGTTGCAACTATCCGCAATATTTTCAAGGTATTCCGGATTGAAAATGGAATGGTTTTTGTCGAAAAGTCCGAGTTCCGCTTTGAGGCTCCTATGGACCATAAGGTCCGCATACCTGCGTATGGGCGAGGTGAAGTGGCAGTAACATTTTGAGGCGAGCCCGAAATGAATGTCCAAAAACGGACTGTAACGCGCCTGCATCATTGCCCGCAAAATCATGCGGTGGGCGAGATAATTATTTTTCGCAATGCTTGCAAGGTGGGTATGTTCATCGGTATCGTCCGTAACGTTTTGTTTGGGATTTTCAAGTTCCGCATTATGTCCGTTCGTATTTTTTTCCGCAATTTTTCTTATGGAGCTCAAACTGTTCAGAATTTGGCTGAGCCATGCGCTTTCGCCTATTTTGTCGGGTGTTTCGGCAGGCAGGATTTCTGCCAAGCTTGTTTGTCCGAAAATAACGGAAAGATTTTGCATGCGTTCAGGCGCAGGAGCGGGGTGGACACGGTAGAGGCAAGCAGCCTTTTTCTTGTGCAGAAATTCGGCGACAGCTTCATTGGCGCTGACCATGAACGCTTCAATAAGCTCATGGGCGAAAAAATGAGGGCGCTTTTCAAGGGCGATCATGGTATCATTTTCGATAACGCATTGTTGTTCCGGAATTTCCAAATTGAGCGAACCTGCTTTATGACGTTTTTTGATAAGAATTTCAGCCAGTTCCTTCGCCTCAAACAGCATGGCGCCGACTTCCTCCGCAATGGCGGGGACTAAAGCGTTATTTCTTCCGGCGTCGTATAATTCCTGCACGGCATTGTATGTAAGGCGAGCCTTGGATTTCATGACGCCTTGTCCGAATTCCGTATTTTTGATTTGCCCGCGGACGCCAAAGCTGATTTTTGCGAACATGACCCTGTGTTCTTCGTCGGGGCGTAAACTGCACAGTCCGTTTGAAAGCGTTTCCGGGAGCATCGGTTCGACAGAATGAGGAAAATAATAAGAATTGCCGCGGTGTTTGGCTTCCTTGTCAAGCTTGGAATAGGGGGTGACGTAGCGCGACACATCGGCAATGGCGACAATAAGATTATAACCTTGGTCCGTTTTTTCAACAAAAACAGCGTCGTCAAAATCGCGGGAATCTTCTCCGTCAATGGTGACAAGACAAATATCCCTTAAATCCGTATCTCCCTCTTCCAAAGGAATACGGAGTGTTCGCCGTTCTTGTTCCGTTTTTAAAAAGCCTTCGGCAAGAGCGATGTTTTCCGCCTCGTTAAGAACGTCGTCAGGAAATTCCGTAGGGATATTGTTGCTGATTTTGGTAATGCTTTCCTGTACGGAAACTTTGTTTTGTCCGCCGAGGAACTTCTGCGGAAAAGCAAGCCAAAGGGGCGTATCAAGACTGGAGGGCAAGCGGTTTTCAATGCGGACTTCCAACAGGTCGCCGTTTTTGAGGATTTGATTGTTCTCTGCCGTGATTTCCTGCAAAAACTTTTCCGTAAGGGGAATGAGCACGGTAAAATTGAAACGGCTGTCCGTCGGTTTTGCAAGATACGCATGTTCGGCAAGATGTTTGATGTGTTTCAATTGCTGCTTATTCGCGTCTTCTTCAAGGCGGACCGTCAGTGCCGTATGGGTCCTTTCCAAAATTCGGGTGACTTTTCCCTCGCGTCTTTTATTGAAAATTCCGTGCGCGTTCGCTTTCGGGCGGGGCATAAGAATGACTTCAACAATATCGCCGTTCCATGCGTCGCCGAGGTTGTGCTCCGGAATATAAATATCTTCTTTGATTTGTGGAAATTCTTCTTTGCTGACAGTGACGAAAGCCGCTCCGGAACGCTGCACCGCCAACCGCCCCTTTAAATGGCTGAGGCTGGCGCTGACGCTGTATGTCCCGCCTCTTTGACGGGTAATTTTTCCCTTTTCCACAAGTTCGTGCAGCAGGGAAAGGACTTCTTTCTTGGAGCGACGGCTTACTTCCGCGCGCCGTAAAATATCGTCAAGCCTAAGCGGGTGGGGAGTTTTTTCCAGAATGGAATAAATGAGTTCGGAGGAAAATTCGGATTGTTTTTTGTTTTTTGAATGTTCCTTTTCCGGATCTTGTCCAAAGTATGTCTTTCTCTTTTTTGATGTTTTTTTCATAATAAATCTCAATTAATTTCCATTGTTAAAATGTGTTAAAATATTTTCGGCGAACCACGTTTCAAAAGTATGGGGTGTGAACGCGCAAGCATGGAATTGTACGGCTGTTGCAGTGCAATATATTTCTTTTCGTGCCAATTCCGGATGCCGTTTTAGTTTTACAGCGTCTTTTTCCGTGCAGATGACAGGCATATCAAGGGCTAAAAGTTTTGCGGCATGTTTTTCCATGTCGGCATGGTCGGTTAAAAATATGCTTTTCGCACAGGCCTGTCCTAAGAAATTTTGTACACTTTCCTGAAATTGGTAAGGATTGCCGATGCCGGCGATGAGGGCGTACTGCCTGATCGGTTTTATTTCTTTATGAAAGAGCGGTTCCAAACGTTCGATATTAAGGTTGAATACAAAAAGCGGTTTATGGTAAGGAGCAAGCTTGACAAGGCAATGCTGTTTGATTTGTTTCCATGCGGAGGGCGGGCATTTCAGAAAGAATGCGCTTGCTCTGTGCAGGGCTTGTTCGGGTTCCCGCCATGAGCCGAGAGGGATAAGAGTGTTCCAGTTGGATTTTGCATACTCCGCTTTCGGGGTGAGGTCGTCTTTATCAAGCAGAACAAAATTTTCTGTACGGTTCAGGGCAAAATGCTGAAATCCGTCATCCATGAGCAGGGCTTGGATATGGGGCAGGTTTTTTTCAGCATACAAGGCGCTTTCTGCACGCTTCGGGTTGATAATGATAGTCGTGAAAGGATTTTTATTAAAAAGCATGCACGGTTCATCGGGAAGCCGACTATCGTTCATAACGGAATTTTTGTCAAGCACAAAAGGGTAATGCGGAAGTTTGACGCCGTAACCGCGGCTCAGCACCGCACAGTCGATATGTTCCTTATGGAAACGTTTCAGCAGATAATCGATGAGCGGACTTTTGCCTGTTCCTCCCCAAGAAATGTTGCCGACGCAGATACAGGGAATTTTCGGGGTATAGGTCTTGAGAATGCCGTGTTTGTAAAGAAAAAAACGCATGCGGGAAATAACGGCGAATAGCCATGAAAAAGGAAGCAAAACCGGTGCGAGAA